>JBIOHU010000164.1:0-4588 GCA_044449225.1 Gemmatimonadales bacterium | reverse complement strand
CGCAAACCTTCACCGACCGTTTCGCCGATTGGCCCGTACGCATTGCCGAACTCTCGCGCTTCAAATCGACGAAGGAAGTCAACGCGTCCATCGGGCAAATCAACGACGGCTCGGTGGACATCGTCATCGGCACCCATCGCCTCCTCAGCCCCGACGTCGCCTTCGCCGACCTCGGACTGATCATCGTCGACGAGGAGCATCGATTCGGCGTGAAGCACAAGGAGCGGCTCAAGCATCTGAAGCTCGAGACCGACGTCCTCACCCTCACCGCGACGCCGATCCCCCGCACGCTGCATCTGTCGCTCGCCGGACTGCGCGACATGACCCTGATGCAGACCCCGCCGCGAGACCGCTCGCCCGTGCTCACCTTCGTCGAGCCGGCCGACGACGGACTGCTCGAGGAGGGGATCTCGCGCGAGCTCGATCGGGGCGGCCAGGTGTTCTTCGTCCACAACCGCATCGAGACGATCGTGGCCACGGCGGACCATCTTCGCCGCGTGATGCCGCGAGCGCGCATCGCCGTGGCGCACGGCCAGATGCGGGAGCGCGAGCTGGAGGACATCATGCACCGCTTCGTCAACGGCGAGATCGACGTCCTCGTCTCGACGCTCATCGTCGAGAGTGGCCTCGACGTCCCGAACGCGAACACGATGTTCGTCAGCCGCGCCGACCATCTCGGTCTCGCCCAGCTCTACCAGCTCCGCGGCCGCGTCGGCCGGTCGCATCGCCGCGCCTATTGCTATCTCCTCGTCCCCGATGCGGTCGATCCGGAGGCCGAGCGCCGTCTGCAGGTGCTCGAGCACCACACGGAGCTCGGCGCCGGCTACAAGATCGCCCTCAAGGACATGGAGATGCGCGGCGCGGGCAACCTCCTCGGCGCCGAGCAGTCGGGGTACGTCCATGCCGTCGGCTTCGACCTCTATCTGCGCATGCTCGACGAAACCGTCCAGCGACTGATGCGCGGCGACGCGCCAGCGAGATCCCAGCCCGCCGACGTCTCGATGGACCTGCCGGCCTTTCTGCCCGACGATTACATCGAGGCGCAGGACGCCAAGCTCGACGTGTACAAGCGCCTGGCCCGATTCGACGCGCCGGAGCAGATCGAGGCGCTCCGCGCCGAGCTGCGGGATCGGTTCGGACCACTGCCTGCGCCCGCCGACGCGATGCTCTCGATGGCGCTCCTGCGGATCGTCGGCGGGTCACTCGGCATCGAGGGTATCCTGGTGCGCGGCGAAGAGGCCCGTATTACCTTTCGGGATTCCGCGCTCCCACGCATGAAGGGGCTGTCCGCGGCGTTCCACGAAGTCCAGTTCCAGGCGGACGTGCGGCGTGCGCACCCGCTGTCGCTCAAGCTCACACGGCTCGGGGGCGCCCAGCTCCTCGAAGGACTCGTGCGTGCCCTGCGTGCCGTAGTCTGACGTCCGCGCCCTCCCCATTCTTTCCATCGATCGCCCCCAAATGAAACGCTCTTCGCTCGTCGTCCTCGCGCTCGGCGCGACGACGCTCGCCGCCTGCAGTGGCCTCAAGGACGCGCTGACGGCACACGTGGACACCGTCGCCCGTGCCGGCTCGCAGGAGCTTTCCGTGACGCGCCTTGGCGAGCTGCTCGGCAAGGCCAAGCTCCAGGTGCCGATCAACAAGGACGTCGCCACGCTCGTCACGCGCGATCTCTGGGTGCCGTATCAGCTCCTCGGTCTGGCCGCAGCGCGGGGCGATTCGCTCAACGATCCGAAAGCGATCGATGCGGCCGCCGAAGCGATGATCGAGAACGCCAAGCTCGGGCGCTTCATGGAGTCCGTCGCCGCCAAGCTGCCCGTCGACTCGTCGGCGACCGAGGCGTCGTACGTCGCCGCCAAGGGCGACCTCTACGCCGCGCGACACATCCTCCTCCTCGTGCCGCAGGGCGCCAGTCCCGCCGCCAAGGATTCCATCCGGAAGAAGGCGGAAGGCATTCGAGCCCAGGTCACTCCGGCCAACTTCGCCGACCTCGCGAAGAAGTACAGCCAGGACAACACCTCGGCCCGTGGCGGCGATCTCGGCGTCTTCCCGCGCGGCGGGATGGTCAAGCCGTTCGCCGACGCCGTCGCCGCGCTCAAGCCGGGTGAGATCTCCCCCGTCATCGAGACGCAGTTCGGCTACCACATCGTGCAGCGCAGCACCTGGGATCAGGCGAAGGCCCAGTTCGCGCAGCAGGTCGCCGGCCGCAGCCGCCAGGTCGCCGAGAGCACGTACATCGCCAAGGCCCAGACCGCGGCGAACGTCCAGCTCAAGGACGATGCCGCCGCCACCATGAAGGACGTGGCGAAGGACCCGATCGATCATCGCAAGGACGGCAAGGTGCTCGCCACCTACAAGGGCGGCGAGCTCACTGCCGGCCGCCTCGCGCTCGTGCTCCTCGCCACGCCGCAGAATGCGCAGCTCATGCAGCGCATCCAGGCCGCGCCGGACTCGCTCGTCAAGCAGTACGTCAACAACATGGCGGAGCGCGAGGTCCTGCTGCATCGCGCCGACAGCGCGAAGGTCGCGCTCTCCCCGGAGGAGGTCGCCAGCCTGCATCACGATTTCTCGCAGGTCGTCGCCATGAGCTGGCAGCAGATGGGGATCGAGCCCAAGGCGCTCGCCGATTCCGCAAAGTCGGTCTCCGAGCGTGAGCGCCTCGCGGCGACGCGCGTCGAGGCGTTCCTCGGCAAGATCGTGGCCGGCCAGGCGCAGCCGATCCCGGTGCCGGCGCCGCTGCAGATCGTGCTGATGGACAAGTACGAGTCGTCGGTCAATCCCGCCGGGATCGACCGTGCCGTCGAAGTGGCGGCGAAGATCCGCGCCGCCGCCGACTCCGCCAAGGCCGCCACGCAGCCAAGGTCATCGGTCCCCCTTCCCGGCGCGCCAACGACGGGGGCTCCGGCGACCGGTGGTCCGGCTCCGGCCGCACCGGCGCCGACGCCGAAGCCGACGACGAAGCCGACGACCAAGCCGTAACCAGCGCGGGTGGGACTCTCCCAC
This sequence comes from Gemmatimonadales bacterium, assembly GCA_044449225.1. Taxonomy (GTDB): domain Bacteria; phylum Gemmatimonadota; class Gemmatimonadetes; order Gemmatimonadales; family Gemmatimonadaceae; genus AG11. The sequence continues at coordinate 1,588 of JBIOHU010000164.1, read as the reverse complement.
CCGCCAACGAGCGGACCGGACCTTCGAGGCCGGTCCGCGGGTATTTCGAGTCTATGCGCCTCCAATCACTGGTCTCCGTCGCGGTCCTCCTCGCCGCTGCTCCCTTCGCCGCACCGGCGCAACAGATTCCGGTGCCTGCGCCGGCACAGGCCACCACCGCGACGACCGTGATCCCGCTCGATCGGGTCGTCGCGATCGTCGGCGACGTGCCGATCACCCAGTCCGACGTCCAGGAACGACTGCTCACCAAGCGTCAGGAGGGAACCCAGCTTCCGACCGACAGTGCCGCGTTCCACACCTTCCTGGTCGACGTCGTCGTCAAGGAGCTGGTGGAGGAGGAGCTGCTGCTTCAGAAAGGCAAGGAACTGAAGATCGAGGTGCCCGACGAAGACGTGAACAACACCGTCGACAAGCAGATCAAGGACATCCGCGGCCGCTTCGCCAGCGATGCCGAGTATCGCAGCGAGCTGCAGAAGGCCGGTCTCGGCACGCCGGAGGAGTTCCGACGATTCCGTGCCGATCAGGTGCGCCGCAGCGAGACGATCACCCGCACCGTCAAGAAGCTTCGCGACGACGGCAAGGTCATCTCGGCCAACGTCACCGATGCCGAGGTGGAGGACGCGTACCAGCGCAACAAGTCCACTCTGCCGAAGCGCGAGGCCAGCGTGTCCTGGCGGCAGATCATCATCGCTCCCAAGCCGACGGCGGCGGCGAAGGCAAAGGCACGCGCCAAGGCCGACTCGCTGCTCGCCGAGATTAAGGCGGGGGGCGATTTCGAGCTGATCGCCAAGCGCGAGTCCGACGACCTGGGCAGCAAGCAGAGCGGCGGCGATCTGGGGTGGAATCGGCGCGGACGGATGGTGCCGGAGTTCGACCGCTGGATGTTCGCTCTCGCTCCGGGCCAACTGAGCCCCGTGATCGAGACTGCCTTCGGCTTTCACATCATCCGCGTCGATCGGGTGCAGCCGGGCGAGGTGAAGGCTCGCCACATTCTCATCGCGCCCAAGATCGATTCCGCCGACGTCGAGCGGGCCAAGCTCGAAGCGGACAGCGTCGTGGCGGCCTGGCGTGCGGGCGCGCCCTTCGACTCGCTGGCCAAGGTGCATCACGACTTTGCCAGCGGCGAGGAGACGACGCTGCTCACGCCCTTCCCGCGCGCTCAGCTGCCGCCGCCGTACCAGGCGGCGTTCGCCGACAAGCATCCGAAGGACTTCGTGACCTTCGAGATTCCCGGCAACGCGTCGGTGCCGGCGAAAGTGGTCGTGGCCCGGATCGCGGCCGTGGAAGAGGGAGGTGACTTTACTCTCGACGAAGTGAAGGAGCGCTTCCGCTCCCGGCTCGCCGAGGAAGGGGGCATCAAGCGGCTGATGGACACCCTGCGAAAGCAGACCTACGTCGCGGTGCGACCGGAAGCGCTGACGATGGCGGCGCCGCTGCCGGCGGATGCCGCGCCGGTCGCGCCAGCAGCTCCCTGACCGGCCGCCGGTGATGGCGCGCGCGCGGCCGCGCCTCGCCGTCACCCTCGGCGATCCGCGCGGCATCGGTCCGGAGATCGTCGAGGCGGCGCGCCGCGACCCGCGAGTACGTG
>JBIOHU010000163.1:0-4688 GCA_044449225.1 Gemmatimonadales bacterium | reverse complement strand
TTGCCTGCACCCCCGCCACCGAAGCCGCCGCTGGCTGCATCCACACAGGAGCCGTACTGAACGCCGCCGTGCAACTCATTCGCCCAATCCTCGCCACCCGTGCCATACCCAGGGTCATCGGCGCCATTGGAGTAGAAGCCAGCGCCACCGGACCCGGAGGAACCAGCGCCGGCGGCACCGCCTTGGCCCAAGCTACCCGTCTTCGGTGAGCATGGTGAAGTAGGAGTATTCCCCGCACCGGCAATGCCGTACTCGCCAGTCGACGCATCGCAGCCGTTCTGATCGGCGAATGCGGCAATGCCGCCTCCGCCCCCCGCGATCAGGAGCGCATTGCCGAACCAGTCGACGACAAAGCTCCCGCCGCCACCGCCGCCATTGCCGCCTCCATAACCACTGCTCGACTCGCCCTTCCCGCCGACCGCGAGCCGTAGCGCGTCACCGGCCGTGAACGAAAACTGCCCGCCGATCTGCGCACCCAGACCGCCCTCGAATTGGCCCCCACTGCCACCCTGAGCTCCGAGGGCCTCGATGAAGTAGCTGCCGGTGGTTGGGACCGTCCACGTCACGATGGAGTTGGTATAGCCGAACGTGGCAATCTGCGCATCTGCCGGTGCGCTCAAGGCCAGCGCCGAACCCACGGCGAAGGCCAGTAGTCGATGGATCCGTTGCATGGCGACCTGGGGGAGGAGAGGAGTGACACAGGCGTGGGGACGCGGCTGACGCGCGGCGCAAAAGGACGTCCACGCTCCCCAGATGCTCTCCCGCCCGCGAACGCGTCAGGAAAGACTTGCGGCACTCGACACGCTTGACGCCGCTTCCGGTTTGTTGGACGCCCGCAGCGTGTGTGGCGTCAACGCAACAGCGACTGCTACGCGCTCAGAATCGCCTACAGCTCGCGCGCGAGGTCCAGCATCGTCCCGGCCGTCGTGCTGGGCGCGCTGCACCCGCAACGACCGTGGGCCATCGCGCTCGCCCTCGGCGTCTGGATCACCCTCATCGGCATCGTGACGCAGGCGCAGTATGCCTCGCTGCTCGCGCTCGCCTTTGCATTCGCGGGAAGCCTGCTTCGGCGGACGACGATCGCGGCGTAAGGAGTTGCTGCCGTCGGCGTCACAGTGGAGAAACGTCGGCTCCTTCCTGAGGACAGTACGGCCCGTCAGTAGATGAACGGGATCAGGCGCTTGCGCGTGCTCATGAAGTCACAGTACGGCTGCCCGATGACGCTGAGCAGCGCGTGCTCCTCGACGTTCATTCGGTAGACGTACGCGGCGACGGACGTCACGGCCAGCAGCAGGGCGGCCGCCCAGCTCCCTAGCGCTACGCCGACTCCCGTATTGAGCAGCACGCCAGCCGTATAGGATGGGTGCCGCAGGAAGTGATACGCTCCCGAGCTGACGATCGCCTGGTCCTCGCGCACGCGCACGTCACCGGTGAAGGATTCGCCGAGCAGACGCCAGCAGTGGCGGCGAAGGAGTGCACCGGCGACCATGATCCCGATGCCGGCTGCGAACACGGGCACGCGGTGCGCGGCAGTGAACTGCAGTGCCGGCACGAATGCCAACGGGTAGGCTGCGAAGAATGACAACGACCCGACGGCAAGGATGACTTGCAGCGATTTCGAGTCGGTCGCCGTCTGCTGGCGTCGCGCGCGACCGACGATGCGGAATTCCGGCAGGAACGCCCAGATGAAGACCGCCCAATAGATGGCGGCATACGGCCACACGAAGGGGAGAGGGCGCACGGGGATCATGGCCCACCGATGTCAGGCTGACTCGGATGATTCACGGGCATGATCGAGGAAGCCACCATGAAGGTCCAGCACGTCGGTGGTGTTGACGAAGCGCCTCGTTCCGCGAGGTCGACGCGCTCGCCATAATAATACGGGCGCGGTCACGACGCTGCACCTCGACCCTGGCGGACCACACCTTCCCCACACGCTCATGCGCTCCATCACCCGGCCGGTGCTCTTCGTCATCTCCGTGCTCACGCTGGCCTGTGCCTCTGCGCCGCGGAGCGCTGCCCCCGTGCCGGTGCTCGATGCCGGCAGCGCCACCCTGGCCCAGATCTACTTCTGGCGCGCGAGGCCGGGCATGTACGACGAGTACACCAGGTACATCCGCGAGCATGCCGAGCCGATCGATCACGAGGCGCAGCGGGCCGGCGCGTTCCTGTCCGTCACCACGTACGCGACGAACGACACGACGCTCCCCTGGACGCACATGCGGGTCTTCCTGCTGCGCGACTCCACCCAGCTCGCGAACCTGGGCGCGGCGCTCACCGCCGCCGGTGTCCGGCTCGAGCCCGACAGCGTTCGTCGCCGGATGCAGGGCGAGTACTCGGCGACCCTCCGCGACCGCGTGGGTGAGGCGGTGACGCAGATCGTGCGATGAAGAAGATCGGCTTTCTCTCCTTCGGTCATTGGAACCCGTCGCGCCAATCAGCCGCGCGGTCCGCGCGCGACGTGCTCCAGCAGTCGATCGAGCTGGCGGTCGCGGCGGAGGAGCTCGGCGCGGACGGCGCCTACTTCCGCGTCCATCACTTCGCCCAGCAGCTCGCGTCGCCCTTCCCGCTGCTCGCGGCGGTCGGCGCGAGGACGTCGCGGATCGAGATCGGCACGGCCGTGATCGACATGCGCTACGAGAATCCCTTCTACATGGTGGAGGATGCCGGCGCGGCCGACCTGATCAGCGATGGTCGGCTCCAGCTCGGGATCAGTCGCGGCTCGCCGGAGCAGGTCATCGGCGGATGGCGACACTTCGGCTATGCGCCGCCGGACGGCGGCACCGACGCGGACCTCGGCCGTCGCCATGCCGAGAAGTTCCTCGAGCTGCTGAACGGCAAGGGGTTCGCCCAGCCCAATCCTCGCTCGATGTTCCCGAACCCGCCCGGCCTGCTGCGGCTCGAGCCGCATTCGCCCGGTCTGCGCGACCGGATCTGGTGGGGTTCGGCAACCAACGCGACGGCAGCATGGGCCGCGCAGCTCGGCATGAACCTCCAGAGCTCCACCCTCAAGGCCGACGAGACGGGCGAGCCCTTTCACGTCCAGCAGGCGCGCCAGATCCGCGCATATCGGCAGGCGTGGAAGGAGGCCGGACACGCGCGCGAGCCGCGCGTCTCGGTGTCGCGATCGATCTTCGCCCTGACCGACGAACGCGACCACCTCTACTTCGGTGGTGACCGGAGCAGCGACCAGGTGGGATTCATCGACAACATGCGGGCGGTGTTCGGCCGGTCGTATGCGGCCGAGCCGGACGTGCTGGTCGAGGAGCTGCGAGGCGACGAAGGGATCGCCGAAGCGGATACGCTTTTGCTGACGGTGCCCAACACGCTCGGCGTGGAGTACAACGCGCACGTGATCGAGGCGATCCTCACGCACGTCGCGCCGGCGCTGGGGTGGCGGTAGGGAGGTCGAGGCCCTCAGTGTCATCCCGCAGGGCGCAGCCCACAGCGTCATCCCGCAGGGCGCAGCCCTGTCGGGACCTACCGTCCAGGCGATCGTAGCCAGCTCCGGCGCGAGTTACAGTAGGTCCCGACACTCGCTATCGCTCGTGCGGGATGACAGCAGGTGCCCACAGCCGCTACCGCCCTCACATGATCGGCGTCGCCGGTGCGTGTGGCACGATCACCACCGCCTTGCCGCCGAGCAGCGCATTGAACGACGCCACCTGCGGGCCGAGCAGGGCGTCGATCCGCGACTGCACCGCCGTCCACTGCGACTCGAGGTCGCCGAGCCGCTTGGTGACACCCGTCGTCACCGGCATGTACGAGCCGTCCACTTGCCCCGCCAGGTACGCCCACTGGTCCACGACACCGTTGGGGAAGTTGATGATGTCCTGCCCGTTGGTGTGCTTCGGCTGCACGAGCAGGACGCTCATCGAGTCGAGCCGCGCCGCGAGCTGCTTGCCTGCGGTCGAGACGCTGTCACTCTGCGGGAGGTCGGCGGCGTGAGCCACGATCGCCCTCACCTGGTCGCGCACGTCATCGAGCCGCTTGGCATCGCGGAATATTTCCGCGATGCGCCCATGGATCGTGCGCATCACGCGCTGCTCCTCGGCCACCTGCGCATCGGTGAGGGTGACGCGCGGGTCCTGCTTGACCGTGAAGGGCGCGGTGTAGCTCTTCCCGGCGACGACGAGCCGTGCCGTGTAGCGGCCGGGCGCTACGAGGTACCCGTTCGTCGAGCCGAAGAACGACAGTCCCTTCGGTGCGTCCAGCGCATCGGTGCGGAGATTCCAGCTCGCGCGCTGCAGCCCGGGCGTCCCGGGGATCGCCGTCTCGCCGGGCTTTGGCTTGCTCTGCATGGTGCGGATCACGGTGTTCGTCGCATCGAGGATCTCGAGCTTCACCGCGGTGGAGTCGGTACCCTTCGCGAGATCGTAGTAGATGATGGCGCCACTCGGCGGATTGGCCCCCGCCACGCCACCGCCAGAGCCGCCGCCCCACTCGGCGAGGACGGCATCGCGCGGCGCGAACAGCTTCGTCTCCGTCGCCACGCTCCGTTCGGCGCCCTGCTCCAGCGGGCTCAGGTCGTCGAGGATCCAGAAGGCACGACCCTCGGTCGAGGCGACGAGGTCGCCGTGACGCACGATGAGATCGGTCACCGGCACGGGCGGCAGGTTCGCCTGCAGACTCTCCCAGCGCGCGCCGTCGTCGAACGAGACGTACGCGCCTGTCTCGGTTCCGGCGAA
>JBIOHU010000162.1:0-4755 GCA_044449225.1 Gemmatimonadales bacterium | reverse complement strand
GGTCCGTTGACCACTCACCATTCACCATTCACCATTCACCATTCACCATTCACCATTCACCATTCACCATTCACCTCTCGCCATTCACCATTCATTTTACCATTCACCGCAGTTCGATTTCCACTGGCCGTCCGGAGAAGCTCACCGACCTCGTGACCTTCGTGCCGGCAAGTCGCACGACGATTCGCCGCGGCGAGGCGCCGAGCAGCCGCGATCGCGGCGCTAGCCGGAGCGTCAGGCGGTGCGCGGCGTCGTGCCAGGACATTGTCACGCGCATGAACGCACCCTTGCGATAGTCGAACGTCTCGCCGTCGTCCTCGTACCAGGTCGACTCCCCGTCGGCGCCGGGATAGACGACGAGCGTCATCGGGTCGTCGGTCGGCTCGCCGACGTATTGTCGCACCGGTGCCATCGGAATCACCGAGCCGGCGCGAGCAAAGATCGGCGTCGTCCGTAGCTCGACGGCGCGGTCGATCTCCCTCCCGCCGTTCACCCGCTCCTCCGTCCAGAAATCGAACCAGCTTCCGCGCGGCAGGTACAGCCGCCGCGACGTTGCGCCCTGCTCCACGACCGGTGCGACGAGGAGATCGCGACCCCAGAGGTACTCGTCGCCGCGCGCCACCGCGACCGCGTCCTCCGGGTGGTGCAGCCAGAGCGCGCGCATGATCGGCATGCCGGTGTCGTGGCTTTCACGAACGGCGGTGTACAGGTACGGAAGGAGCCGGTAGCGCAGCTCGAGATACTGCCGGCAGATCGGTTCGACGGCGGCGTTGTGCATCTCCGCCGGGTCGACCTTGAAGTTGCGTGTCTCATCCGGACCGCCGTCGCCGCCATCCCATCCCCACGGCAGGTGCAGATGCCAGTTCCGGCCGTGCGAGCGGAAGAGCGGGCAGAAGGCGGCGAACTGGAACCAGCGCACGAACAGCTCGCCCGTGTACTCCTTCGTCGGATAGAAGCCGCCGATGTCGGTACCCCAGTAGGGCATGCCGCTGAGCGCCGTGTTGATGCCGACCGCCACGTGAGTCTTCAGCGTCTCCCATCGCGACGCGATGTCGCCCGACCAGATGAAGCCGCCGTAGCGCTGCACGCCGGGTGCAGCATTACGGTGCAGGGCGAAGGGGCGCTGGTTCGGGCGAAGCTGCTGGGTGCCCTCCCAGTACATGCGATGGCGGGCGATCTCCGAGGGCCCATCGTAGCCGTCGCCCTGATCGGGCCACCATCCATCGATGCCGACGTCGGTCATCACGGCGCGGTGCGACGGCCAGTAGCAGGCGACCTGCCGCTCGCGCGGCCAGTGGCCGTCGGCCGTCTGGCCGCTCGGCAAGGGAGCGGCGGTGCACGGATCGCTCACCGTGCCGGTGAGGCGGCGGCCCTCGACGACGACGTGCAGCACCACCTTGAAGTGCTCGGCGTGAAGGGCGGCGACCTGCTGCTTCGGCTGCGGAAAGTTGGCCGGGTTCCAATCGAAGTCGCCGTTCTTCGTGTTCCATCCCGACGGCGAGAACCCGGTGCCGAGGTAGATGAGCGTGTCGCACGGCAGTCTCTTTTCGCGCAGCGTGCGGGCGACCGCCGCGATCTCCTCTGGGCCGGCGAGGGTGCGATGCGACTGCTGATAGCCGAAGCCCCAGAGCGGCGGCATCTCCGGCAGTCCGGTGATGCGCGCGTACTCGCGCATCATGACCGCCGGCTCCCGCGACGAGACGACGAAGACGTCGTACGGGAGCGCCGCGTCGGCGGGCGGAGTGAAACGTCCCGCAGTCGAAGAAAACTCGAAGGCGCCGCGCGGCTGGTGGATGAACATCCCCCACCCATCGGTGCCGACGAGCCACTGGATCGGGGCGCGAGTACCGTTGGTGGCGAGCTGCGCGTGTCCTTCGCCGTTCACCATCCGGTCGGAGCTGCCGCGCCGGTCGAACTGCGGCCCTCCCTCGCCAAGGCCGAGGAGGGGTGCGTCGCCGAGCGAGAACGACATGTCCGGCTTCACCGCGTCGAAGGTCAGTTGCTGGACGATTCGCCCGGTCGAGGTCTCGACGCGGATTCGCGGTGGTCCGTCCTCGACGATGACGACGAGATCGCGGACATGCAGCCGCGCCGACGTCGCCGACGCGCGACGCTGCCGCGAGACGAGGACCGATGCAGTCGGCGCGAGCTCGCCGGTGTCGGGAAGGGGCAACGTCCGATCGTTCACGAGTGGGCGAATCGTCAGCCGCACCGTCGTGGCGCTGATCGACGCGATCGCGATCTCCACCGGGCGACCGGCGACGACGAGGTCGCCGGCAGTGCGGCGGAGGATCGCTCCATCGCGGAGGATGTTGCCGCTGAGGGCGAAGCCGGCGCTGATCGTGCCGAGCCGCTTCAGCGCATCGCGGCGGGAGACCGGGTCTGACATGGTGTGCTTGCGGAAGGGGGGAGCGTGACGGATACATTATACGATTGGCCTCGCCCCCGCGCACTCCTGCCCGAGACACCGATGAACAGTTCGCGTCCGCACGTCGCCGCCGTTTCCGCGCTGCTCCTCTTGCTGGCTCCCGCCGGCGCAGCCCGCGCCCAGGCCACGGCGGGGATCGCCGGACCGACGCCCCCGGCGAACGCCGTCTGGGTCGACGCGCTCGACCTCGGCAAGGCGATCGGCGGCCGAGAGCCGCGGCCCGGCCTGTCCGCGTTCGGCGGACGTCCGGCGCGCGGCACGAGGCCCGCAGTGCCGGACGCGCCGATCACCCTCGGCGGCGTGGTCTATCCGCACGGCCTCGGCGTGACCGCGAACTCGGAGCTCTGGATCGATCTCGATGGCAAGGCACGGCGCTTCGTCGCGAACGCCGGCATCGACGACATCCGCAAGAGCGGCCGCGGCTCCGTCAGCTTCGAGGTCTGGGTCGACGGCACGAAGCGATTCGACAGCGGCATCGTGAAAGCAGGTGATCCGGCGAAGCCAGTGTCGGTGGACCTCGCCGGCGGCCGGCAGATGATCCTCTACGTGACCGACGGCGGCGACGGCGCGATGGACGACTACGCCGACTGGGGCGGCGCGGCGATCGTCATGGCCGACGGTTCCGTCCGTCCATCGACCGTCGCCCCCCCGATCCCGGCGGCGCCGGTGATCGCGGCGAGCCGTACTCGCGCGCCGCGCATCAACAGTCCCCGCGTCACCGGCGCGACGCCGGGCCGTCCCTTCCTCTTCCGCATTCCCGCCTCGGGGGCAGGACCGCTCGTCTACGCGACGGCCGGGCTGCCGGCGGGACTGCGCCTCGATCCGCACACCGGCATCATCACCGGCGCACTCCGTAGCGCCGGACGCACGCCGGTGAGAGTCACGGTGACCGGACCGGCCGGCAGCGCGAAGGGAGTGCTCACCATCGTCGGCGGCGAGCACGAGCTGGCGCTCACCCCGCCGCTCGGCTGGAACTCCTGGAACGTGTGGGGACCGACGGTGGACGACGCCAAGGTGCGCAAGGCGGCCGACGCACTGGTCAGCAGCGGCCTCGCGGCGCAGGGCTATACGTATGTGAACATCGACGACGCCTGGGAGGGCCCGCGCGACGCGAGCGGGAAGATCACGTCGAACGAGAAGTTCCCCGACATGAAGGCGCTCACCGACTACATCCACTCGAAGGGTCTCAAGATCGGCATCTACTCGTCGCCTGGGCCGCGCACCTGCCAGCAGCGCTTCGCCGGAAGCTGGCAGCACGAGGCACAGGACGCGAAGAGCTGGGCCGACTGGGGCTTCGACTACATCAAGTACGACTGGTGCAGCTATTCGGAGACGCTGCCGCAGCAGCGCGGGATGCCGCCGCTCGACGAGCTGCAGAAGCCGTATCGGTTGATGCGGGGGATCCTCGATTCGCTCGACCGCGACCTCGTCTTCTCGCTCTGCCAGTACGGGTGGGGCGACGTATGGACCTGGGGGGCCGACGTCGGCGGCGACCTGTGGCGCGTGACCGGCGACATCTCGGACTCGTGGTCGAGCATGTCGGGCATCGGCTTCGCACAGACGGGGCACGAGCGCTACGCCGGCCCGTCACACTGGAACGACACCGACATGCTCGTCGTCGGGAAGCTCGGTTGGGGCAGTACCCTCCGCGACACCCATCTCACGCCGGACGAGCAGCTCACCCACATCAGCCTCTGGGCGCTGCAGGCCGCGCCGTTGATCATCGGTGCCGACCTCTCGCAGATCGACAGCTTCACGACGAACCTGCTCGGCAATCCGGAGATCCTCGCCGTCGATCAGGATCCGCTTGGAAAGGCGGCGGGACGAACCCTCCAGGAGGGCCGGACCGAAGTCTGGGCGCGCCCCCTCGCCGACGGAACGATGGCGGTCGGGCTGTTCAACCGCGATCTCGTCCCGCGCACCGTCACCGTCAGGTGGGCCGACCTCGGTCTCGCCGGCCGTCAGCCCGTGCGCGATCTCTGGCGCCAGACCGACCTCGGCACGAAGCGCGACGAATACTCCGTGGTCGTCCCGCGGCACGGCGTCGTGATGGTGAAGGTCGGCGCAACTACCGGTGAATAGTGAAGGGTGAAGGGTGAATGGTCAACGACGTCTCACGTCTTCACCATTCACCCTTCACCCTTCACCATTCACCGTTTTAGTGCGTCGAGTCCAGCGCGAGCAGTCCCTGGAGCACCGACTCCGGCGCGAGGAACGCCGAGCCGTGGCGGATGCCGCGCGGAGTCTTCAACGAGTCCGAGAACGGTTCCCAGTGCTCGAAGTCCTTCGTTCGCACGGCGCCGTAGCGTCCCTTCGTGTACTCGTCG
>JBIOHU010000161.1:0-4836 GCA_044449225.1 Gemmatimonadales bacterium | reverse complement strand
GATCCGGAGGTCGACGACGAGGTGATGCTGCACCGGCCGCGGCTGTCTCGCATCTACTACAAGCGCCACTTCTTCCCTTACCCGATCGGCATCACCTTCACCGTGGCGCGCCGGCTCGGCCTCGTGAACACGGCGCTGATCGCCGCGAGCTACTGCAAGGCGCAGCTCCTGCCGCGCCGCGACGAGCGCTTCCTCGACTCCTTCTTCATCAACCGCTTCGGTCGCCGCCTCTACGAGACCTTCTTCCGCGACTACACGGAGAAGGTGTGGGGGGTGAAGTGCAGCGAGATCCGCGCCGACTGGGGAGCGCAGCGGGTGAAGGGGCTCTCGCTCAAGCGCGCCGTGGTGCATGCGGTGAAGGACCTGCTGTCGAGCGATTTCAAGAAGGCGCAGGAGGACCGCGAGACGAGCCTGATCACCCGCTTCTTCTATCCGAAGTACGGACCGGGCCAGATGTGGGAGACCGTCGCCGCCGAGGTGACGAAGGGCGGCGGGGAGATCCGCTTCGGCCAGCGCGTCGTCGGCGTGACGACCGAAGGGGGCCGCGTGCGCGAGGTGGAGATCGAGGACGAGCAGACCCGCCGGCGCGAGCGCGTGGCGTGCGACTACTTCTTCTCGACGATGCCGGTCAAGGAGCTGGTGAAGCAGACGTCGCCGCCGCCGCCAGCCGAGGTGCGCGAGGTGGCCGAGGGGCTCCAGTACCGCGACTTCCTGACGGTGGGGCTGCTGCTGAAGAAGCTCCACGTGCAGGTGAAGGGACGCCAGCCGGCCGACCGGGTGAGCGACAACTGGATCTACGTCCAGGACGGCGGGGTGCAGGTGGGGCGCATCCAGGTGTTCAACAACTGGAGTCCCTACATGGTGGCCGACCGGCAGAACACGGTGTGGATCGGGCTCGAGTACTTCGTCAGCCAGGGCGACGTGCTCTGGCGCACTCCCGACGAGAACCTCGTGAAGCTCGGCACGCTGGAGCTGGAGCGGATCGGCTTCATCAAGGCAGAGGACGTGCTGGACGGCTGCGTGCTGCGGATGCCGAAGGCCTATCCGGCGTATTTCGGGACCTACGACCGGCTCGACGTGGTGCAGAAGTGGGCGGCGTCGCTCCCGAACCTCTTCCTCATCGGGCGGAACGGCATGCACCGGTACAACAACCAGGACCACAGCATGCTCACCGCGATGATGGCGGTGGACAACATCCTCGAGGGGCGCACCGATCAGAGCAATCTCTGGGACGTCAACCTCGACATGGTCTACCACGAGGAGAAGGGCGCGTAGCGCCTCTCTTCGCCCCTCTCCGCGATCCAACTGATGTTCATCCCGATCGCCATTCTGGCGGCGTGCCTCCTGGCGCTCCTGCTGCGCCGGTACTCGCCGCATGCCGTGACGGCCCTCGACGGATGGTGGGTGCCGGCGGCGGTCGGGTTGGCGTGGGCGGTGGTGCCCTGGCTCGTCTGGCGCGGCTCGCAGTCGATGCCGCTCGACCACGACGAGGTGGCGTACCTGCTGCAGGCGCAGATCTTCGCCATGGGACGCTGGGCGTCGCCGGCGCCGCCGCTGCCCGCCTTCTTCGGCCAGGCTCACGTGCTGGTGACGCCGGTGCTGGCGGCGAAGTATGCGCCGGGCCACTCGCTGCTGCTCGCGCTCGGCGTGCTCGTCGGCGCGCCGGCGCTGATCGTGTTTCTGCTCAACGCGATGCGGATCGGGCTGGTGTTCGCCCTCGCGCGGCGGCTGAGCGACTCGATGACGGCGCTGCTCACCGTCGTCCTCCTCTATCTCGGCAACGACGAGTCGCGGTACTCGTCGAGCTACTTCTCCGAGACGACGTCGGGGACGATGCTGGTGGCGGCATGGTATTGTCTCTGGCGCTGGCGCGACTCGCGGCGGCGGGGCTGGCTGCTCGGCGTCGCCTTCGCCCTCGGCTGGTGCGCGATCACGCGGCCGTGGAGCGCCGTCGCCTTCGCGCTGCCGATCGCGTGGGTGGTGCTGCGCGACGTCTGGAAGCACCGCCGGTGGCGCGACCTCGTGGCCGCGATCGCGGTCGGAGCCTGCGTCGTCGCCGTGCTGCCGCTCTGGGCGTGGGGAACGCTCGGTGACTGGCGACGGATGCCGCAGGCGGAGTACATGCACGACTACATGCCGTTCGACTTTCCGCACTTCGGGACGGTGAGCGAGAAGCCGCGGCTGACTCCCCCGCCCGACGTGGCGGCGATCAACGTCAGCCTGCTGCAGACGGAGAAGGAGCACACGCTGGCGAACCTGCCGCACGACGCGCGGCTGCGGGCCGCGGCGTTCGCGGATGCGACCTTTCCGCCGCCGAATCTGATCTTTCTCGGGATGGCAGTGCTCGGGCTGGTGGTGCTGCCGATGGCGGGGTGGGTCGCGGTGGCGACGATGGGCGTGACCTTCGTGGCGTATCTGGCCCATCCCACCTGGCCGCGGTGGACGGTGTACTACCTCGAGGTCGAGCCGGTGCTGGTGTTCCTCGCCGCGCTCGGCCTGTCGGGGATCCTGCGGGTGATGGGAGGGGAGTGGTCGGGACGGCGCCTGCCGCGCCACGTGCTGATGCCGCGGGCCATGCTGGCGTCGCTCGCCTGCAGCGTACTGCTGCTGCTCCCAGTGCTGGGGACGGCGGCGACGACTCACTCCTGGCTGGCGGCGAACACCCTCGAGCGGCGGCAGTTCGAGGCGGCGGTGGCGCAGCTGCCGCACCAGCCGGTGATGGTGTTCGTGCGATACGGGCCGCAGCACTCCGCACACCGGAGCCTGACGATGAACCGCGCCGACTGGGAGCATGCGCCAGCGTGGATCGTGTACGAGATGGGTCCGGAGAGCGAGGAGCTGGTGAAGCGGGCGCCGAATCGGCATCCGTACATCTACGATGAGGCGAACTCGCGGTTCCTGGACGTGGCGCGGTGAGGATGTGAGGATCGCGATGTTCTGCCACGACTATCTCCCCCATCCCGGCGGGGTGGAGGTCGTGGTCTGGAACCTCGCGCGCCGCCTTGCCGACCGGCACGACGTGGTGATCGTGAGCTCCGCCCACGGCGACGCCGTCGGAGTGTCGCAGGAGGACGGACTGGAGGTGCACCGGTTGCCGGTGTCCCAGTTCGTCGAGCGACGGGGAATTCCATATCCGCTGCCCCTCGGGCCGGGAATCCGGCGCGCCCTCGCCGCGACGGCGAACGCCGACGTGGTGCACGCGCATGGCGCGCTGTACGCCCAGACGCTGTTGGCGCGGCGCGCGGCGCGGCGAGCAACGGCGCCGTTCGTGCTCACGGAGCATGTCGGGTTCGTGGAGTATTCCTCCGCCGTGAACGCCGTACAGCGGCTGGCGTGGAGGACGATCGGCGACGGCACGGTGCGCCGCAGCGATGCAGTCGTCGCGCTCAGCTCGCGGGTACATGACTGGCTCGTCGAGCGGTACGGGCGGGAGGTGCAGTTCATCGGCAATGGCGTGGACGGCGCCGGCTATCGGCCGCGTGGCGATGCGGAGCGGCCCGCACTCAGGCGCTCGTTCGGATTGCCGGAGACCGAGGTGCTCGCGCTCTTCGTGGGGCGCGATAGCGCGAAGAAAAACTTCGACGTCGCCCTCGCCGCGCCGCGCGACGACTACACCCTGGTGGTATGCGGCGCCGCTCGCGAGCTGAAAGCCGAGCGGGTGATCGACCTCGGCGAGCTCCCGTACCAGCGAATGCCCGATCTGTTCGCCTGCGTGGATCTGATGGTACACCCGGCGACCGGCGAGGGATTTCCCCTCTCCGTGCAGGAAGCCATCGCGTCGGGAGTGCCGGTCGTGCTCCTCTGGGACGACGGTTATCGCCCTCTGCTCCCGCGCGAGCTCGTCGTCGCCTGCGACGCTCCGGCGGAGGTGGCGCCGAGGCTGGCGGCGTTGGCGGCCGATCCGGCTGCACGCGCTGCGCTCGGCGCCGCGGGCCGCGACTGGGCCGAACGACAGTGGAGCTGGGATGCGAGCGTTGCGGGATACGAGCGAGTCTATCGCGAAGTCATCGACCGAGCATCGAGTCGAAGCGCGAGCTCAGAAGCCAGAGGCTAGGATGCGAATCGACCTGCAGCACATGCGCGACGGGTTCCGCGCCGTCCAGTCGGGGAAGCAGTCGCGTCACGCGGTCGAGGACCGCGTGGACCCGAGCCGGTGGCAGTACGACTATCTGACGCTGAGCCGGCTGTCGCGGGACATCCGCGCGCTGCTCGCCGAGCTGCCGGATGGGAAGCGGGCGACGGCGCTCGACCTCGGCAGCGACAAGAGTCCGTACGGCAACGTGCTGGCGTCGCGCGGATATCAGGTCAAGACGCTGGACATCACGCGCGACGGCGGCGCCGACTACGCCGGCACCGCCGAGGCCACCGGGCTTCCCGACGCGAGCTTCGACCTCGTGCTGTGCACCCAGGTGATCGAGCACTGCATGAACCCATGGGCGGCGATGCGGGAGATTCACCGCATCCTGCGTCCGGGCGGGCATCTCATCGTGTCGGCGCCGCACGTCTGGTTCTACCATCCGCATCCGACCGACAACTGGCGCTACACCCAGGAAGGGATGGCCCACCTCTGCCGCGAGGCGGGGCTGGAGCCGGTGACGCTGCTCGCCCAGGGGGGCAGCGTGCTGACGTTGTTCCAGGTCCTGAACTTCCTCGCCTACGGCGTCCTCGGCCGCGCCGGCGCGCCGCTCTACGCGGCGCTCAACGTCGCCGGCGCGCTGGGCGACAGGCTGGCGCCGAACGAGCTGTTCTGCCACAACTTCGCGTGCCTCTCACAAAAACCGGTGAGAGGTGAATGGTGAATGGTGAATGGTTTACTGCGTCAACGGCAGTTACCTC
>JBIOHU010000160.1:0-4934 GCA_044449225.1 Gemmatimonadales bacterium | reverse complement strand
TCGCGCTT
Organism: Gemmatimonadales bacterium; assembly: GCA_044449225.1. GTDB lineage: Bacteria > Gemmatimonadota > Gemmatimonadetes > Gemmatimonadales > Gemmatimonadaceae > AG11. Next base: position 4,926 of record JBIOHU010000160.1, on the reverse strand, counting down.
GCGAAGGAGGAAGGCGAGGATCGGCATGTCCGCCTTCGCGCCGTTACAATCCTCGCAGGCGAGCACGAGGTTGTCGCGCCGGTCGTACGCACTCCGACCGCGGCGCGGCGCGACGTGATCGAGGGTAACGGTGCTGGCGGCGACCCGCCGGCCGCAGTAGGCGCAGACCGGACCATGCTGCTGGAGCAGCCAGCGCTTGGTCTCCGCGTACGCGGTGCGGCTCGTCGAGCTCGAGGTGAGCTGTGCCTGCGCCGTGCCGCGCCCCTTTCGGCGCGTCGATCGTTTGCGTGGTGTCGTCACAGCGTCGGGAAGGCCGCCGGCGCCCTGCGCGCCGCGACGGATGAATGGTCGGAAGGCAATCTATACGCCGGCGCGAGGGGCGCAGAGGTAGCGCCGGGTCCGCGCTGGCTGTAGTCTCAGAGCGAGGGCTCGATTGCCCTCGGATCACCACCCGGCGCGAGGGAGCGAGGGCGTGCGGACACTTTCCGGTGTCGTGTTGACGGCAGTCTTCCTGGCGGGCTGCCACGGCGGATCGAGGATGCCGGGCGCGCCCTTCGCGGGGGCGTCACTCCTCGCCCCGCTCTCCGGCGCCGAAGAGGCGCACGACGCGTTGCTGCGCGCCGACCTCGGCCGCACCGATTCCGTCGCTGCACTCGGCTTCGCTCCCGGCCTCGCCACCGTCTTCACCCTCGACGTCGTCTACCTGCGCGGCGGCCTGCCGATTGTGCGCGGTCGCGGCGCGGTGCAGGCGATCGTCGCGGCGGAATCGCTCGGGTCCAGCACGACCGTGCGCTGGCAGCCGGTACGCGCCGAAGCGAGCTCCGACGGCCGCAGCGGATACAGCTACGGCTACGCGGTATACGGCGTCCCGTCGCCAACGGCTCTGGCGCCATCGATCCGGCTCGACCGCTACATCGCGTTCTGGCGCCGCGAGTCCGACGGATGGAAGATCGCTGCCTACGCCGAGACCTACGGCGCTCCGCCCGCCGCGCTCGCTCTCCCGCGAGCAGCCGTCGACTCGGCGCTCGCCGACGTGTCGATGCAGCGGGCTCGCGGGCCGCTCGATGACATTCGGGTCGCGGACATCGAGTTCTCCCGGACGGCGATGCGGCTCGGCACCGGACGCGCCTTCGAGGAGTACGCCGCCGACGATGCGCAGATCTTCTCCACGCCGGGCGAGTTCATCACCGGCCCGGAGGCGATTCGCGAGGCGTTCGGTCCGACGAACGACGACAGCCAGCTCACGTGGCACCCGGTGGTCGGCGAGGTGGCGCGATCGGGCGATCTCGGCTACACGGCGGGGAACGCCGTGTTTACCGGGAAACGCCCCGACGGCGTGGCTGAGGTGCGCTACTCGAAGTATCTCACCGTGTGGCGGAAGCAGCGCGACGGCAGCTGGCGCTACGTCGTGGACGGCGGAAACGCCCGTCCGAACGACTGACATCGGCGGCGCGTGAGCAGTCCTGATCCGTTGATCGGCAGCGGCGACGAGCTGCTGCGGCCCGCGACGCGACGACGCTTCCTCGCCTGGGTCGGCATCGCCGGCGGCGCGCTGCTGCTGCCGGGCGTGTTCTCGGCCTGCGGGGACTCGGATGACATCACCAGGCCGGGCGGCGGCGCCTTCCGGCTCGACCTCGCGAGCGACGCGGGTCTCCTCAACTATCTCTATGCGCTCGAGCAGGCAGAAGCCGCGTTCTACACCGCGGCTCTCACGTCGCCGGGCTGGAGCTCGCTGGATAGCGGCGAGCAGGAGGTGTTCTCCGACCTGCACAAGCACGAGGAGATCCATCGCGCGCTGCTCGCGCACCTGCTCGGAAGCGCGGCGATTCCTCCGATTACCTTCAGGACGTCGACCCTCGCCTCGATGACCGCGTCCGCCGACGCGCTACTCGCCTCCTCTCGTCTGCTGGAGGATACCGGCGTATCGGCGTACGACGGCGCCGGACAATATCTGTCGTCGGCGAACAACCTCGTTCTGGCGCGGAAGATCGCCTCCGTCGAGGCGCGCCATGCCGCGGCAATCCGCGATATGGTCGATCAGCGGTCCGGAGGCGCCGGACGATTCTTCGCCGGCGACGACATCGTGGACTCGAGCGGACTCGATACGACGGCGGAGCCCGACGCCGTGCTCACGGCGGTTCTGGCGCTGAATCTCGTCGACACGGCATCCAGCCCGATCGTACTCGAGAACAAGCCCCGCTCGGTCGCGGTTTCGTCGGGCGCGGCGATTCAGGACGCGCTCGAATTCCTCCTCACGTTCGAGATCTTCTCGAACGAGTTCTACAAGGCGGTTCTGGGCCGGAGCGACTCGACGTCGCAGAATGACTCGTTCGCTCCGGTGCGCGCGCTCGTAGTGGCGGCGCCGACGACGGCGGCCTCGCTGGATCAGATCCAGCGGCAGGAAGCGGCGCACGTGACCGCGCTCGCCAAGCTCGGCGCGACGAACGCGCTCGGACTCGACGCGTCGAGCTTCGATTTCACCGGCGGCCGAGGCGCGGGCGACGGTCCCTTCGCCGCCGCGGCGACCGACTTCGGCGCCCTGCTGGAGCTGGCGCAGGCGGTGGAAGACGTCGGAGCGCGCGCCTACGCAGGGCAGCTCGGCAGCGTGTTGGCAGACGGCGCCACGCTCGAGGTAGCGATGCGGATCCACTCCGTGGAGGGGCGCCACGCCGCGCGCCTTCGGCGGATTCGCCGACAGTCGGGTGCGGCCGCGATCGTCCGGTTGAGCGGAACCATCCGCGGTGGCGGCGCGAGCGCGGCCGGGGCCGTGGGCGGAGAACCGGCGCCGGCGATCGCCACGCTCGATGCGATCTACGGCGCCGGCTCGAACACCACGTCGTCGCCGAGCGAAGCGAACACGACGCAGGTGGGCATGGACGTCGCCTCGCTGGCCGGCCAGTTCCCCGATGCCGATGCCGGCTCGGAGGCATTCGACGAGCCTCTCGACCGGGGCGACGTGGTGGCGATCGTGCAGCGGTTCATCAGTCCGGCGATCAGCTGACGACGACGCAGCGTCGTCCTGACAATCGGGGAGCGAGCGTGCAGATTCTTCCGATGAGCATCCGCCTCTCCATTCGCTCGCCGCTCTCCGGTTTGCTCGGCGCCGCGATGCTCGCGGCAACGGCGTGCACTCCCGCGCCCACGCCAGCACCGGCTCCCGAGCGCGAGCCGACCGCCGCCGAGCAGTCGTCAGCCCGGGCCGATAGCGCACGGGCGGTGATGGCGCGCGCCGAGCGTGACGCTCGGGCGAGGGAGGCGGCGGCGGCCGAGCGCCGTGCCGCCCAAGGCCCCTTCGTCGATCTCGCTCGGCCAGCGACGCGCACCGATACCCTCGTGCCGCGTCCGGTGCACGGGCCGGTGCGCGTGTGCGCGGGCGGCGACGTCACCCTTGGGACGAATCTCGATACGGCATGGGCGAGAAAGGCATCGAGGCGAATGCGGCGGGAATTCCACCGTTCCGACGATCCCCTCTCCCTCGTCGCGCCGCTACGGATCCTTTTCGGCGGCGCGGACCTCGTGCTCGTGAACGTGGAATCGGCGATCGGCGAAGGCCCCACGCCGTCGAAGTGCAGACGGCGCGAGCGGAACTGCTTCGCCTTTCGCGCGCCCATCGCGGCCGCCGCAGCGCTGCGGTCCATCGCCCCGAAGGCGCGCATGATCGGCAACGTGGCGAACAACCATTCCCGCGACGCCGGCTTTCCCGGTCACCTCCGCACCGTGGAGGCGCTGGAGCGTGCGGGAGTCCTCGTCACCGGCGACGATACGCTGCCCACTCTGGTGCCGACTCCGGCGGGCGATACGATCGCCGTGCTCGGATTCTACACATCCAGCGACACCCCCGACGTGCGCGACACCGCTGCCGTTCGCCGCTACGTCTCGCGGGCGGCGAATCGCTACCCCATCGTCATTGTGACGATGCACCTCGGAGCGGAGGGCATCGGCGCGCAGCACGTCGAGGACTCGACGGAGGTCTTCCTCGGCATCGACCGCGGCAATCCGGTCGCCTTCGCCGAGGCGGCGGTGCGCGGTGGTGCGACGCTCGTGATCGGGCACGGCCCGCACGTCCTGCGTGCGATGGAGTGGACCAGAAACGGCGCGCTGATCGCGTACTCGCTCGGCAACCTGCTCACGTACGGGCCGTTCGTCCTGGGGGAGCCGCTCGATCGCGGCGTGGTACTGTGCGCGACCGTCGACACGACGGGACGGGTCGCCGCGGCGACGATCATACCCACGGTGCAGCGCGCGGTCGGCGTGATCGCCCGTGACCGTTCGGGTCGCGCGCTCGCGATCGTGGATTCGCTGGGGCAGGTGGATCTGCCGGCGAGCGCGGCACGGGTGGACACCGACGGCGCCCTGATTCCGCGCCAGCCGCGTTAGCTGTCGCCGCGGGTGGCTGCGCTGACGTTGGGGCGGGAGTCGGCGCCGGCGACCACCCGACGAGAGCCGCGCCAGACCTTGATCAACGGTGACGGCGGCCGATCGATCGGGCTCTCGATCACACGGCCGGCCACGCTGCTGGCGTGCACGAAGCGGCCATGACCGATGTAGATCCCGATGTGGCTCACGCCACCCCTCCTTCCCTTGCCGAAGGTGAGCAGATCACCGGGCCGGAGACCGGTCGTGTCGCGGCCGAGCGCGAGGCCGGACTGTGCCTGCTGCGCCGCAGTCCGCGGCAGCGCCACGTGCAACGCTGCCATGACGTACTTCACCAGTCCACTACAATCGAATCCACTCGTCGGCGACGAGCCACCGTGCACGTAGCGGGTCCCGATCTGGGTCTTCACGATCGACACGACGATGGAGTCGCGGAGCGACTCCGCCGATGCGCTGAACGCGGCGAAGGGCTGCGGCGCCGCCTTGATCCGCGTCAGCTCGAGCGGCTTGAGCAACGAGAGATTGACGCGCGAGAGCTGCGCCGTCGCCGAC
>JBIOHU010000159.1:0-4951 GCA_044449225.1 Gemmatimonadales bacterium | reverse complement strand
CGGCGCTCGACGGCACGACGAACTCGCCGTAGTTCCGGAAGGTGATCCCCTTCCGCTGCACGAGATCCCAGAGATAGCCACGAGCCGGTGCGGCGACGTCGTCGTCGGAGATGGTCGTGCGGCCCGCGAACCCAGCCCCCTCGTACTGGTAGGAGCGGCCGCGTCCCGAGTAGTTCAGCGGCACCGTCTTCTGGAGATAGTCGGTCGTGTACGCCGCCATCGACCAGTTGTGGCCGTCCGGGCTCACCTCGGCGTTCACGAAGAAGCGGTCGAACAGCCCGAACCGCTCGGCCATCGCGTGCTGGTTCGGGGTCACGTCGCGGCCGAACAGCACGAGCGATGTGTCGCCGTCGGCCTGCCCGAGGTCGCCGAGCACCTGGTCGTAGGTGCGGTTCTCCTTGACGACGTAGACGACGTGCTCGAATGGCGGATAACCGCGCGCGGCCGACCGCGGGGCGGTCCAGCCGTTCGCCTGCGCGACCCGCGCCGAGTAGCGGTCCAGCGTCGCCGCATCGGCGCGGCCGAGCGCGACGCTCAGGAACGAGCCGTTGATCTGGCTCTCCGTCGTGTTCGGACCGTTCGGCCCGCGATGCACCCTCGACGGGAGGGGTTGCGGTCCGTCCGGATTGGGCCGCGTGCCGCGCCCCTTGCCGGAGACCACCAGCAGGGTGTCGCCCCGCTCCAGCACCGCGGTGGGATACCAGCCGGCCGGAACCCGTCCCACCAGACGGTCATCCCCGGTGGCCGTCGCCGTGCCGCTGGACGAGGGGGCGAGGTCGAAGACGGCGACCGCGTTGGCGTCCGATTCGGCGACGAAGAGGCGGCCGTCGTCGGCGGAGAGCGCGAGGGCGCTCGGGGTGCTTCCTTCGCCCGGCCCCGCGGGGGGCGGATCGAGAAGAACGCCGATCACTCGCCGTCGCGCCAGATCCACGGAGACCACCCGGTCGGTGCTGGCGGTGGCGACGAAGAGCCGGTTGTTCCGGGAGTTGAGGAGCAGGGCGGACGGGTGCCGGCCGACCCTGATCTCACCGTTGGCGCGCAGGCGACCGCCTTCGGTGGGGAGGTAGCTGCCGACCTCCCAGCCCCCCCAGTTGGACACGTACACCGAGCCGTCGCGGGTGGCGACGACGGCGTAGGGGTAACGGCCGGTCCCGATCCGCTGGACGACCTGTCCGGAGCCGAGATCCACCACCGCGAGCGAGTCCGCGAGATTCTCGGCGACGTACATCGTCTTCCCGTCCGGCGAGATGGCGATGCCGGCAGGGTAGCGGACACCGTTGGCCCTCGTCGTCGCCTTCGGCTGCAGGAGGATGCTGTCGCGCAGCGTCGCCGCGCCGGCGCTCCAGTCGAAGCGGTAGACGACGTCGCCGTTCCCTCCCGAGACGTACAACGAGCGCCCGTCGGGGGCGAAGCGGAGACCGAGAAAGACCGCCGGCAGGTCGATGGTCTGCAGAACCCGTCCACTGGATCGCTCGACGACCTGGATCCCTTCCTCGCGCCAACCATTGACGAGGAGGACCACCCGATCGCCGTCGGGCGCGCTCACCATCGCCAGCGGCATCGGACCGACGTCGTGCAGCGCTCCGGCCGGGTCGAGACGTACACCGGTCGGTAGCCGGCCGTGGGAGTCGTCCGTGCCCGGCGAAGGCGACGCGGAGGGCTGCGGAGCGGCGCAGGCGGCGAGGAGGAGCGCGGCGATGGGGACGCGGAGGGATGGATGCATGCCGCAATACTGGGCCGCGCAACCTTCTTCCGTCCACCCCCGTCTAACAGCTCATCGACGTTTGCCTTAGATTCTTCCTGACCGGGCGGCCTTCCGCTGTCCGGGTTCTTTTTTCATTCGAGGTCGTTCGAATGCTTCGCCCACGTACCGCGGCCGTCGCCTCACTGCTCCTGATCCCGATGGTCGCCGGCGGCTTCTTCCTTCAACAGTCGCCCGCGAAGGCCACGCCGCGCCTGTTCGACCAGGTGCTGTCGATCGTCGCCAACCGCTACGTCGACTCGCTACAGGGGAACGAAGTGTTCGAGAAGGCCGCCACCGGACTGGTGCGCGAGCTCAACGACCCGTACAGCGAGCTGCTCGCGCCGAAGGAGAAGGACGTGTTCGATCGCAGCGTCGGCGGCCGCTACGGCGGTGTCGGCATGCTGCTCGAGGAGCAGAAAAACGGTGCCGGTACGAGCATCGTCGTCGCGCGGATCTTTCCGAACACGCCGGCGGAGGAGGGGGGCGTGCAGGAGGGTGACCGGATCGTCCGCGTCGACACGATGCCGGCGGGAAACGTGAAGATCGATCAGGTGTCCGATGCGCTCCGAGGCGTCGCGGGGACGAAGGTCCAGGTGACCTTCGCCCGCGCCGGAGTCGCCGAGCCGGTGAAGCTCTCGTTCAAGCGCGCGATCATCCACGTGCCGGCGGTGCCATACGCGACCATGGTCGGCAACCGGATCGGGTATATCCCGCTTCAGACCTTCAACGAGAACACCGCCGACGAGGTCGAGGCGGCGGCGGCGAAGCTCGTCGCTGCGGGTGCTCGCGGGCTCGTGCTCGACATGCGTGACAACGGGGGCGGGATCGTCGATCAGGCGCTCGCCGTGAGCTCGTTGTTCCTCCGGACGGATCAGCCGATCGTCAGCGTCCGCTCGCGCAACACTCCGGACGAGGTCGCGCGTGCGTCTGCCGAGCATCTCGCTTCCCAGCCGCCGCTCGTCATCCTCACCGATGGCGGCACAGCGTCGGCGAGCGAGATCGTCGCCGGCGCGCTGCAGGATCACGACCGCGCCCTCGTGCTGGGGACGACGAGCTTCGGCAAGGGACTGGTTCAGTCGCTCTTTCCCCTCGACGGCGGCTACGCGCTCAAGATCACGACGGGGAAGTGGTACACGCCGAGCGGTCGTAGCATCCATCGCGAGCGGAAGCTGCTCCCCGACGGCCGATTCGTGGAGACGCGCCCCGACTCGCTGGAGACGGAAGCGGAGAGGAAGGCCCGTCCGAAGTACAGCTCCGACGGCGGCCGGATCGTCTACGGGGGCGGTGGCATCACCCCGGACGTGATCGTCCCCGACGACACGCTGCTGACGAGCGAGCAGCAGTTCCTGCGCTCGATCGCGCCGAAGGCCCAGTCGTTCGTCACCGTGCTCAATCAGTATGCGCTCGACCTCAAGCCTGTCGCGAAGCGCGACTTCACCGTCACGCCCGGCTGGCGTGCCGAGCTTCGCCGCCGCTTGACCGCGGCCGGCGTCACGATCGACTCGAAGTACGAGCCGGCGGCGACGACGGTGCTGGACCGCGAGCTCGACCGCCGAGTTGCACGACTGGTGCTCGGCGAGGATGGTGCGCGCCAGCGTTCGGTGGCCGAGGATCACCAGCTCGCGCGTGCGGTCGCGCTGCTCGACGGCGCGAGCTCGCAGCAGGCACTGTTCGCCGAGGCGCGCTCGGCCGCCGTGTCGACCAGCCTGAAGACGGTCTCGAAGCCCGAGCGACACTAGGCGACGTTCGATTCCGGGCGCTGACAAGGGCGATGGCCGATCCGATCGTGGGCGACGCGCCGCCGGAGCTGGCGGCCACGCGGCACTCCATCGTGGTGCCGCGCACGGCGCGCTATTACACGCTCGGTCCGACTCACGGCTTTCCCCGCGAGATCTGGTTCGTCTGCCATGGCTACGGGCAGCTCGCGGACCGGTTCATCCAGGAGTTCGCGCCCCTTGATGACGGGACGCGGCTGATCGTCGCTCCCGAGGCGCTGTCGCGGTACTACCTCGATCCCATTCCGGTGCGGCGGCTCCAGTCGACGCCGCGCGTGGGCGCGAGCTGGATGACGAGGGAAGACCGCGAGTCCGAGATCGCCGACTACGTGGCATATCTCGAGCGGCTTGCCGAGGAGGTCCGCCATCCCCTCTCCGGAGCGGCGCCGCGCATCGTCGTGCTGGGCTTCTCCCAGGGCACGGCGACGGTGAGCCGCTGGGTCGCTGCGAGCGAGCTGCGGGTGGACCAGCTGGTGCTGTGGGGAGGAACGATTCCCCCCGAGCTCGATCTCGCCGCCTGGTCGATGCGGCTTCACGAGGCGGCTATCACCCTCGCTGCCGGCGACCGGGACGAGCTCGCGACCCCCGAGGTGCTCGCCGCCGAGGCGGAGCGACTGTCTGCGTCCGGGGTGGCGTTCACGCTGCATCGGTTCCACGGCGGTCATGCCCTTCCGCCGGATGCGCTGCTCCAGTTGGCGGCGCGCTTCGCGGGGCACTGAAGGGTCAGTCTCTCTTTCTTCGCTCGTCGCGGAACCGGTCGATCTCGCGCCGGTCGCGCTTCGTCGGCCGTCCCTTCTCCTCGTAGACGAACGCCGCGGGCGCCATGCGGAGCTGCTCGCTCAGCTTTTCCCGCGCAGCCCGGCTCTCCGGTGTCTCCTCGAAGAGAGTGGCGGCTACCGACGCCGGCCCACGCCGCTCCGAGAGTCCGGTGACGCGCACGACATGCTCGTAAGGGCCGAGCCGCACCGAGATCCGCTCGTCGAGCTGGAGAAGCCGCGCGGGCTTCACCCGATCGCCGTTCATCGTGACCTTGCCGCCGCCGATGGCCTCCACGGCCAACGCTCTCGTCTTGAAGAAGCGAGCGGCCCAGAGCCATTTGTCCAGACGGACGCGGCCGGAATCGCCGCTCTCAGCGTCAGTGCGGGGCATGGTCAGAATAATAGGACTCCTCGCGCGGCCCCGCCGACGCCGTATCGGGCCCGAGTCGACTGTCGCGGGTCGGGAGCGATCGAGTGCGAATGGCTTCTCGCTCTCCTCGAGGTGAGGGCGGTCGCGCAGCCAGCGGTAGCGCTGGTTCATTCGATGGCGGCGGTGGTCCTTCAGCCGGCGGCGGTGGTCCTTCCGGTGGCGGCGGTGGTCCTTTCGGTGGTGGCGGTGGTCCTTCCGGTGGCGGCGGTGGTCCTTCCGGTGGCGGCGGTGGTCCTTCCGGTGG
>JBIOHU010000158.1:0-4952 GCA_044449225.1 Gemmatimonadales bacterium | reverse complement strand
TCAACGGTTTGGGAAATTGCGTGCGGCGTTGGGTGGGCCAGTTTTTGTTGGTGTCGGGGGGGGGTGGGGTGGGGTTGGGTGGGCTGGGGTTGGTGGGGGTGGGCAACGAATTGTTTGGGGTTGTGGGGGGTTTTGGCGCGGCGAGCAGCGCAGCGATGTCGTGGCCGTCGACGACGAGCGCCTGCCAGCCGAATCCCTCCCATCGCCGCCGGTAGACTTCCATTTCGTGACCGAGCATCGTCGGCTGGCTTTGACCGAGCCGGTTGACGTCGATCGTCGCGCACAGCGAGCCGAGCCGGTACTTGCCGGCCAGCTCCGCCGCTTCCCAGACCGATCCCTCCGCGCTCTCGCCATCGCCCATCAGCACGTACGTCCGCCGATCGACGCCGAGCAGCCGCGCGTCGAGCGTGAGTCCGATTCCCGCCGACAGCCCCTGCCCCAGCGAGCCGGTGGCGACGTCGACGAATGGCAGCCTCGGCGTCGGGTGCCCCTCGAGGTCGGAGTCGAGTCGCCGCAGCGTCAGCAGATGCTCGCGCGGAAAGGAGCCAGCCTCCGCCCACGCGGCATAGAGGATCGGCGCCGCATGCCCCTTGGAGAGCACGAACACGTCGTTGTCCGGCGCGCGCGGCTCGGCGACGTCGTAGCGCATGACGTCGAAGAAGAGCACGCTCATGATCTCGGCACAGGAGACGCAGCTCGTCGGATGCCCGCTCGCGGCCGCCGTCGTCGCCTGCACCGAGTCGATGCGAAGCTGCGTAGCGATCTCGTGCAGCGTCGCGCTGGAACGGCGCGATGCGTCGGACGAACCGGCGCGCGGAGCAGCGGCAGTGCTCATGTCATCGACCTCTGGCTGGATGTGACGACGTAGAGGGGGCGCATGATGCATGCCTCATTCGTGTAGGTGGGTAGGTCGGTAGGTGAGTAGGTGGGAAACGACGAGGGGCACACCGGGCTGTTCCGGTGTGCCCATTCCGAATTCCTCCCCACCTACGCACCTACCCACCTACCCACCTACGCACCTACCAAGCTACCGGCCATTCCACCACTCGCGCGCGTCGCGCTCCATCCAGCGGTCGGCCTCCTCGCACTGGAGAAGCGCCTCCTGCAGATCGCTCGCACTCGAATAGCGCTCGCTGGAAGCCTTGGCGACGCATCGGGCGATCGTCGCGTCGAGCCGGGCCGATACGACGGCTCCGCGCTCCGACACGCCACGGGGTGCCTCATACAGATGAGCGGCGAGCATCTGGATGGACGAGCGCCCCGGGAATAGAACCTCGCCGGTCAGGAGATAGCAGCCGAGGACCCCTACGCTGTAGAGGTCGCTCGCCGGTCCCACCTCCTCTCTTCCGGCGCATTGCTCCGGAGACATGAATGCCGGCGTCCCGAGCACGTCGCCGTCCTGAGTGATCCTCGGATCACTTCCGTCCGGCTGCATCGGCAGCACGATGCCGAAATCGAGGAGCTTCACCACGTCGTGCGTTCCGCCCCGCTCGCAGATGATGACGTTGCTCGGCTTGATGTCGCGATGGATCAGACCCTTGCCGTGGGCCTCCTGGAGCGCTCCACAGAGTTGACGGAGCAGGTGAACCGCACGCGCCGGCGCGAGCACGCCATGTCGCTCGACGAGCTGTTCGAGCGACAGTCCCGGCAGATACTCCATCGCATAATAAAACGTACCGTCGTCGGCGTGCCCGTAGTCGAAGATCTGGATCGTATTGGGATGCGTGAGCGTGGCCGTCGCCTGAACCTCACGCTCGAATCGGTGCGTCGTCCCCGCGTCCCGCTGATGCGTCGGACGGATCAGCTTGACGGCACAGGGCCGGCGAAGAAACGTCTGCTGGGCGAGATAGACTTCGCCCATCCCGCCAGACCCGAGCAGCTCGCCCAGGACGTACTGCCCGAGCTGCTGCGCCTCGCGGGCACCCTGCTCGAGCTCCTCGACGCGGTACGCGCCGTAGATGGCGAACGCAGCGGCACCGAGCAGCGCGGCCATCTTCGCCGCGATATAGAGCCACAAGTGAAGCGCATCCAGGCCCGCGCTCGGCGCGATGACGACGTCGGGCAGGATCGCGGCGACGGCCAGCAGGCTCACGCCGACGGCACACCGCTTCCAGGTGTTCGGCAGGAACACGCCGTAGACCACCATCATCCCCACCCACGGCGTCGCCATCCCCATCGCGAGGATGATGGCCAGCGAGGGCGCCATCGTCAGCATCCCGCCGAGACTCACGACCGTCACGGCGACGAACAGCGCGGCAGCGGGCGCGATGACCGCCCACTCGAGCCAGCGCAGCGCGCGCAGGGTCCATCGCGATTGGTGCGCGAGGCTCCAGGCGACGATCGCATGCACCGTCCCGACGAGCAGAAACCACCCGAAGTAGGGGGAGGCGGTGAACAGCTGTCCGAGTGCCAGCCGAGGATTGCGCGCGCCAAAGGACGCTTCGAGAGCGACCCCGATGACGGAGAGGCAGAGATTCACCGCGGCCCAGAGTGCGGCGATGGCGCGGAGCCGGCGCTGCAGTTGAGCAGCCAGATCCGTCTCGGATCGAAGCGAGGACGCCGTGTCGTTCGCGAGTCTGAATCGGACCGTCATGCCGCCAATATGGAGCGCTTCACGGGAGGTGGGGTAGGAGCTTCGCGCAGGTGGGTAGGTCCGCAGGTGCCTAGGTGAGGACTGCAATAACGAAGGGCACACCGGGCTGTTCCGGTGTGCCCATTCCGAACTCCTCCCCACCTACGCACCTACCCACCTACCCACCTACGCACATGCTGGCGCCCCCAGCCCGTACGCGTTACGATTGCCCCCGTCATGACCCAGTATGGACAGTTCTGCCCCGTCGCCATGGGGGCCGAGATCTTCGCCGAGCGCTGGACGCCGCTCATCATCCGCGAGCTGCTTCACGGCGAAGAGAGCTTCACCGACATCCATCGCGGCGTGCCACGGATCTCGCGGAATCTGCTCACCCAGCGACTCGAGTCGTTGCGCATGAGCGGGATCGTCGAGCAGGTCCCGTCCGACGGCGAGCGCCGCCACCTGTATCGCCTGACCGCCGGCGGCCGCGAGCTCGCCCCCGTGATCGACGCGCTCGGGATCTGGGGCTACAACTGGGCGAGCAAGGACCTCGACGACGAGCACCTCGATCCCAACTTCCTGATGTGGGCGCTGCGGCGGATGATGCGCGTCGACGCCCTTCCCGCCGAGCGGGTCGTCATCGGCTTCCGGCTCCGGCGACGGCAGGGCGACCGGCTCTTCTGGCTCGTGCTGGAGCGCCCCGACGTCGACATTTGTCTCCACGACCCGGGCTACGACGTGAGCCTCGACGTCGAGTCGACCGTCGAGAGCCTTGCTCGCGTCTGTCTCGACCGGCTCGATCTGCGCCAGGCCATGAAGACGGGAGAGGTCGACGTGCGCGGCGCGCCGCGATATCGTGGCGCGTTGGCGAGCTGGCTCGGCGTGACTCAGTTTGCCGCCCGGGCGAGACAGGCCGCGGCCTCGCCCTGACGACCGGTTGGTTCATTTTCTGGGCTATGCCCCCCGGGCTGCCCTCCCTAGCGTCTCCCCGTGCGATCGGCGCACGAGACACGCAGTCATCTTCGGGGAGGCAGGTATGAGGTCAAGCACCAGGACCACCACGACGCACCTGGTTCAGGCGATCGTGCTGATGGCGGGGGTGTTCGCGTGCGGCAGCGACGCAGTTCGCCAGCCGCTGGCGCCGGGCGCATCGGAGGCGTCCCAGAGCGTAGGGCAGCGCAACGCCGAGGTCCAGACGATGGCGGCCTGGAACGTCATCGCGCTGAAGACGACTCTGGCTGGGCCGTTCAGTCCCCCGCGAGAGTCACGCAACCTCGCGATCGTCTCCGGCGCGGTCAACGACGCCGTCTGTTCGATCATGCGGAAGTGCGCGGTCTACGTCGGCCCCGTCGCCGCGAGTCACGACGCCTCGATCCAGGCCGCGGTCGACGCGGCGGCGCATCGCACTCTGGCCGCGCTGTATCCTCCCGCGGCCCCGTCGCTCGACGCCAGCTACGACTCGGCACTCGCCACCCTGCCGGCCGGCTCCGCGCGCGACGCCGGCGCCGCCGCGGGTGAGGCCGCGGCCGCCGCGATCCTCGCGATGCGGGCGAACGACCATTCGCTGGACGTCGTGACCTACACACCGACTCCCGGGCTCGGATCGTGGGTCCCGACTCCCCCGGCGTTCGCCCCGGGCCTCGAGCCGGGGTGGGGGCGGGTGACCCCCTTCCTGATGGCGAGCGGCTCGCAGCTTCGTCCACCGCCGCCGCCGGTACCGGGCAGCGATGCCGCCGTCCGCGACTACCTCGAGATCGTGGCCGTCGGCGCAGCCAACAGCACGACGCGCACACCGGAACAATCGGAAGTCGCGCTGTTCTGGATCTCGACCGGCCCACAGCTCTGGAACCAGGTCGCGCAGGAGGTCACCACCGGCCCGGGCATGAACGCCGCGAAGGCGGCCCACGCGTACATGCTGCTCAACATGGCGGGCGCCGACGCGATCATCGCCGCGTGGGAAGCGAAGTACACCTATGCGCAGTGGCGGCCGCTGACCGCCATCCGGAGCACGCTCGACGACGGAAGCGCCGAGACGGTGCCCGATCCCACCTGGTCGTCGTTCATCCCGACCCCGCGCTTTCCCGACTATCCCGCCGGCCACGCGACCTACGCCGGGGCCGCCGAGACGGTGTTGAGCGCGCTGTTCGGCGAGAACCCCGGGACGCTGTCGATCACCAGTCCCACCGCCGGCAACGTGACGCACACGTATCCGAGCTTCCATGCCATCGCCGACGAGGTGTCCAATGCGCGGGTGTGGGGCGGCATCCACTGGCGCACGTCGGTCGTGGTCGGGCGGGCGGTCGGAAACAGGATTGGTGACGTCGCGATGTCGAGTGCCGCGGCCCGAGGCCGTGAGTGAGCTTCGAGAAAATGGAGTGAC
>JBIOHU010000157.1:0-5011 GCA_044449225.1 Gemmatimonadales bacterium | reverse complement strand
TGCCCTCCGCCATGCATCCCGACGTGAAGTCCCTCCTCGCCGTGCAGCAGGACGACCTGCGCATCTACGCCCTGGAGGAGCGCCTCGCATCGCTCGCCCCGCGACTCGCTGCCCTGGAGCGGGAACGCGGCCGGGTGGCAGAGTCGCTCGAGCGCGGCCGGCGTGCCCTCGAGGCCGAGGAGGCTCGGCAACGGGAGGCGCGAGGCCGCATCGAGACCCATCGCGGTCTGGCCGAACGCAGCCAGCGTCAGTACGAGAGCGTCGCCAGCCCGCGCGAGGCTACCGCGGCGATGGCGCAACTCGATCAGACGAAGCGGATGGTCGACGAGAGCGAGCGCGACGCCGACCAGGTCCAGGGTCGCGTCAACGAGCTGCGACATCAGGTAGCGGATCTGGAGCGGGAGCTCGCCGACGTGGGCCACCGACAGACCGTGGCGCGCGAGGCGCTCGACTCCGATCGCGCCGCGATCGACCGCGAGCTCGCCGAAGCTCGGTCCAAGCGCGACCAGGTGGCGAAGGCGGTGCCGCGCGCCATGCTCAGTACCTATGACCGGGTGCGGCGGCGGCGGCACGCCGAGACGGTATTTCCACTTCGCGGCATGTCCTGTGGCGCCTGTGACACGGCGATCCCCACCCAACGCCGCGCCGCGATGGCCGCCACCGGGTCGCTCGAGATGTGCGAGGGATGTGGAGCGCTCCTTTACGCGGGAGAATGACGACGCGCGGTGGTTGAGCCGCCGACGCCGTCGTTCCAGATTGAGCCCATGACTGCTTCGGCTGCCGCGCCACCGCGCCCGCGTACCCGCTGGCTCCTGCCGACTCCCCCCGATCCATCGGTCGTGCGCGCGCTCGGCGAGGAGTTGCTCCTCCCCGAGCCGATCTGTCGGCTGCTCGCCGCCCGTGGCCACAGCGACGCCGAGCGGGCGAAGCGCTTCCTGCGTCCGCGCCTGGATCAACTGCTGCCGCCGGAACAACTGCTCGATCTGGACGCTGCGGTCGAGCGAATCGTGCGGGGCATCCGCGCGGGAGAGACGATCCTCATCCACGGCGATTACGACGTGGACGGCATGAGCTCCACGGCGCTCCTCACCCGGGCGTTGGGGGCGCTCGGGGCGAACGTCGTGCCGTTCATTCCCCTCCGGCGCGACGGATACGACCTCGGTGCCACCGGAGTGCAGGCCGCGATCGATGCGAAGGCGACCATCGTCGTCACCTGCGATTGCGGAACGAGTGCCATCACGCCGGTCGCCGAGCTCCGCAGCCTCGGCATCGACGTCATCATCACCGATCACCACCTGCCGGGTGGCGATCTGCCAAACGCCTTCGCCGTCCTGAACCCGAAGCGTCCGGGCTGCGGCTCGGAGGACAAGGATCTGGCGGCGGTCGGCGTGGCGTTCAAGCTCGCGCTCGCCGTGACCCGCGCCTTCGGCGGCAACGAAAACGTGGTGTACGGCATGCTCGACCTGGTGGCGCTCGCGACGATCGCGGACATCGCGCCCCTTCGCGGGGAGAACCGCGTCTTCGCGCGATACGGCCTGAAGATGCTCTCCGAGACGAAGAGCGTCGGCCTGCGGGCCCTCATCCGCGCCGCGGGGCTGGATAACAAGCCGCTGACCGCCGGCCGCGTCGGATACATCCTCGCGCCGCGCCTGAATGCCGTCGGGCGCCTCGGCCATGCGATGCGCGGCGTCGAGCTGCTGATGGCGACGACTGAACACGAGGCGAACTCGATCGCGCGCGAGCTCGAGGAGCTCAACGGACGTCGCCAGGAGATCGACCGTCGCGTGCTCGAGGAGGCCCGCCGCCGCGTCCTCGAGCTGGACCTCGACGCGACCTTCGGTATCGTGCTCGCCGGAGAAGGTTGGCATCCGGGGGTCATCGGCATCGTCGCGTCGCGACTGGTCGAGGAGTTCGGCCGGCCGACGATTCTCATCGGACTGGAGGGCGAAGACGGGAAGGGATCCGGCCGCTCGATCTCGCGATTCGATCTTCACGCGGGAATTGCGCGGTGTCGCCACCTGCTGAAGCGATTCGGAGGCCACCGCAGCGCCGCCGGGCTCACGATCGACCGCGACAACGTCGAGACCTTCGCCCGCTGCTTCAATGACGCCGCCAGCACGGAGCTCACGGCCGACGACCTCGTCCCCGAACTCCGTGTGGACATGGAGGTCGGTCTGGCCGAGCTCACCCCCGCGTTCGAATCGCTGTTGCGTCATCTCGAGCCCTGCGGCGTCGGCAATCCGGCGCCGCTGCTGGTGACGCGTGGGGTGAGGCTCGCCGCTCCGCCGCGGATCGTCGGACAGGGCGGTCTGAAGCTGCGCATCGAGGGCGTCGACGGCGAGCCGTTCGAAGCGATCGGCTGGTCGCTCGGCGAGCGCATTCGCGAGCTCGACCGGTCGCGCCCGTTCGACATCGCGTATCGCCTGGAACGGGAGGAGTACCAGGGCGTGTCGCGACTGCAGGCCAGGCTCGCCGACTTCCGCGCCTGAACGATGCGGATCGTGGCCGGCCAGTGGCGTGGACGCCGGCTCGTCGCGCCTGCTGGCAACGCCGTCCGTCCGACGGCCGACCGGGTGCGCGAGGCGTGGATGAGCGTGGTGCAGCCCTTGTTACCCGGCGCGCGCGTGCTGGATCTGTTCGCCGGATCGGGAGCGCTCGGCCTCGAAGCGGTCTCTCGCGGTGCGGCGCACGCCGATCTGGTGGAGAAAGCCGCAGCGAGCCTGCGCGTGATCGAGGCCAACGTGACGGCGCTGGGCGCCGCGGCGCGGGTGACGGTGCACCGCGCCGATGCGATCGGCTTTCTCGCCGGGCTGGCCGCTGGCGACTACGACGTCGCTTTTGCCGATCCACCCTACGATCGCGGACTTGCGGCTGCCATTGCCGAGATCTGGCTGGCTGTTCCCTTCGCCGGCGTGCTGGGCGTGGAGCACCGGTCATTCGAAACGCTGCCGGCGGGCGGGGAGGCGAAGCGCTACGGGGGCACGGCGATCACGTTCTATCGGACCGAGTGACGCGACGGCGCGGGCGCCGCCCACCGCTCGGCCGGGTTGCCTTTTCCCACACGCTCCCCGACACTTCCCGGCGTGCCGAACTCGAGAATCGCCATCTACGCCGGCAGCTTCGACCCCATCACCCGGGGCCACGAAGACCTCATGTACCGCAGCCTGGAGTTCGTCGACCGGCTCGTGGTCGCCGTGGCGACGAACTCGTCCAAGGCTCCGCTGTTCACCGTGGCCGAGCGTGTCGCGCTGATCGAGGCCGCAGTCAGTGACGAGTCGCGCATCGAGGTCCGTTCGTTCGGCGGACTGCTCGTGGACTTCGCCGAGCAGGTGGACGCCTCGCTCCTGATACGCGGGTTGCGCGCCGTGAGCGACTTCGAGTACGAGTACCAGATGGCGCTGATGAACCGGCACTTGTCGCCGAAGCTCGAGACGGTGTTCATGGTTCCGTCGCTCGACACGACGTATATCAGCGCCAGTCTGGTGCGCGAGGTGGCGCGTTACGGCGGCAACGTGCACGATCTGGTGCACCCGAAGGTGGCGGAGGCGTTGCGGGCCAAGTCCGTCGCCCGGTGACCTTCCTCGACTCGATCCGACGGCGGGCGGCCGCCCGGCCGCGACGAATTCTCTTTCCCGAGTCCGACGACGCGCGAACTCTGGAGGCGGTGGCGGCGCTGGCGCGGGAGCGGATCGTCGAGCCGGTGCTCGTCGGCCGCCCGTCGAGCCAGGCCCCCGCGTGTGAGGTCATCGATCCGGCGCGGGGGACACTGGTGGCCGAGGTTGCCACGGAGCTCCTGCGGCAGCGAGGCGAAAAAGGTCTGACCGCGGCGCAGGCCGAGCGATTCGCGCGGGACCCGCTGATGGTGGCGACTGCGCTCGTACACTGGGGCCGCGCCGACGGGTGCGTCGCCGGCGCCGTGCACGCCAGCGCCGACGTGATCCGCGCCGCCATCTGGATGGTGGGACCGGCAGAGGGCGTGCGCACGGTCTCCAGCGCGTTCTACATGGTCGTCCCTCCGTTCCGGAGCGCCGCCAGCGAAGTCCTCACCTTCACCGACTGCTCGGTGGTTCGCTATCCCACGTCGACCCAGCTTGCCGACATCGCGCTGGCGGCGGCGCGGGACCGGGTGAAAATCGTCGGCGACGAACCGCGTGTCGCCTTCTTATCTTTCGGCACGCGCGGTAGCGGCTCGGGGTCGAGCGTCGAGCTCGTGCGGGCCGCGGTGGCGGAGGTGCGAGCCAAAGCACCCGAGCTCGCCGTGGACGGAGAATTGCAAGGGGACGCTGCGCTCGTGGGCGTGGTGGCGGACCGAAAGGCCCCCGACAGCGCGGTCGCCGGTCGGGCGAACGTGCTGGTGTTTCCCTCGCTCGACGCGGGCAACATCGCGTACAAGTTGGTACAACGGCTGGCGTCCGCGCACGCGATCGGGCCGATCCTCCAGGGATTGCGCCGTCCGTGCAACGATCTCTCGCGTGGGGCGACCGCCGAGGACATTTTCAATGTGGCTGCGATCACCGCACTGCAGGCGGCCGGATCCGCGGTCGCCGCACTGAACGAGCACCACCAGGAGACAGGCACATGAGCTTCTCGATCAAGAAAGAGGGTGACATCGTCGTGGTAGACGTGGAAGGCCAGTTGATCGTCGGCAACCGACAGGAGCTCAAGCAGAAGGTGCTCGACGAGCTCGAACGCGGCGAGAAGAAGTTCCTGATCGATTTTGCCCAAACGGGCTACATCGACAGCTCGGGGCTCGGCGTCCTCGTCTCCCTCTCGAAGAAGATTCGCGAGCAGGGAGGCGAGCTGCGCCTCGCCAACCTGAACGACGACCTGAAGACGCTGTTCGAGCTGACCAAGCTGGACACGCTCTTCCAGATCTCGGACACTCGCGACCGCGCGCTGTCCAGCTTCTGAGGTCTTCGCGCGGCCTGCCCGTAACGCCGGGATGCCGCGCGTCGTCATTTACCTGTAGCATCCGGCCCCGAAAACCATCGCGGCCCACCCCGCTACCCCC
>JBIOHU010000156.1:0-5021 GCA_044449225.1 Gemmatimonadales bacterium | reverse complement strand
TCCTGCTCGACGATGGCGGCCGTCCTCTCGTGACCGAGCTGTCACCCTTCACCTCTCATCCCTCGCCATTCACCGTGCGGTTGGCCGTGGGCCCGGAGGGCGGTCTCGACCCGGACGAGCGTGCGGCCTTCCTCGACGCCGGCTGGCGTCCGGCATCGCTCGGCTCCAATGTCCTGCGCTTCGAGACGGCGGGAGTCGCCGCGCTCGCCATCGTCCATTCTCTCCTCGGGTGACCATGTCCGACGACTGCCTGTTCTGCCGGATCGTCCGCCGCGAGATTCCCGCGGCGATCGTCCGCGAGGACGAGCACCTGCTCGCCTTTCGCGACATCGATCCGAAGGCGCCAACGCACGTCCTCGTCGTGCCGAAGACTCATGTCGCGTCGCTCGAGGAGGCGACCGACGCGGCGATGATCGGCCGACTGCTGCTCGCCGCTCGCGACATCGCAAGGACGGAGGGAATCGCCGCGGCCGGCTATCGGGCGGTCATCAACACCGGGGCCGAAGCCGGCCAGACGGTTCACCACCTGCACGTTCACCTGCTGGGCGGGCGACCGATGAAGTGGCCGCCGGGATAAGTGCTGGTGAATGGTGAATGGTGAGAGGTGAGAGGTGAGACGCCGTATACGTCTCACCATTCACCATTCACCATTCACCTCTCACCGGTAGTTCGCGTCTCACCCAGCCAGCGGCTAGTTTACGGGATGCCTCTCTTCGACCGCCTCCAGGCCGACCTCAACGCGGCGCGCAAGGCGCAGGACAAGCCGCGTGTCCTCGTGCTCGGGACCATCTTTTCGGACGCCAAGAATCGGAAGATCGAGTTGCGCCGGGACCTCACCGACGACGAGGTGATCGACGTGCTGCGGAAGGGGATCAAGCGTCGGAAGGAGTCGATCGAGATGTACGCCGGCAAGCGCGACGATCTGGCGGACAAGGAACGCAGCGAGGTGGCGATCCTCGAGGCGTATCTTCCCGCCGCGGTGAGTGACGACGAGCTTCGCGTGGCCGTTCGCGCCGCGATCGCCGGCGGAGCGAAGCAGATCGGCGCCGTGATGGGGACGGTTCTGCCGCAGTTCAAGGGTCGCGCCGAAGGGAGCACGATCAACGCCATCGCGCGCGAGGAGCTGGCCAGGGCGGGGTGAGCGCCCTGCGGGATGACATCACAGGGTAGCGATTGAACTCCCACGCGCTGGCGATTCTCGAATTTCCCCGGCTGCTCGAGCTGGTGGCGGAGCGCGCGGCGTCGGCGCCGGGGGTCGCACGCGTGCGCGCGCTCGCGCCATCCTCCGATCTCGCCTGGCTCGACGCCGAGCATCGGCGGGTCGCCTCGGTGCGGTCGCTGCTCGTGGGCGAGCCGGCCTGGTCACCGGAGTCGGTACCGGAGCTGGAGGACGCGATCGGCCGGCTGCGGGTCATCGGAAGCATGTGGAGCGGCTCCGAACTGCTCGCCGGTGCGGTGCTCCTTCGCTCGGCACGGCGCACTCGTGAGGCGCTCCGCGACGACCGGCGGCCGGCGCTGGTGCGGGCCGTGCTGGCCCCGTTCGCCGATCGGATGGTGGTGGCGAAGAGGGAGGAAGCGGAGATCGTCCGTGCGATCGACGAGAATGGCATCGTCAAGGACGACGCCTCTCCGGCGCTGCGGCGTATCCGGCGCGAGCTGCGCGCGTCGCACGGAGAGCTCATCCGGATCCTCGAGCGGGCGATGAACGGCCTCGAAGCTCATCACCGCGCGCCAGACATGTCCGTGACGCTGCGCGAGGGGCGATACGTGATTCCGGTGCGGCGCGAGGGGGTCAAGGGAGTTGGCGGCATCGTGCACGGCACGTCGAGCACGGGGGGGACGATGTTCGTCGAGCCGCCGGCGGCGATCGAGCACGGCAACCGGATTCGCGAGCTGGAGGCGGAGGAGCAGGACGAGATCGAGCGGATCCTGCGCGAGCTCACCGACTCCCTCCGCCCGCACCGCGAAGCGATGGCCGACTCCTTCGACGCGCTCGCCGAGCTCGACTCGCTGCACGCCCGCGCGCGCTACGCCATCCGCTTCGAGTGCCTCCCCGCCGAGCTGGTTCCAGCGCGCCTCGGCTTCGCCGTCGTCGACGGCCGCCATCCGCTGCTGCTGGCGAAAGGAGTCGACGTCGTGCCCTTCGATCTCGCGCTGGATCCGAGTGAGCGGACCCTGCTCGTCTCGGGGCCGAACACCGGGGGAAAAACGGTATTGCTCAAGGCGCTCGGGCTCATCTCCGTCATGTCCCAGGCCGGGATCCCGGCACCGGTGGGAGCCGAAAGCCGGATTCCGGTGTTCGACGACGTCCTCGCCGACATCGGCGACGAGCAGTCGATCGAGGCGAGCCTCTCCACCTTCTCGGCTCACCTGAAGAATCTCTCCGAGATTCTGCGGCGAGCCACGGCCGACTCGCTGGTGCTGGTGGACGAACTGGGCTCGGGAACCGATCCGCAGGAGGGCGCGGCGCTCGGGTGGGCGATCCTCGAGTCGCTGACCGTGCGTGGCACGACGACGCTCGCGTCGACGCACCTCGGGCAGCTCAAGGAGCTGGCGACGCAGGTTGCCGGCGTCGTGAACGCGTCGCTCCAGTTCGACGCCGTACAACTCGCGCCCACCTACCGGCTGATCAAGGGGATTCCCGGCCGATCATACGGAATCAGCATCGCGCGCCGCCTGAACCTCCCCGAGGAGATCGTCTCGCGCGCCGAGGAGCGGCTGCCGCAGGGCGAGCGGGACATGGCGGCGTTGATCGAGCGGCTCGAGCGGAAGGAGGAAGAGCTCGCGGCGCGCGAGCGCGAGGCGCAGGAAATGGGGGACGACGCGCGATCGCGCATCGCCGGCGTGGCGAAGCGGGAATCGAACGTGCGCGAGCGCGAGCGCAGCGTGGAGAAGGCGAGTCGGCAGGAGGCGCGGAAGTACGTCCTCGAGGCGCGCGCGGAAATCGAGCGGACGATCCGCGAGCTGAAGCGGAAGGGAGCCGAAGCGGCGGACACGGTGATCGACGAAATGGGCCGCGACGCACGGCGGCGGGCCGAGGAGCTCGCGGCGAGGCAGGCAACGGTACTCGAGCAACTCGATGCCGAAGAGCGTTCGGCGGCGCGGCGATCGTCGCGTCCCACGGGCGGCACCGGTGGACCGATCGCCGTCAATGATGCAGTGGAGGTCGGCACGCTTGGCGGGAGGATCGGCCGGGTGATCGATCTGCGGGACAAGGAGGCGGTGGTCGCCGTGGGCTCGATCAAGCTGACGGTCAAGACGAGCACGCTGCGCCGCACCGAGGACCAGCCGGCGGAGGCCGCGGTCAGCTACGTCGGCGACGCTCCGGAGGTCTTCGCGAGCAGCGAGATCAATCTCATCGGTCTGCGGGCAGACGAGGCGGAGGGCGCGGTGCTGCAAGGGCTCGACAGCGCGATCCGCGCTGATCTCAAGAGCTTGCGCATCATCCACGGAAAAGGCACCGGGGCCCTGCGCCAGGTAGTGGACGAGATGCTGCGCAAGGATACCCGCGTGCGCGAGTTCCACATGGCCGCCTGGAACGAGGGCGGTGCCGGCGTGACGATCGCGGTGTTCGCATGATTGCCGACGAGACGATCGAGCGTGTTCGTGACGCGGCCGACATCGTCGGCGTGATCGGAGAGTACGTCCAGCTCAAGCGCCAGGGCGCCGACTTTCGCGGGCCGTGCCCTTTCCACCAGGGCACCCATCGCAACTTCTCCGTGTCGCCCAAGAAGCAGATGTACTACTGCTTCGTCTGCCATGAGAGCGGCGACGTCTTCACTTTCCTCACCAAGCGGCTCGGGGTGGACTGGCCCACCGCCGTGAGAATGGTGGCCGAGCGGGCGGGGATCGAAGTGGTCGAGACGATCTCGAGGCGCAGCGAGGAGAAGGACGATCGCGAGCCGTACTGGGAGGTGAACGGTGCGGCGGCGGAGTACTTTCGCACGGTGCTCTGGGAGCACGAGCTCGGCGCCGAGGCGCGGGCGTACCTCGAGCAACGCGGAATCGGTCGCGAGCTGGCGGAGCGGGTCGGGCTCGGGTTCGCGCCGCGCGAGATCGGGTTGATGCGCTCCTTCCTCAACAGCCTCGGACTCGACGACGCGCGCCAGGCCGAAGTCGGTCTGCTCGTCACGCCGGAAGGGGGCACGGAGCCGCGGCCGCGCTTTCGCGGACGGCTCATCTTTCCCATTTACGATCTGTCCAGCCGCGTCGCGGGATTTGGCGGCCGACTTCTGGTGCCGGGCGAGCCGAAGTACCTCAACTCGCCGGAGACGCCGATCTTCAGCAAGGGCAAGCTGCTGTACGGCCTGAATTGGGCGAAGCAGGCTGCACGACGGGACGAGCGGATGCTCGTCGTCGAGGGTTACTTCGACGTGGTGCGGTTGATCGGCGCCGGCGTGGAGAGCGTCGTCGCGCCGATGGGGACCGCGCTCACGGAGGATCAGGCGAAGCTGGTGCGCCGATACACCGACCGCGTCTACCTCCTGTACGATTCCGACAAGGCGGGGCTGAAGGCGACGTTTCGCTCCGGCGACGAGCTGCTGCGCCAGGGAGCGGCAGTGCAGGTGGTGACGCTGCCCCAGGGCGAGGATCCGGACACCTTCGTACGCGAACACGGCGCGCGGGGTCTCGAGGCGCAGCTCACGAGCTCGATCGACGTCTTCGAGCGAAAGATCCAACTGCTCGAGCGCGGCGGCTGGTTCTCGGACTTGCGCCGCAAGCGGCAAGCGCTCGATCGACTGCTGCCGACGCTGCGCGCGACGAGCGATCCGCTCACCCGCGACATGTACCTCGGCCATGCGAGCACGGCGGCGGGCGTGACGAAGGAGCTGCTCGAGCGGGAGATCCTCTCGCCGGCTCGCGGACGCACCGCGAGCACTCCACGCGTCGGGCCCGTCCCCGCCCCACGCGCACCGCCCCCCCCCCATGCCCCCCAAACCACGCGGGTGCGCCCGGGCGAGCGGCGACGCGGGTGCCGCGAGCGGGGCCACGGTGCCCAGCGCCAGCGGGTGCGCGTACAG
>JBIOHU010000155.1:0-5042 GCA_044449225.1 Gemmatimonadales bacterium | reverse complement strand
GGTCGGCGCTCTTCGTCGTCGTCCCCTCGCTCAGCATCCCGGCGGCGAATCCAGCCACGCCGAGCTTGTCCGCCGGCTCGTAGCTCGTCGTCCCGCCGACGAAGTAGATGTTCACGGCCACCAGCGGCAGGTCGTGCTTCTCGACGACGATCAGCTGCGCGCCATTCGACAGCGTCGTCTTCGTCCACGTCGGAACCCGCAGCACCGGCGTCGGCCCGACTGCCGGCGGCCGATTACGGTCGAGGGGGCCCTGCGCGCCCGCGCCGAACGCCGGCGCGGCGAGAGCGATGGCGAGCAGGAAGGGAACGAGCGCGCGGCGCGCGCCGATGGTTCGATTGCGTGCGGTCATTGCCGGCTCCCGGAGATGTAGTGTCCCCCGTCGGGGGCGACGACGATCTTGCTGCTCACCTCTGCCTTCGACGCCAGCTCCGGCTTGCCGAGCGGCACGATGCTCACGACGGCGCGCCCCGGAACGAGATACCGGTTCGCTACCCGCTTCACGTCGGCGGCCGTCACGCCCTTCAGCCTGGCGTACTCCTTCTTGTAGTAGCCGGCGTCGCCATGGAAGACCTCGCCGTCGTTCAGGATGTTGGACTTCCCGAGGTTCGACTGGAGCGCCGACACGTAATCGAACTCGAGCCCTGCCTTGGTCTTCTCCATCTCCTCCCGCGTCGGCCCCCTCGCCTTCAGGGTGGCGATCACCGAGTCGGTAGTCGCCTCGAGCTGCGCGAGCGTCACGTTCGGGCGCGGGGTCACGGTGACGATGAAGTTGCCCCCGTTCTCGTTGTCGTTGTTGAACGCCTGCACCGATGCCGCCGTCTGACGGTCGTACACCAGCGCCTTCGTCAGGCGGGCGGTGCGCGGGCCGGAGAGGATCTCCGCCAGGAACTGAAGCGCCTCGACGTCCCCGTTGTCGTCGCCGACCGACGGCCAGCTCAGATACAGCCTCGGCACCTGCACGCGGTCCTCGAAGGTGATCCGCCGCTCGGCGGCGAGCTTCGGCTCGACCGGCCTGGGCCGCGTGATCTTCGGACCGCGCTTCAGGTCGCCGAAATACTTCGTCACCAGCGCCTTCGCCTCCGCCGGCTCGAAGTCGCCGGCAATCGCGATAGTCGCGTTCGACGGCGCGTAGTAGACGCGGAAGAAGCTCTTCACGTCGTCCACCGTCGCGTGCTGCAGGTCGGTCATGTAGCCGACGACGGGCCACGAGTACGGGTTCGACGTCGGGTAGAGCGCGTAGTCGATCAGCTCGAACGACCGTCCATACGGCTGGTTGTCCACTCCCTGACGGCGTTCGTTCTGGACGATGTCGCGCTGGGCCCTGAACTTCGCGTCGTCGAGCTTGTCGAGCAGGAAGCCCATCCGGTCCGACTCCAGCCAGAGCGCGCTCTCGAGGTAGTTCGACGGCACGACCTCGTAGTAGTTGGTGCGATCGTTCGTCGTCGAGCCGTTGTTGCTCCCGCCGACTCCCTCGGTGAGGCGGTCGTGCATGCCGTAGGGCACGTGGCCGGAGCCGGTGAACATCACGTGCTCGAACATGTGGGCGAAGCCGGTGTGCCCCGGCACTTCGTTCTTCGAGCCGACGTGGTACCACACGTTCACCGCGACCTGTGGCACCGAGTGGTCCGGCGCGAGGATCACCTGGAGCCCGTTCGGGAGGGTGATGTGCTCGTACGGAATGTTGATGGCGCTGGCGGCTCCCTGCGCGAGCGCAGGAGAAGCCGTGGCGAAAGCGATCGCCGTGGCGAGATGGAGGGTGCGCGTAAATCGCATGTGGGATTGACCGGTGCGAGGCGTGAGCGCCAGATGACGGGTCGGGGGGGTGGAGAACGATGCCTTCCGCACCGGCCGGAAGCAACCGATCCCCACGCCTCAGTCCCCGGGGCCGCCCCCGTCGGATAGCGCGGCGATCACCGCCGCCGTCACCTCGACCGTCGACGCCACCCGTCCTCCCTCCACGCGCAGGTCCGGCGTGAGCGCTCCCGCGGCGATCACCCGCTCCACCGCCCGCTCCACCGCCGCCGCTTCCTCGTCGCGGCCGAGGGAGTGCCGCAGCAGCATCGCCGCGCTGAGGATCGTGCCGATCGGGTTGGCGACGCCGCGGCCGGCGATGTCGGGAGCCGATCCATGAATGGGCTCGTACAGCCCTCGACGCACGTCACCCTCGCCGTCGCCGAGCGATGCCGACGGCAGCAGGCCGATCGAGCCGGCGAGCACCGCCGCCTCGTCGGTGAGGATGTCGCCGAACATGTTCTCCGTCACGATGACGTCGAACTCCTGCGGCCGCTGGACGAGCCGCATCGCGCAGCTGTCCACCAGCTGGTGGGCGAGCTCCACGTCGGGAAACTCGTCGGCCATCAGCCGGGTTGTCGTCTCCCGCCAGAGCCGCGACGTCTCGAGCACGTTCGCCTTGTCCACCGACAGCAGCTTCCCCCGCCGCCGCCGCGCCAGCGTCGCCGCCACTCGCACGATGCGCTCGATCTCCGCCGTGTCGTAGGAGCAGACGTCCACGGCACGCACTCCGCCGGCGACGGGCTCGCGCCGCTTCTCGCCGAAGTAGATCCCGCCGGTGAGCTCGCGCACCACCACGAAGTCCACGCCGTCGAGATGTCCGGCGCGGAATGGCGAAGCGCCGAGCGTCGCCGGATGGCAGCGCACCGGACGGATGTTGGCGTACAGGCCGAGCTCACGCCGGATGGCGAGCAGCCCCTGCTCCGGCCGGAGCGCCGGCGGGCAACCGGCCCATCGCGGCCCGCCGACGGCGCCGAGCAGCACGGCATCAGCCTTCTCACAGATGGACAGCGTCTCGGCAGGAAGGGGAACGCCGGTGGAGTCGATCGCCGCTCCGCCAATCAGCGCCTGCACGAAGAGGATCTCGACGCCGGCGGCCGCTCCGACCGCCTCGAGCACCGCCCGTCCCGCGGCGACCACCTCGGGTCCGACTCCATCGCCGGCGAGCAGGGCGATGGTCGCGCGGTCGCGCTGCCGGTCGGCCCTCACGACGCCTCCCTCCCCGCCGCACTCCCGGTGGAGAACGAAGTCGCCGGCATCCCTGCCTCGTAGGCAGCGATATCGTCAGCCGCGCCGAGGATGAAGTCCATCTCGTCGATGCCGTTGAGCAGCCGGTGGCGGGCGAATGGCGCGATCGGGAATGGAACCTCTCTCCCGCCGGGGAGCACGAGCCGCTGCGCCTCGAGGTCCACGGTGAGCGCCGCCGCCGGCGTCGACGCCGCCAGCGCGACGAGATCAGCTATCACGTCGTCGGCCACCTGCAGCGGGAGCAGGCCGTTACCCAGCGCGTTGCCGCGAAAGATGTCGGCGAACTGCGAGCTGACGACGACGTCGATGCCGGCGCCGAGCAGCGCCCACACCGCGTGCTCGCGCGACGAGCCGCAGCCGAAGTTCCGGCCGGCGACGAGGATCCGCGCCCCCGCCGACTCCGGCCGCTCCAGCACGAAGTCGGGATTCGGCGTCCCGTCGGCTCGATGGCGCCAGTCGTGGAAGGCGTGGCGGCCGAGCCCAGTGCGCTCGGTCGTCGTGAGAAATCGCGCCGGGATGATCTGATCGGTGTCGACGTTGTCGGCGGCGAGGACGCAGTACCTCGACGTCAGCGTCGTGAATGCTCGGCTGGGCATCAGCTCGGAGTCTGGTGGAGGTGGCGGGGATCGGCGACGGCGCCGGCGATGGCGCACGCCGCGGCTGTGGCGGGACTGACGAGCAGAGTGCGCCCTCCTGCTCCCTGACGACCCTCGAAGTTGCGATTGCTCGTCGACACCGCGAGCTGGCCCGGCTCCAGCCGGTCGCCGTTCATCGCGATGCACATCGAGCAGCCGGCCTCGCGCCACTCGGCGCCCGCCTGACGGAAGACGTCGTCCAGCCCCTCCGCTTCGGCGGCCCGCTTCACCTGCTGCGACCCGGGCACGACGAGCATCCGCACCCCGTCGGCCACGCGGCGGCCGCGCAGCAGACCGGCGGCGACGCGGAGGTCGGAGAGGCGCGAGTTGGTGCAGCTCCCGAGAAACACGACGTCCACCGGCGTGCCGAGCAGCGGCTGGCCGGCGGTGAAGCCCATGTAGCGCAGCGCCTGGCGGATCGCTTCGCCATCGCTGCCCCCGTCGCCGCGCGCCGCCGGATCGGGCACGAACCCGGTGATCGGCATTCCCATTCCGGGATTGGTGCCGTAGGTGATCATCGGCGAGAGCGAGCCGGCGTCGACGACGATCGTCGCATCGAACGCGGCACCATCGTCGCTCCGCAGCTCGCGCCAGCGGGCGACCGCCGCATCCCACGCCGCGCCTGCCGGCGCGTGCGGCCGGCCTCGCAGGTAGGCGAAGGTCGTCTCGTCGGGCGCGATCATCCCGGCGCGCGCCCCCGCCTCGATCGACATGTTGCACACCGTCATCCGTTCTTCCATCGACAGCGCGGCGATCGCCTCGCCGCGATACTCGATCACGTGGCCCGTGCCCCCGCCCACGCCGAGCCGCGCGATGACGGCGAGGATGAGATCCTTCGCCGTCACGCCGGCCGGCATCCGGCCGTCCACGCGGACCTCCATCGTCTTCGGCCGCGTCTGGAGCAGGCACTGCGTCGCCAGCACGTGGGCGACCTGCGACGTGCCGATCCCGACGGCCAGCGCGCCGAAGGCGCCGTGGGTGCTCGTGTGGCTGTCCCCGCAGACGACGGTCATCCCCGGCTGGGTGAGGCCGAGCTCGGGGCCGATGACGTGGACGATTCCCTGGCTCTCGTCACCGAGCGCGTGGAGCGGGATGCCGAAGGCGCCGCAGTTCTCCTCGAGCCGTACGAGCTGTGCGCGCGCGTCGGCAGCGATCGCGGGGAGAGAGGAGAGCGAGGTCGCCGCGCCGCGGCGCGGAGTCGTCGGCGTGCTGTGATCCATCGTCGCCACCGTGCGGTCGGGGCGCCTCACTCCCAGCCCGCGCTCGCGCAGCTCGGAGAACGCCTGCGCCGACGTCACTTCGTGCACGAGATGCAGGTCCACCCAGAGCACCGCCGGCGTCGCCGCGGTCTCCTCGCGCACCACGTGG
>JBIOHU010000154.1:0-5054 GCA_044449225.1 Gemmatimonadales bacterium | reverse complement strand
CTTCCGCCGCGCCGGTCCGAGCGCGCCGCGGATCGACAGCGGGATGCTGCTCGCGAACACGACGAGCAGTACGGCAGCGGTGATGATGCTCAGGTCGAGTCGATGACCGAAGTCGGGAGCACCCGGCGCCGTGGCGAGGGTCGGAATGGCGAGCGACGCCACCGACAGCACCAGCAGCATGGCGGTCATGCGGCTCGCACCGGCGCCGAACCGCTGCGGCCCGTGGCGTACCCCGCCGACGAAGAAGGCCAGCCCCAGCACGAGAAGGCTGTTGGCGAGAATCGAGCCGATGAGCGCCGTCTGGACGACGACGACGAGCCCCGCCCGCAGCGCGAAGATGCTGATGAACAGCTCGGGAAGATTCCCGAGCGCCGACTGTACGACGCCGGTGGCGCCCGTCCCGAGCTGCGTCCCGAGCTGGTCCGTCGCTTCGCCAACGACCGCCGCGAGGCTCGCCAGCGCGATGGCAGTAGTGACGAAGATGGCGATCTCGCCGCCGTTCAGCGCTCTGAGCGCCGCGCCGGCGACCGTGGCGGCGACCGCCAGGGAGGCCAGGAGGAGGAAACGCCGTCCGGCGGCGGAAAGGAGTCGTCCGAGCATGGCGGGGAGTCTGGGGTCTGGGCAACGTCCGGTCAAATTGACGCACCATGCATTCAACGGTTTGGCCGCTTGGTGCGCTATCAGTTCGGGCACCACCACCGCCAACGCCAGGAACCGGAGGATTTCGTCATGCACCTGCGCCCGCTGTTGAGCGCCGCCGCCGTCTCGTTGCTCGTCGCCGGACCGCTCGCCGCTCAGCGTCCCGCCGTCCCGGGAGGCCGTCCAGGGGGCCGACCGGGGGGCGCCCGCAGCGAGGCCGCCGACAGCGCCGCCGCGGACTCCGCCGGCGTGCCGGCGATCGAAAAGGTCTCCACCACCCACCACACGGCGACGATCGACGGGCGGTCGATCGCCTACACGGCGCGTGCCGGCACCATGGTGCTGCGCGAGGAGAGCGGGAAACCCAAGGCCACGGTGTTCTATATCGCCTACTCGAAGGACGACGAGAACGCCGCGACCCGTCCGGTGACCTTCTTCTTCAACGGCGGCCCGGGTTCGGCGTCGATCTGGCTCGACATGGGAATCATGAGCCCGATGCACCCGCAGATGGGTCCGGGTGGCTCGCAGCCGGCGCCGCCGTACGACCTCGTCCCCAATCCAAACTCCCCTCTCGACGTCACCGACCTCGTGCAGGTGGACGCGATGATGACCGGCTACTCGCGGCCGGCCACGGGCGTCAAGCCAACCGAGTTCACCGGCGCGCCCAACGACATCAAGATGTTCGGAGAGTTCATTCGCGATTATCTCGACAAGTATCACCGCTGGCAGTCGCCGAAGTACCTCTTCGGCGAGAGTTACGGCACCTTCCGCTCCGCCGGACTCGCCTCCGAGCTCCAGAGCGACGAAGGGATCGAGCTGAACGGCATCATGCTCCTCGGTACGGTGCTCGACTTTCAGTTCATCCAGCCGTCGCCGACGAACGACATCGCCTACGCGACCTTCCTGCCGACCTACACCGCGACGGCGTGGTATCACAAGAAGCTTCCTGCCGACCTTCAGCGGCTGACACTGCCGCAGGCGGTACAGCAGTCGCGCGACTTCGCGTTCGGCGAATATCTCACCGACCTGGCGAAGGGAAACACTCTCACCGACGCCGAGCGCACGGCGACGGCGCAAAAGCTCGCACGGCTCACTGGTGTATCGCAGCAGTTCGTGCTCAACACCAACCTCCGGATCGACGCCGGTACCTACCGCACCGAACTGCTGCGCGGGGAGCGCGAGATCCTCGGGCGCTACGATAGCCGGCTGACCGCGATCACCGGCAACGCCTCGGCCACGCGGCAGGACTTCGATCCGTCCGACGTCGCCCCCTCCGGCGCCTTCATGTCGGCGTTCATGCGCTACCTGCACGACGATCTCGGCTACACGACCGACCTTCAGTACTACATGGGAGGACACACCGGCCGCTGGGACTACAGCGCGCTCGGCAACGGCTTCCCGAGCGAGGTCGAGTCGCTTCGCACGGCGATGGCCAAGGACCCGTATCTCCACGTGCTGGTGGGTGCCGGCTACTACGACACGGCGACGCCGTTCGCGAACGCCGAGTACACCTTCAACCATCTCGGCTTCGATCAGAGCTATCGTGACCGCGTGAAGTTCTCGTACTACGAGAGCGGGCACATGGCGTACCTCAATCAGACGTCGGCGAAGCAGTTGAAGGCGGACATCGCGACCTTCATCGCTTCGACCAGGCGCGCGCAACTCGCAGCACAGTAGGCGTTCAGCGCTTCTTCCGGCTCTTCCACTCCTCGCGTCCCACCTGGTCGAGCCGGTCGAAGTCGTTGACGGTGAGCTCGAGCGCCGCCGCAGCGACGTTCTCCTCGAGATGCTTCACTCTGCTCGTCCCCGGAATCGGCAGCATCACCGGACTCCGTTTCAGCACCCAGGCGAGCGCCACTTGTGCCGGCGTTGCGCCGAGGCGGCTCGCTACCTCGCTTAATACGCTCCCTTCCTTCGCGAGTCCTCCCGCCGCGAGGGGGAACCATGGGATGAACGCGATCCCTTCGCTCTCGCAGAAGTCGAGCACCGCCTCGCTCTGGCGGGTAACGAGGTTGTAGAGGTTCTGAACGCTCGCGACGGCGAAGTGCTTCCGCGCCACCTGGATCTCCTCGACGTTCACCTCGCTCAGTCCGACGTGCCGGATGAGACCCTCGCGCTGCATCGCAGCGATGGCCTCGAACTGCTCGTCGCGATCGACCTTCGGGTCGATCCGGTGAAGCTGCCACAGGTCGAGTCGCTCGACGCCGAGGCGGCGAAGGCTCATGAGCACGCACTGGCGCAGGTACTCCGGCCGGCCGACGGGGAGCCACTGGTCGGGACCCTGGCGGGTGAGGCCGCCCTTGGTCGCGACGACGAGGCCCCGGTAGGGATGGAGCGCCTCGCGTATCAGCTCCTCGCTGACGAACGGACCGTAGGAGTCCGCCGTGTCGATAAAGTCGACGCCGAGCTCGGGGAGTCGGCGGAGGACGCGGAGCGACTCCGCGCGGTCCGCCGGCCCACCCCAGATTCCCTTGCCCGTGATCCGCATCGCGCCGAAGCCCAACCGGTGTACGGTCAGGTCGCCGCCGATGGTCAGCGTGCCGCTCGAGGCCGCCGCCGATGTCGTCATTTGGTCTTCGGCGTGTCGGCTGGATTGACGTAGGTGAGGGCGAACGGTCCCATGGCGTGCACCTGCACCACCGTGTGTCCCTTGGCGATGGCGTAGTGATGGTGCTGCGCGGGGGCGGTGACGAAGCCGCCGGCTGGCAGCGTCATCATCTTCGCAGCGTCGATCCGGTCGCCCATGCCGACTCGAAACGTCCCGCTGATCACCGTGACATGCTCGTCGGTCGGATGAAAGTGCGGCGGGATGGTGTAGCCGTTCGGCATGTCGAGCCGCACGGTGAACAACTCGCCCCTGCCCGGATCGCCCTGGAGCACGGCCATCTTCGCTCCGGCGGGAAAGACGGCGGGCGCCGGTCCCCATCTGAGCGCCGGCATCTGGGCGGGGCCGCGCTGAGGATGCGCGGCCAGCAGGGAGAAGGCGGCGAGCATGACGAGAGAGTTCCTGGAGCGCATCGTTACACCTCGGTGGGAGAAGTGACAACGGATTGGCGCCCTACGATAATCCATCCCGGGTGGCCACCGCCACTGGGCCGCCCACGGTCCAGGCTGGTGCATCGAGGACGCTTCGCCACATCTTTCGGTCGGCAGCACCAGCGACGAAACGCCGCCAGTATGGACAAATCGAGTGACGGATGATGACGACTTCGAACGCGGGAACAAGAAGCAGCAACATGCCGGGTGACGCGTTCACCGCCAGCGCGCTCACCGCGTCGCTGACGGTGACCGATCTCCCGGCGAGCCTCGCCTGGTATCGCGACGTCGACGGCTTCACCGTTGCCCAGCAGTACGAGCGCGGGGGAAAGCCGATGGCGGTCTCGCTGCGAGCCGGCGAGGTGAAGCTCCTCATCGTGCAGGATGATGGTTCGAAGGGAGTCGGCCGGGCGCGAGGCGAGGGCTTCTCGCTCCAGCTCACGACGACCCAGAACATCGACGAGGTCGCCCGCCGGATCAGGGAGCGCGGGGGCCAGCTCGACTCGGAGCCGGAGGACATGCGCTGGGGACAGCGGGCCTTTCGGCTCAAGGACCCCGACGGGTTCCGCCTGACGATCTCGTCGGAGCGACCCCCCGAGACGTGAGCGTCGTCAGACCGGTGTCCATCCGTCTCGCCAACCCGGACGACGGCCAGGCACTGGCGGCGATCTACCGCCCGGCCGTGACCGAGTCATCCACGTCGTTCGAGCTGGAGCCCCCGGACGGCGCGGAGATGGGAATACGTGTCGCGCGGGTGCTCGAGCGCACGCCGTGGCTGGTCGCCGAAGAGAACGGCTTCGTGCTCGGCTATGCCTATGCGGGCCCCCACCGCGAGCGTCCGGCGTACCAGTGGTCGGTGGAGGTCTCGGCGTACGTCCACCGCGATGCACAGCGGATGGGAGTGGCGCGCGCCCTGTACACGGCGCTCTTCACCGCGCTCGTCGTGCAGGGATTCCGGAACGCCTATGCCGGCATCACCCTCCCCAACGCGGCGAGCGTCGGGCTTCACCTCGCGCTGGGCTTCACGCCGGTTGGCGCGTACCGTGGCGTCGGCTACAAGCAGGGCGCGTGGCACGACGTCGCCTGGTTCGAGCGGCCTCTGGCCCCTCGCGATCTCGACCCGCCGGCGCCAGTGGCCCTTCCGAGCATCCGTGGCGATGCGTGGACAGTGGCGGCGGCCGGCGGCGCGGGGTCGCTCGTGGCGGAATTGCCGTCACGACGCCCGTCGCCATGACCACCCCTCCCCCGCCGCTCCGCCCGCGCCGCAGCGACAGCATCACCTTGGTATTGAGGAGCCGCTGCCGACGCTGTGGGGAATGAAGACCGGCGGGATCCTGTCCCGCCTCAGCGGCGACGTGGACACGACGACGGGGCTGATG
>JBIOHU010000153.1:0-5074 GCA_044449225.1 Gemmatimonadales bacterium | reverse complement strand
GTCTCACGTCTCACGATTCACGTCTCACGGGTTGTTCTCGTCTCACGTCTCACCATTCACCATTCACTCTTCACTTGTCGTGTAAGCGTCCGTCGGCAGGCACGAGCACACGAGGTGCCGGTCGCCGTAGGCACTCTCGATCCGTCCCACCGTCGGCCAGAATTTCCGCTCGCGCGTCCACGGCGCCGGAAATGCCGCCTCCTCCCGACCGTATTTGTGGGCCCAGTGGTCGCTCACCACGGCGCGCATCGTGTGCGGCGCGTTCCGGAGGACGTTGTCGTCTCGGTCCGCCGTGCCGTTCTCGATCGCTCGCACCTCGCCGCGGATCGCGATCAAGGCGTCGCAGAACCGGTCCAGCTCCGCCTTCGGCTCGCTCTCCGTCGGCTCGATCATCAGGGTGCCGGCGACCGGAAAGCTCACCGTCGGCGCGTGGAAGCCGTAATCCATCAGCCGCTTCGTGATGTCCTCGACGTCGATTCCCGCGCTCCCCTTCAGCGCCCGCGGATCGACGATGCACTCGTGCGCCACCCGGCCGTTCGCTCCCCGGTACAGCACCGGATAGTGCGGCTCCAGCCGCGCGGCGATGTAGTTCGCGCTCAGGATCGCCACCTTCGTCGCGAAGGTGAGCCCCTCCCCCCCCATCATGTCGATGTACATCATCGAGATCGGCAGGATGCTCGCGCTCCCCCAGGGTGCCGCGCTCACCGCGCCCGTCGCCTGTGCGCCCCCGGTCGCCACCACCGGGTTCCCCGGCAGGAAGGGAACGAGCTGCGAGGCGACGCCGATCGGTCCCATCCCCGGTCCGCCGCCGCCGTGTGGGATGCAGAACGTCTTGTGCAGGTTGAGGTGGCAGACGTCGGCGCCGATGTCCCCCGGGCGACAGAGGCCGACCATGGCGTTCATGTTGGCGCCGTCCATGTACACCTGCCCCCCGTTCGCATGGACGAGGTCGCAGATGTCCCGGATGCTCTCCTCGAACACGCCGTGGGTGCTCGGATAGGTCACCATCAGCGCGGCGAGCCGGTCCCGGTTCGCCTCCGCCTTCGCCTTCAGGTCGGCGACGTCGATGTTGCCGCGTGAGTCGGTCTTCGTCACCACGACCGTCATCCCCGCCATCGCGGCGCTCGCCGGATTGGTGCCGTGCGCGCTCTGCGGTATGAGACAGACCGTTCGGTGCCCTTCGCCGCGCGAGCGGTGATACGCCCGGATCGTCAGCAGACCGGCGTACTCGCCCTGTGAGCCGGCGTTCGGCTGCAGGGAGACGGCCGCGAACCCGGTGATCTCGGCCAACGCCGCCTCGAGGTTGCGGAACAGCTCCTGGTACCCCTGCGCCTGCTCCAGCGGCGCGAAAGGATGAAGCTTTCCGAACTCCGGCCAGGTGACGGGAATCATCTCCGCCGTCGCATTGAGCTTCATCGTGCAGCTGCCCAGCGGGATCATCGAGTGAGTGAGCGACAGGTCGCGCGACTCCAGCATGCGCATGTAGCGCAGCATCTCCGTCTCGGAGTGGTGGGTGTTGAACACCGGATGGGTGAGGAACGAGCTCGTGCGGGCGAAACGTTCGTCGAACCGGTCGTCCACCTCGGCGGCGAGGCCGCTCGTCTCCGGCGCCGGCTCGCCGGCGGCGAAGATCGTCAGCAGCGTCTGCACGTCCTCCTCGGTCACCGTCTCGTCGAGCGCGACGATCACGCGCGCATCCCCCGCCGCCCGAAGATTGATCCCGCGCTGCGCGGCGGCGGCGAGGAGCTGCTGCGTCGTCCCGTCGCCGAGCTGCACGCAGAGCGTGTCGAAGTAGTCGGCGTGGACGAGCGAATGACCGAGCTGCTCGAGGCCGGCCGCCAGCGTCGCCGCATGGCGATGGATCCGGCGCGCGATCGCCGTCAGCCCCGCGGGTCCGTGCCAGACGGCGTACATGCCGGCGATCACCGCGAGCAGCACCTGCGCCGTGCAGACGTTGCTCGTCGCCTTCTCTCTGCGGATGTGCTGCTCGCGCGTCTGGAGCGCCATCCGCAGCGCCGGCCGCCCGCTCGCGTCGCGGCTCACTCCGATGATGCGGCCCGGCAGCATGCGCTTGAACTCGTCCTTCGTCGCGAAGAACGCCGCGTGCGGCCCCCCATAGCCCATCGGCACCCCGAACCGCTGCGAGTTGCCGACGCAGACGTCGGCCCCCCACTCGCCCGGCGGCGCGACGAGCACGAGACTCATCAGGTCGGCGGCGACCACCACCAGGGCGCCCGCGGCATGCACGCGCTCTGCCACGTCGCGGTAGTCCAGCACCGCCCCTTCGGTCGTCGGATAGGAAAGCAGCACCCCGAACAGCGTGTCCCCGAACGATGCAGTCGCGGCGTCACCGACCACGAGGTCGATTCCGCGCGCCGTCGCTCGCGTCCGCACGACGTCGATCGTCTGCGGATGGCACTGGGCGTCGACGAAGAACGTGTTCCTGCCATCGCTGCCGCGCGCCTGGGACGCCATGAACATCGCCTCCGCTGCCGCCGTCCCCTCGTCGAGCAGCGACGCGTTGGCGATCTCCAGCCCGGTCAGGTCGATGACCATCGTCTGGAAGTTCAACAGCGCCTCGAGGCGCCCCTGGGCGATCTCCGCCTGGTAGGGGGTATAGGCCGTGTACCAGCCGGGATTTTCCAGGATGTTGCGCTGGATGACCGGAGGGGTGATCGTATCGGCGTAGCCGTAGCCGAGCCAGGAGCGGAAGACCCGGTTGCGGCCGGCGATGGCCCGCATCGCCGTCAGGGCCTCGTGCTCGCTCCGGCCGGCGTGGATGGCGAGCGGCCGGCGAAGGCGGATGCCAGCGGGGATCGTCGCGTCCACGAGCTCGTCGAGGGTCGAGTAGCCGAGGAGCTGCAGCATCTCGTGGATTTCGGCGTCGCTCGGCCCGACGTGGCGCGGCACGAAGCTGTCGGCGCCGGCAGCCGGCGCGGTGCGGATGGTCGTCGTCATGCAAGGCCTCGAGCGCCGAACGGGCGCTGGTTGTTTCGTCGGGAAGCTGGGGGGTCGGCCACAAAGCTATCTTCGAGGGCCCGCGCGTTCGGCGCCCGCCCGGTTGCAAGATAACGGGCCCGCGCCACAGTGACCTGTCCGGCTCTGCCCGCGTCCTGCCGTTGGGGACTCTGCTGCCTCGCGCCACCTTCTTCCCTGCATCGACGCCATGACCCGATCCGACTCTCCCTCGCGCCCGAGCGCCCGCTGGGTGCCGCTCGCGTTCGCCGTGCTTTCCCTCGCCGGCTGCAAGGATGTCGAGCAGTCAGCCGCCACCGGTGGCGACGTGGGCGGCACGATGGTCGTGTCGATGCCAGGCGACCTGGGCACGCTGCTGCCCCCCCTCGTCACGTCGATCGCCGATCGCCAGTTGACGGACCTGCTCTATGACCGCCTCGCCGACATCGGCGACGGCCTCAACACCCTCGGCGACATCGGGTTCAAGCCGCAGCTCGCCCAGCGCTGGGAGTGGGCGCCGGACTCCCTCTCCATCGTCTTTCATCTGAACCCGAAGGCGAAGTGGCACGACGGGCAACCCGTCCGCGCGAGCGACGTCCGCTTCAGCCTGAATCTCATCAAGGATCCCGCCCTCGGCTCGCCGGTCGCCCTCTACGTCACCAACATCGACAGCATCTCCGTGCGCGATTCGCTCACCGCGGTCGCCTGGTTCAAGCGGCACACGCCGGAGGAGTTCTACGACCTCACGTACCAGGTCGTCGTGCTTCCGGAGCACATTCTCGGCAACACCCCCGTCGCGCAGCTCAAGACCGCCGACGTCGGCCGCCGCGGCATCGGCTCCGGACGCTTCCGGCTCGCGCGCTGGCAGCCCGGTCAGCGCATCGAGATCGTCGCCGACACGGGGAACTACCGCGGCCGAGCCAAGCTCGATCGCATCGTGTTCATCCCCGCTCCCGACTTCAACTCGGCCGTCACCCGCTTCTTCGCCGGAGACGCCGATCTGTTCGACCAGCTTCGCCCCGAGAACATCGCGAAGCTCGCCGGCGACACCGTCCGCCGCGCGACGAAGTATCCCAACCTCCAGTACTCGACGCTGGCGTTCAACCTTGTCGATCCGAGGCAGCCGTCGCGGCCGCATCCGATCTTCGGGGACCGCGCCGTGCGCCGCGCGCTGACGATGGCCGTGAATCGCGCCGCGATGCTCCGCAACGTCTTCGATACGCTCGCCCAGCCGCTGCGTGGCCCCTTCCCGAACAGCGTCGCCGTCGCCGACTCGATGCTGCCGCAGATTCGCTACGACACGCTCGCCGCGCGCGCCCTGCTCGATTCCGCCGGCTGGCTCGCCGGACCGGACGGCGTACGCAGCAGGAACGGCCAGCGTCTCGCCTTCTCGATCATGAGCCCCAGCTCCAGCGCGACCCGCCACCAGTACGCCGTCCTTCTTCAGGCGGCGCTGAACAAGGTCGGAGCCGCCGTCACGCTCGAGGAGACCGACTTCGCGACCTTCGTCGCCAAGCAGGGCTCGCACGGCTTCGACGCCGAGATCTCGCTCTTTGCCACCGATCCGAGCGTCTCCGGGTTCAAGCAGACCTGGTCCACCGCCGGCATCGGCAAGGACGGCTCGAATTTCATGGCGTATTCGAATCCGGTGGTCGACGCCTTGCTCGACAGCGCCACCAACTCGTTCGATCCGGCGCGCACCCGATCGTACGCGCGCCGAGCGTTCGAGACGATGATCGAGGACGCGCCGGCGATCTGGCTCTATCAGCCGCCCACCATTGCCGGCATCGCGCGGCGCATCCATACCACGCCCATGCGCGCCGACGAGTACTGGTCGGGGATGGCCGACTGGTGGATCCCGGCCAATGAGCGGATCGCCCGCGACCGGATCGGCTTGCAGCAAGCGCCCTGACCGGTGCGGCGGTACCTCGCCGGTCGGCTCCTCCAGGCGGTGAGCGTCGTGTTGATGGTCACGACGCTCACCTTCGTGCTCGTGCACCTCGCGCCCGGCGATCCGATCTCCGCCGCGCTCGACCGGCCCGGCGTCACCGAAGCGGTCCGCCAGCAGTGGCGCGAGAGCTTCGGGCTCGACAAGCCGATCGGCGAGCAGTACCTGCGC
>JBIOHU010000152.1:0-5082 GCA_044449225.1 Gemmatimonadales bacterium | reverse complement strand
GGTGGGGGGTCGGGGGGCGGGAGGCGCCCCGCTGGCTGTGGCACCTAACTGGCGCCTCGCCAACGATGTGAGTGGTTGGATCGGGAACCGGCCTCTTCCCGTGTCCAGCGGTATCCATCCTGCCTTAGTGGTGTGCGTCCGAGCAGTCAGACGCTCCCGCCGAGGCCTCGATGACGACGACCCGCCTGAATGACCGTACGACCATCCGCACCATCCTTGCCGGTGCGATGATCGCGCTCGCCGCCGCCGCGCCCCTCGCGGCGCAGCGATCGTTCTCGCAGGTGGTGCACTTCAGCGTCCTCGGTCAGAGCCGCGCCGCGGTGGCCCCGATGGCTCCGATGGCGGTGCGCGAGTCGGGGGCCACGATCGCAAAGGGCGTCATGACGCTGACGACGAACGAGTCCAACCAGAAGATCGTCGCCTCGCTCGACCGTCCGATGCCGGCTGGCTCGAGCCTTTCTGCTGCCGTGCGTGCGCCCGCTTCGGCGAGGAGCGCCGGCCGGCAGCTACTCGGCACGCAGGCGGCGAGCCTCGTGACTCGCATCCCGGCGACGGTCGAGGCCACGCTGCCGATCGAGTACGAGGTGGCCGGCTCCGCCATGGCGGACTCACCGGCGGGCGCGGGCGCGCAGCGCATCGTGACCTACACCATCATCGCCGGCAGCTGAGCTTCACCGGCGCGATCGCTACTGGATGAACGAGAGCGTCTGGCGGCGGGTGACGACGCGCTCGAGGGCGGCGAACACGCGCTCGTCCACCTTGCGTCCGGCGTCGTCCTTCAGGCGCGCGAGGGTCGCTTCCTGGGTCATGCTGTCGCGATAGGCGCGCCGCGACGTCATGGCGTCGTAGGAATCGGCAGCGGCGAGGATGCGGCCGCCGAGGCTGATCTCCACGCCGGCAAGCCCGCGCGGATAGCCTGAGCCGTCCATCTGCTCGTGGTGGTCGTGGACGTAGTCGAGCGCGACGCCGAGATGGCGGAGCGGAGCGAGGATCTCCATGCCGATCCGGACATGCTCCTTCACGTGATCGTACTCGTCGGCGGTGAGAGGGCCGGGCTTGTTGAGCACCTCCTCCCGCACTCCCATCTTGCCGACGTCGTGGACGTGGCCGGCGAGGCGGACGTGCTCCACGGTGTCCTCGTCGAG
The DNA here is from genome assembly GCA_044449225.1 of Gemmatimonadales bacterium. GTDB lineage: Bacteria > Gemmatimonadota > Gemmatimonadetes > Gemmatimonadales > Gemmatimonadaceae > AG11. The sequence continues at coordinate 3,937 of JBIOHU010000152.1, read as the reverse complement.
CCCCATCTCCTCGGCGATCGACGCGCCGAGCTCCGCGACCCGCACCGAGTGGCCGCGGAGATAGATGTCCTTCGCCTCCATGGCGTTGATGAGCGTCTGCACGACGTTGAGCGTGAGCGAGCGGAGCACGCGCTGCTCGCGCTGCAGGTCGGCCGTGCGCACCTGGACCTCGTCGCGGATCATCCGCTCGACCCGCCGGCGATCGACGTTGAGCCGCCGGCGGTGCATCGCGTCGTCGAGCGCCTTCTCGAGCTGGTCGCCGCTCGCCGGCTTGAGGAGATAGTCGAGCGCGCCGCGGCGCATCGCCTCGGTGGCGGCGCCTACGTCGTTCACCCCGCTGAGCATGACGATGGCGAGATCCTCGTCCACCGCGATGGCGCGCGACACGAGCTCCACCCCCGACATCTCCGGCATGAACACGTCGGCGAGCATGATGTCGAACGAGCCGGCGGCGAGCTTCTCGAGTGCCGCCGATCCGCCCTCGGCGTCGCTCACCCGGTATCCGCGGCTGGAGAGCAGCCTCGCCAGTGCCATGCGGACGTTCGCCTCGTCGTCGACGAGGAGGACGGAAGGGCGCAGCACGGGGTCGACCATGGGATGATCCTGAAGCGGGAAGCGTTGGGATGGGGGGGTCTCCCTCCCTGACGGATGGGGGGAGCCGCCGTCACGTATCCCCATCCCCTGCTCGCGCGTCACTTGAGACATGCCCTTCGCCAGATCGATCAAGCTCCGACTCCCGCTGCTCATCGTCGCCCTGCTCGGCACGATCGTGGCGGGATTCGGTTGGTCCGCCCACCGCCAGTTGACCCGCACCTTCGAGCGTGCCGCCGGCTTGCGCCTCGAGCGCGCGAGCGACCGCCTGGCGGGGATGCTCGACCAGTCGGTGACCGGCCTGGTGGCCGAGGCGGGAAAGGTCGCCGCCGATCCGGCCATCGCGCGGGCGATCGTGCATCGCGACACGTCGAGCGTCGGCGCGGCGCGCCGGGCGCTCACGACCCCGACGGCGGCGGCGTCGCAGGTCGTCTCCCGCACCCTCTGGTCGCGCGACTGCTCGTTCATCGCCTCCACCGGCACGAGCAGACCGAAGGCGGCCGCTTGCCCCGCCTCGCCGGCCCGGGCGCGCACCGTCGTCCGCCTCGCCGGCGCGGCGAGCTGGATGCAGCCGTTCGTGCAGCGCGGCGACAGCGTCAGCTACGACGCGGTGACCCCCATCGTCGCCGCCGGAAGGGACACGATCGGCTACCTCGTCGACGAGCGGATGCTTCGCAGTGGCGCGACGATCAAGCTGATCGAGGGGCTGATCGGCAAGGACGTCGAGGTGATGCTCGGCAACGAGTCGGGAAACCTCTGGACCGACATGGCGGTGAAGGTCGAAGGTCCCGCGCGGCTCGGCGGCCGCGACGGAGCGTGGACGATCTACCCCGACCCGAAGGGCGCATCGCGGGTCGGAGTGTCGCGCCGGATCCCGCGGACGCCGTGGACGGTGCTCGTGCAGCTCCCGCGCGCCGAGGTCGACGCCCCCGAGCTGGAGACGATGCGCGAGATGGCGTTGATCGCCCTCGTCTGCCTGCTGATCGGAGTGGCCGGCGCGTGGATCGTGAGCCGCCACGTCACCGCGCCCCTCGTCGAGCTGACGAAAGTGGCGGAGGAGATGGCGCGCGGCGACTACTCGCGCCGCGTCGCCGGAACGCGGGCCGACGAGCTGGGACGGCTCGTCACCGCCTTCAATAGAATGGCGAGCCAGGTCGACGAATCGACGGAGGAGATGAAGAACCAGGCGCTGGAGCTCGAGCTCCAGGCCGAGGAGTCGCAGGACCTGGCGCACGAGCTGGAGATCTCCAACCACGAGCTGAGCGAGGCGCTGGAGGAAACGACGACGGCGCGCCGCGACACGACGGTGGCTGAGTGGCTGCTGGACGAGGTGCTGGTGCAGGCACCGGTGGGCATCGCCGTGTTCGACCGCGAGATGCGCTATGTGCGGCTCAACCAGGCCGTCGCCGACATTCACGGGATCTCCATGAAGGATCACCTCGGCAAGCGGCCGGGCGAAGTAATGCCGGAGCTGGGCCCGCTCGCCGAGCCGCTGCTGGAGCAGGTGCTGCGGACGGGGGAGCGGGTGCTGGACCAGAGCATCTCCGCCACGCTGCACGGCACGACGAAGCGGCACTGGTTGGCGAGCTGCTTCCCCATCCGCTCGCCGGGCGGCGAGGTGACGGGCGTCGGATCGATCCTCGTCGACAACACGGCTCAGCACGAGCTCGAGGCCCAGTTCCTCCAGGCGCAGAAGATGGAGGCGGTCGGGCGGCTCGCCGGCGGCATCGCGCACGACTTCAACAATCTGCTGACGGTCATCACCTCGTACAGCAGCCTGGCGCTCGGCTCGCTGCGCAGCGACGATCCCCTCTACCAGGACATGGGGGAGATCAGGAGTGCGGCGGAGCGGGCAGCGCGGCTGACGAAGCAGCTCCTGGCGTTCAGCCGGAAGCAGGTGATGCGGCCGCAGCGGCTGGACCTGAGTCAGATGGCCGCCGACATGGAGCGGATGCTCCAGCGGCTGATCGGCGAGGACGTGACGCTGGATCTGGAGCTGGAGAGGGAGCTCGGCGAAATCTCGGCCGATCCGGGGCAGATCGAGCAGGTGATCATGAACCTCGTGGTCAACGCGCGCGACGCGATGCCGAACGGGGGACACCTCGTGATCCAGACGGCCAACGCCGACGTCACGAGCGAGCTGTCGATGACGGAGATCGGCGGGCCGGCGGGAGAGTACGTCGTGCTGACGGTGACGGACAGCGGGACGGGGATGAGCGAGGAGACCCAGGCGAACCTGTTCGAGCCGTTTTACACCACCAAAGGACTGGGACTTGGCACCGGGCTGGGTCTCTCCACGGTCTATGGGATCGTGAAGCAGTCGGGGGGCGACATCCACGTGCGCTCCGAGCTCGGTCGGGGCACGACGTTCAAGATCTACTTTCCTCGTCTGGCGGGCGAGCGCGTCCGGTTGGGCGCGCACACGCCGGCGCGCGGCATGGCATCGGGGGGCTCGGAGACGGTGCTGCTGGTTGAGGACGACGAGCCGCTGCGCAACCTGGCGGCGCGGGTGCTGCGCGACGCCGGCTACACGGTGCTGGACACGCGGACGCCGACCCAGGCCGTGCTCACGGGAACCCACTTCGCCGGGACCATCGACCTGCTGCTGACCGACGTCGTGATGCCGGAGATGAGCGGTCGCACGGTTGCCGAGCTGTTGACGCAGCAGCGGCCGAGCCTGAGCGTGCTGTACATGTCCGGCTACACCGACGACGACGTGCTGCGGCGCGGGGTGCTGGCGACGGAGACGGAGTTCCTGCAGAAGCCGTTCACGCCGGAGCAGCTGTTGCAGCAGGTGAGGAGGGCTCTCGAGGGGCGGAGGGCGGTGAGAGTAGCCTGACTGCGGTGAATGGTGAATGGTGAGAAGTGAGAGGTGACCGCGTCAGTGGTCATGCGTTCCGGGTTTGGGGGAGCGGATGCGGAGGATGAGGCGGGTCAGCATGCGTTGAACGCTGGTCGTCGTGCCCCGAGCGGTGGCGACGAGGTCGGGGGGCGCGAGATCGGAGCGCCCGCACAGGTCGAGCTGGAATTCGAGCTCCCGTGCCGAGCCGAGCGCGACGTCGAGGAAGGCGCACAGGTCGCGCCGCGTGGCGCGGCCGCAGCCCTCGGCGATGTTGGAGCCCACGGATACCGCGGCGCGGCGCATTTGACGCGCGAGGTCGTATCGCTCGGCCGGTGGAAGCATCGCCGCGACGGCGTATACTTCAGGGACCAGATCCTTCGCCATCTGGTAGACCTGGAGTCTCCGGTGGTCCTGCATTCGCCAGTGTGACGAACGCGCTGCCGCACGCCGTCACCAAATCATGGCACGCCGTGGCGGTTACCATTCACCATTCACCATTCACCT
>JBIOHU010000151.1:0-5131 GCA_044449225.1 Gemmatimonadales bacterium | reverse complement strand
GAAAGATCACCTCGTCCATCTTCGCGCCGCGCATCAGACGCGCCCGCTGCTCGCCGAGCACCCAACGCACGGCATCGGACACATTCGACTTGCCGCAGCCGTTGGGTCCGACGATCGCCGTCACGCCGGGCTCGAAGACGAGCTGCGTCGCGTCGGCGAAGGACTTGAATCCGTGCAGCTCCAGCTTGGTCAACCGCACTAGAAGATTCTCCCGGTTCTATAGACCAGCGTCGGCGCGAGGCCGGCACGGCGTGCCGCCGGAACGGCGAGCGATGCCTGCTGCGGGCTCTCGTACGAACCGAAGTACAGATTGATCGCGCCGTTCGGCTGGCGCAGCGCGTAGACCGGTTGCGCCCGCGCCGCGGCTCGAGCGAGCCGCGGCCCGATGTTCGCCTGCACGACGTTCGCCTCGACGAGGAAGGCGTACGGTAGGATCGTCACGCTGCCGAAGCCTGGTGCCAGCACCTTTCGCGCGCGCAGCTGCGCGAGCAGGGAGTCCGCGCCAGCACGGCTCTCGTAGGCGCCGGCGACCAGTTGATAGTAGCGGGTCCGCAGGTCGAGGGCGTAGCTGCCGGCGGGCACGGACGCGTAGCGGCCGCGCAGATCGAGGATGGCCCCGGCGAGCCCGTTGGTGTTCTCCAGCACGACGGCGAACGCCGCCGCGCCGGCGGAGTCGGCCGGATTCGCCGGCGCGAGCACGGGAAACGAGTCGGGCAGCACCGCGAGTGCTGCCGCGCGCGCTGCGCTGTCGCGTAGCGCGCTGTCCTGGGAAGCCTGACGCGCCCGCGCGACGCTGTCCGTCTCCAGCGCGCCTCCGGTGACCGTTGCCGCCGCGGGTGATGCCGCGTCGACGCCGTGGCGCGCCTTCGCCGCGGAGGCGAACGGCCGGCGAGCGAACCAGAAGCCGGCGATGACGAGCAGCAGGGTGATGACGATCCCGCCGATGCCGGGCGCGCGGCTCCGGTTCCGGGTCCGCGCCGGCACGAGATTCACCTCGATCGGGGTGCGGCGATGCGGCGGCAGGTCGCCGGCGAGGGTGATCGGTGCGCTGCGGCGCGGCCGGATCCAGGCCAGCGACCGCGATACGGGAAGCTCACCGGGGACCTCGTCGCCGACGATCACCGCTCCGTCCGTGGCGTCGACGAGCTGCCGCAGATGCGGCGCGTTCGCCGGCGCCGCGAGGAGCAGCAGCGCCCCGACCTCGCGAAAGCCGGCGGCGAGGCGGCGCCAGCGCGGGTTGAGGAAGAGGTCCTCGTAGTCGATCGGCTCGGTGCCGCTCGGCATCACGAACAGGTCGCCCGCGTTGGCGACGGGATAGGCGATGCGATTGAGCGAGACGCCGTACATGAAGCTGTCCACGATGCCATGCGGATTCTCGACCTGGACGAGGGACTGGAGTGGAAATGCCTCGCCGAGCAGATCGGCGATCGCCACCCGCCGGCGCTGCGCCTGCACGCGACCGATGCCAAGCGCCACCTGTGCCGTCGCCGTCGCGTCGCCGCCGACGACGACGACCGCGTGGCATTGGTCGAGCGTCGGCGCGAGCTGTCGCCCTTCCTCTTCCCAATCGGTCGACCCGATCACGGGCCGCCCTCGTAGACCCAGTACGACTGATGCGACTCGCGCCCGATCCGGTCCGCCTCCTCGTGCGTCGGATAGGGGCCGAGCACCACGCGATAGATCTGCGCGCCGTCGCGCGTCGACGTCACGACGCGCGCCGTCTCGGTGCCGACCTGGATCTTCGCCGCGAGGTCGCGCGCCTTGTCGGCGACGAGGAGCGCGGCGAACGACACCGTGAAACCGGGTGGCCGTCGCTGGGCGGTATCGTGCGGTGACGGGGTCGAGCCCGGGCTCGACCCCGCGCCGGCGGCACTGTCGCGGGCCACCGCCGAGTCGAGGAGGGTGGTGTCGAACCCCGTGACGGGGAATTGCACCGGCACGTCGAGCGTCGCGTCGCGTGGCCGGAAGCCGGTCCAGCGGAACGCGTACCAGAAGTCGGACGCGCCACCTCGTACTCGCACGGTCGGCCGCAGCGTCTGGCCGTCGGCGATGATGACGTCCTTGCCCTGCGCCAGCGCGACGCCGCCGTCCGGCCCGACGAAGGGAAGGTCGGTGCGCCACGCCGTCGGCACCGCGCCGACGACGCGGTTCGTACCGAGCGCGATCACCAGCGCGGAGTCGCCTTTCTGCGGCCGTACCAGCAGGTATCGGCCGAGGGGGTCCATGCGCATGGCCGCGATGGGTCGACCGAGCTCGATCCGTCCGCTGATCTCCTCGCGGTAGCGATCCATCACCTGGATCGCCGTCGCGCCCTCGATGACGACGAAGACCCGGTCGCCGCTCGGCGTCGCGGACATCAACTCCACCGGCGCGTCGAGGGTGATCGTCGGCGTGCGCTCCATCGTGCGGAGGCGCACTCCGATCAGGTCGCGGCCGGCGCCGAGGTACAGCCGGTCGCCGACCTGCGTGCGGAGCGTGCGATCGACCTTCGGCACCTCGACCGAATCGGTGATCTCGGCCGCGGGGGGATGAATGTGCCAGAGCACCGATCCGTTCTTCCGCTCGGACAGCACGAGCAGGGTGCCGTCGGGTTGCGGGAAGAGGGCGCGAGCGGCGAGCGGGGGCTTCCACTTCCAGGTGCCGCTGCCGGAGAACCGCTGCACGCTCCCGTCGCTGTCGATCGCATAGATGGCTGAGCCATCCGACGACGCGAGGGAGGTCAGCTTCGCCCTGGAGACGACGCCAGTTCCACCCTGCCGGAAGTCGATCCGGGCCGGGTTTCCGCGCGTGTCCTCGTAGGCCACCGTGCCGGCTTCGTCGTCGAAGGCGAGCACGTGATCGGGTGCGAGCGCGCCGTCGGCGCTCCAGACGACGGTATCCAGCTGCGGATAAGCGTACACGCGTGCCGTTCCTCCCGTGCGCGGGATGCGCAGCACGAGATTGTCGGGACCGCGCAGGGCGGCCGTCGACGGAGCGGTTCGCGTGATGGTGTCGTTCCGCCGATCGGCGCGGCCACACGCGGCGAGCACGAGCACCAACGCCAGGAGCGTCGATCGCACGGACAAAACGTATCCTCCCGCGAGGGGGACGAGTAGGCGAGACGGCGGCGCGGCTACCGCGTGGCCACGGCCGCGAGCGGAATCGTCTCCGCGTCGGCCCAGAGACGTTCGATCTGGTAGAAATTGCGCAGCGTCGGATGGAACACGTGCACGACGAAATCCACGTAGTCGAGCAGGACCCAGCGGCCCTGCTCGAGCCCTTCCACGTGATGCGCCATCTGTCCCGTCTCCTTCTTCAGGTCCTCGAGTACCGACCGGCCGAGGGCGCGCACGTGCGTGTCCGACGTACCGCTCGCGATGAGGAAGAAGTCAGTCATGTCCGAGACGCCGGCCAGTCCGAGCAGCACGACGTCGTTCGCCTTGTGATCGAGCAGGATCGTCGCGGCGCGCTGCGCGAGCTCGGCGGAGTCAGAGGTCGGATTGGACGAAGGAACGGCCATGGCGGCGATTGGAGTACAGGATGCGTGAGACGTGAGAGGTGAGACGTGAGAGGTGAGACGTGACGGCGAGTGCCACGCACGATTCACGCTCACCTCACGCGTCACGCCGTTACTGCTTGATGACCCAGACGCGGATTTCCGGCTTGACGTCGGCGTGCAGCTTGATCGGCACGCGATACACGCCGAGCGCCTTGATCGGCTCGTGGAGGTCGATGAGCCGGCGCTCGATCTGGAACCCCTGCGTCGCCAGCTGCTCGGCGATGTCGGCCGAGGTGACGGAGCCGAACAGCTTGCCTTCCTCGCCGACGCGCGCCGAGAAAGTGAGTTGGACCTCCTCGAGCCGCTTGGCGAGTCCGCTCGCGCTGTCGCGGCGCTCGTTCTCGGCCGCCTCGAGGCGCGAGCGTTCGGCGCCGATGCGCTTCAGGTTGCCCGGCGTCGCCTCGAACGCGAAGCCACGAGGCAGCAGATAGTTGCGTCCGTAGCCGTTCTTGACGGAGACGACGTCCCCGGGATGCCCGAGGTTCTCGATCGCCTGGCGGAGAATGATTTCCATTGGATGATCCTGTGAGTTACGTGGTGGGGCGCGTGCGACGGCGCCAGTCGGCCCAGGTGTCGCCCAGGCCCAATCCGAAGGCGGCGAGCGCTAGGAGCATGAATCCGAGCACGGCGACCGCATTGAGCACCGGCCACCACAGCATGACGAACCCGACCATCAGCGAGCCAGCGAGCGCTCCGGGAGCGAGAAACCAGGAGAGCACGCCGAAGCCGCGGATGGCGTAGAGGGCGCCGAAAAAAACCAGCAGATTGCGACCGATCCCGTCGATGAAGTCGAGCGCCGGCACGAACACGATGGCGAGGCCGGCGATCAGCCCCCAGACGAGCTGGTCGTTGAAGCGAAAATCCTTCAGCGGCCCGAGCGGGGCGCCGAGCCGCGTCCGCGAAAGTCGGTGAAAGGTCGCCCACGCCAGGGCGAGAGCGACGAGCGACTCCAGCAGCAACAGGGAGGGAAACAATTCCGTGCCGGCGCCGGACGTGACCTTGAGCCCTGCCTCGAACTCGTCGAGCATCGGCGTCATCGTCGGCATCTTCTGCGCGACCTCGGGATGTTCGCCGACGAACGTGCGGAGAATGACCATCGCGTCGGCGTTCCGCCGCGCGAACTCCGCTTGTACGGCCTGGCCGGCCCGACCAGCGGTGAGCGGGCTGCGCGTGCTCATGAGAAAGACGATGCCGAGCGCCAGACAGAGTGCCGTCAGGGCGCGGGGAAAGAAGGGCCGCTGAATGCCGAACAGGCACACCAGACCGAACGCCCCCGCGAGGAGCAGGCTCCATCCGCGGACGAGATTGTAGAACGAGCCGGGCAGCGCCGACTGGGCGAGCACCCAGGCGGCGAGCCCGACCCAGATGATCGCGAGCGTGAAGCGTCCGCCGGCCCACCACCCCACCAGGCAGCACGCTGCGAGGGCAGGGAGGAGCAGCAACAGCGTCTCCTCCACCGGCAGCAGAGCGCGCAGCGGTGGCACGTGTGGCAGAAAGAGAAACGCCGCGAGCGCGAGGAGGAGTTTCCCCCACCCCCGCTCGGTCGGCGCCGGGGACGCGGCGTCGGACATCTTAGCCCTGCAGACCCCGCGT
>JBIOHU010000150.1:0-5163 GCA_044449225.1 Gemmatimonadales bacterium | reverse complement strand
TGGGCCGCCGGGGGCGTGGTGCTTCCCCCGGCGGGGCTGTAGATGGGGGTGGGGCGGCGCGAAAGCGTGCGCGCGCTCGCCGCGCACACGGCGAGCCTCGACGTCGAGTGAGCGGCGCAGCGCCACCCGTCGAGCGCTGGCCGACCGTCGTCGTCGGCGAAGTGAGCGACGAAGGCGAGGTCGCCGAGGTGCGGCGGCTGATCCTCTCCCATGCCGACGCGCGCGCCACGACGCCTGGCGTCGACCACATGCGCGCGGACGCCCTCTCGCTCCCCGGACGATTCGCCGCGCCGCGAGGAGGCATCTGGCTCGCGACGGCCGACGGCGCTGGCATCGGCTGCGTCGCGCTGCGGCCCCTGTCGGACGAGGCGGCAGAGGTGAAGCGGATGTTCGTCGACGCGGCATGGCGCGGGCGCGGCGTGGGGCGCGCACTGATGGAGACACTGCTCGCCGGCGCGCGTGCGCGCGGCTATCTGACGCTGCGGTTGGGCACTCTGGCCGACATGACAGCGGCGCAGTCGCTCTACCACTCGCTCGGTTTCACGCCGATCGAGCGATACCGGCCGGACGAGCTGGTGGACACGCTGTTCTACGAGCTGCCGCTGCGGTGAGTATCGGCATGAGTCGCTCGCTGTCGCGCTGCATGCTCACCGCGTCGCTTTCGACGTCGCTCGCGATGGCACTCGCGGCACAGGAGCCGGCGGTCGATCCGCGTGCCGTGCAGCCGGAGCGGCCCACGGTGGCGACGCACGCATATACCGTGGCGCCTGGTTACGTGGAAGTAGAGGCGGGCATGGAGGGGGATCGCACGGGGCCCGGATCGCGCGCCTGGCTCGCGCCGATGGTCACGAAGGTCGGTCTCACGTCGCACGTGCAGCTCGACCTCTCGACGCCGGCGATCCTGGGGTCGTCCGGACAGAGCGGAGGCTTCGGTGACGCGGCCGTGGGGATCAAGTGGCGACTGTTGGACCGGGCGGCGCTGCTGGGCGACGTCGCGATCCAACCGTCGGTGAAATTCCCAACCGGTTCGAGGGCCACCGGCACCGGCTCGACCGACGTGGGCATCATCGTGATCTCCAGCCATCACTTCGGCCCGGTGTCGATGGATCTCAACGCGAGCTGGACGCGTATTGGCCGCCGCGACGCGACGCCGGCGTCGAATGCGGCGCTCTGGACGGCCTCGTTCGGCGCGCCGGTCGAGGGGAAGCTGAGCTGGGTGGCGGAGCTGTTCGGCGAGCCGACCATCGACGGCTCCGGTCGCGCGTCGACCGCGTCGCTCCTCACGGGGCCAACGTATCTCGTGAGTCCCGCGCTCAATCTCGACGCCGGCGTGATCGCGCCGCTACGCGGCGAGCTGCCGAACGCGATCTACGCCGGAGTCGTGTGGAATCTTGGAAGGCTCTGGAACGGCGGTCGACGTGCTGAACGGCGGTCGACTTACTGAGGAGCGGTCGACTTACCGACGGCGGTCGACGTACCGAACTACAGCGGCAGGGGCGGCTACTCGCCGGTGCTGTCGTTCTCCAGCTCGTCGCTGTAGCCGCCGTCGGCGACGTCTCCCTCCTCGGCTGGGTCGGTCTTGCGCAGGTCGCGCGTCTGCTCGCGCTCGGTCGCGCCGTAGGACGCGCCGGCAAAGCTGCGGCCACCGATCGTCTCGCTGTGCGGCTCCTCGTCGTCGCGCTTGGTCTTCCTGGAATCGGCATTGCGATCGTCGTGTGATGGCCGAGCGTCGCTGGGCGACGTGCCTGGCATGGACGAGTCGGTACGGTCGGTCGGCATCGGGACTCCCGGCTGAGATGATGCGGGAAGCAGGGGCAACTGCCGTACCGTTGAGCGGGGGGCGGTCGGAAGATCGAGGGGCGGTCAGAAGATCGAGGAGCGGTCAGAAGATCGAGGGGCGGTCAACGTACCGAGGAGCGGTCAACGTACCGAAGAGCGATCGACGTACCGAACTGCGGTCAAGATACCCGAGGGTAAGTAGGTTGACCGTCATTCGATACGTTGACCGTCGGTCGGTACGTTGACCGTCGCTCGGTAGGTTGACCGTCGTTTGGTAGGTTGACCGTCGTCTGGTAGGTTGACCGTCGTCTGGTAGGTTGACCGCCTTCACTCTGAAGCCCTTCTGTCATGACCGAGATCGCGACCCTGCGCGAGCGCTACCTCGGCGCGCCCGAATTCGAGACGATGCTCGCCGCGGCGGTGAAGAATGCGGAGCTGTGGGCGGCGGTGTGGCGGCGGGCGGTGGTGCCGGAGGAGTTCGTGCGTCGCGTCGCGGCGCTCAGGGAGGCGTGGCACCTGCTCGTCCTGAGCGAGGACTGGTGCGGCGACGCGGTGAACACGGTGCCCGTCGTCGCCAGACTGGCCGAGCTCACGCCGAACGCGGACCTGCGAGTGCTGGCGCGCGACGAGAACCTCGACCTCATGGACGCGCATCTCACCGGGCGGTCGCGATCGATCCCCGTCGTGATCGCGCTCGACGCGGAGTTCGAGGAGCACGGATGGTGGGGCCCGCGGCCGGCGGAGCTGCAGCGCTGGGTGCTCGGCCCGGGCCGTGAGCTGGAGAAGGAGGCGCGCTACCGGGAGATTCGATCGTGGTACGCGCGCGACCGCGGCCGAACGACGCTGGAGGAGGTGGTGGGGATGATTGAGGCGCGCGGGCGCGCGTAGGTGGGTAGGTGCGTAGGTGCGTAGGTGGGTAGGAATTCGGAAAGGGCACACCGGAACAGCCCGGTGTGCCCTTCGTCGTTGCAGTCCTCACCTACGCACCTACCCACCAACGGCGTTCAACGCTCCGCCGTCAGGGTCGTCCCCGCCGCTGCGCCTGGCGTCTCGATCACGAACACCACCCGGCGATTCAGCTCCGCGCCCGGCATGTCGCGCGACGCGTTGGCGTAGACGAGCCGCGACTTGCCGTAGCCGACGGTGCTGACGAGCGACTGATCCAGCCCCTTGCCGCTGATGTAGTCGCGTACCGCCTCGGCACGGCGCCGGCTGAGGTCGAGGTTGTACTGCACCGTGCCGGCAGGATCGGCGAAGCCTTCCACCGTCACCTTGGCGCCGGGATAGTGCTTCTGCACCACGCTGGCGAAGCGGTCGAGCGCGGGCGCGTCGGCGCTGCGCACCGTGGCGTCGTCGTAGGCGAAATGGACGGGCATGGCGAACTTCAGTCCGTCCGCGACCTCGGAGATCTTGGCGCCGAACTCGGTGCGCAGCGAGTTCAGGTCGGTTCGCAGTGATGCGAGTTCCGCGCGCTGGGAGGCCAGATCGGCCGCCTGCGCGCTATCGGTGGAAATGCGCGCCGTGCGCTCGTCGTCGAGCCCTCGGCGCAGCGCGCCACGTGTGGCGCAGGCGCTCAGTGAAAACATTCCGACCGCGCATGCGGTCAACGTTCTGATGGACAGCGACATTTCTCCCCCCGGTGAAGGTGCGACTTGGCGTGGACGCACGTGTGCGAGAAACGTACCGTCACGAACGCCAACAGGGGTAGATGGTGCCGCTTAACATCAAGGCGACAAAGCACTTGGCTTGCCGCCTCGGCCGGTCGCCATCACATCAGTTTTGTGTCCACAGTCACGTCATGGGTGTGACGCCGGCGAGCCCTTCGCCCGCATGCGCAGGTCCTGCGGGTGCAGGTACGTCGTCTTGTGGATCCAGGTCGCCGTCGCGGCAATCGCGAGCGCGAGCAGGACGATGAAGATGGCCGAGCCCCATCCGCCCTTCTTGAAGGGGATGTGCTTGCCGGCGTAAGGGTTGGTGAAGTCGTTGTCCATCAGGGTCTCCGTTCGGATCGCGGCTGGAGGGAAAGCTAGCCGCCATTCCCCCGGGACGACAGCGCCGCAGGTTCGCTTTCTGCATTTTCGCCGGCCAATTCTGCCACCACGAGGTGCACACGTGCCGACGTCGACATCCCGCCCTTCCCGCAGGACTTCCACGCGCACGCGGCTCCGCGCCGCGTCGGCGGCGATTCCACGTCGCCCTTTCGGCAGGACGGGAGAGACGGTCTCCGCGCTCGGTATGGGCGGCTACCATTTGGGCGAGATCGGCACGGAGCGCGAAGCGATCTCCCTCGTCCACGAGGCGATCGACGCCGGGATAACCTTCATGGACAACGCATGGGAATACCATGAGGGGACGAGCGAGAAGCGCTTGGGAAAGGCGCTGGCGAAGGGTCGGCGGCAGATGGTCTTTCTCATGTCGAAGGTGTGCACCCACGGCCGCGACGCGAAGGTCGCGATGCGGCAGCTCGAGGAGTCGCTGCGCCGGCTCAAGACCGACTACCTCGACCTCTGGCAGGTGCACGAGGTCGTCTACGCCGGCGACCCGGAGCGGCACTTCATGAAGGGCGGGGTGATCGAGGCGCTCGACCGGGCGAAGGAGAAGGGACTCGTGCGCTTCGTCGGCTTCACCGGCCACAAGGACCCGGCGATCCACCTGCAGATGCTCTCGCACGGCTACCCGTTCGACAGCGTGCAGATGCCCCTCAACTGCTTCGATGCGACCTTCCGCAGCTTCGAGCAGCAGGTGCTGCCCGAGGTGCGACGGCAGGGCATCGCGCCGATCGGGATGAAGACCTTCGGCGGGGAAGGCGACGCGGTGAAAAAGCGCGCGATCTCGGCCGAGGATGCGCTGCGGTACTCGATGAGCCTTCCGGTGGCGGTCACCGTCACGGGGATCGACTCGGCGAGAGTGCTGCGGCAGAACGTCCGGATCGCCGGCGGGCTTCGGCCAATGGGAGCGCTGGAGATGGAGATCCTGCGCTCGCGCTGCGCTCCCCTCGCCGTGGACGGCCGGTTCGAGCTGTACAAGACGACCGCGAAGCACGAAGCCGACGTCGGCCGGAAGCAGCACGGGTTTCCTCCCCAGAGCGAGCTGGGCGGCTGACACGAGGCGGTCCCTCGACCCGTAGAGTGGGGGTGTCGCATCCTTTCGGGCGGTGCGACTGTCAGACAACTGTCGTTCCCACGCTCCGTGCACTCTCCCCTCGTCGACCAACTGACGGCGGCCCTCGGGCCCGCGTACACTATCGAGCGCGAGCTCGGTGGCGGCGGCATGTCGCGGGTATTCGTCGCGCTCGACGCGTCGCTGGAGCGACGTGTCGCGGTGAAGGTGCTGCCGGAGCATCTCGCCGCGTCGGTGTCGGTGGACCGCTTCAAGCGCGAGATC
>JBIOHU010000149.1:0-5259 GCA_044449225.1 Gemmatimonadales bacterium | reverse complement strand
CCGAGGAGCTGTCCGTGAAGATCCGCGCCGATCCGTTAGATCCGCGTCGCTGCCGTTGCAGTTGCCGTTGCACTGGTTGAGCTCAGGCCGGGCTATTCATAAATTGATATTGATTGATGGAGGTAGCCCGCGAGCGGCAACGGAGGGCGGGGGGTCGTCGTACGAGTGGGAGCGGCACGCACACCGGATACTTCGGCGCACAGGAGCTGGCTTGGACCCAATCGATCTCTCGAACTACGCGGGCCTCGGCGCGATCGGGCTGCTGACGGCGAACATCCTCATCGGCCTCCTCCTCACCACTCACTTCAATCCCGTCCGGAACTGGCCGCACCGCCGGATCAACACGGTCAGGATCCACAACGTCACCGGTTGGCTGGCCCTCGGGGTGTCGCTCGTTCACCCGGCGATCCTGCTCCTCCCGAGTCGCGTGCAGTTCGCCGTCGTCGACCTGTTCTATCCGGTCAACGCGCCGAAGCAGCCGTGGATCAACACCGCCGGCGCGGTGGCCGTCTACCTGCTCGTCTTCGTGCTGGTGACGTCGCATTTCCGCTTCGAGATCGGGCGCCGCTGGTGGAAGCGCCTGCACTTCACGACCTACGCACTCTTTCCTCTCTACGCGGTGCACTCGATCCTCACCGACCCCGCGCTCCGGGACCGGTCGATCGACTACCTGGACGGCGAGAAGGTGTACGTCGAGCTGTGCGTGCTCGCCGTGGTGCTGGCGATCGCCGCGCGGATCGAATGGCAGCGGAGACGGCCGCCGAGGCGGAAGCGCAGGGCGCTTCACGCGTAGGTGGGTAGGTGTGTAGGTGGGTAGGCCCGGACCGACGCGGGCACACCAGGCTGTTTCGGTGTGCCCATTCCGAATTCCTACTTACCTGCCCACCTACCGACCTACCCACCTACAGCTTACGGCACCGCGGCCCTGGACATCCCCATTTGCGCTGCCGCAAAGGCCCACTCGTCCGCCAGCTCGGCGATGCGCTTGTCGGTGGGACGATAGCCGTGGCTGCCTTCCGTCTCGACGCGAATCAACACCGGCTTCGCGCAGCCCTGCGCCTTCTGGAGCGCCGCGGTGAACTTGAACGAATGGCTCGGCACCACGCGATCGTCGTGGTCGGCCGTCGTGACCAGCGTCGCCGGATAGCAGGTGCCGGCCTTCAGGTTGTGCAGCGGCGAATAGGCGCGCAGGTACTTGAAGTCGGTGGTGTCGTCGGCCGAGCCGTACTCGGTGGCCCAGGCGCCGCCGCCGGTGAACTTCTGGTAGCGCAGCATGTCCATCACGCCCACGGCGGGCAGCGCAACGGCGAACAGGTCGGGGCGCTGCTCCATCGTGGCGCCGACGAGCAGCCCGCCGTTGGAGGCGCCCATGATGGCGAGCTTCGACGGCGACGTGTATTTCTCGCGCACGAGGTACTCCGCGGCGGCGATGAAGTCGTCGAAGACGTTCTGCTTCTTCTCCTTCATTCCCGCCTCGTGCCAGGCCTCGCGGTACTCGCCGCCGCCGCGCAGGTTCGCGGTCGCCCAGATGCCGCCGAGCTCGAGCCAGGCCGGCACGTCGGGGCGAAAGGTGGGATTGGTGCTGATGTCGAAGCCGCCGTACGCGTAGAGCATCGTCGGGTTGGTGCCGTCGAGCGCCATGCCCCGGCGTCGCGTGATGAACATCGGCACGCGGGTGCCGTCCTTCGAGGTGTAGAAGACGCGCGTCGTCTCGTAGCGCGACGGATCGAAGGTCAGCTTCGCCGGCGCGAAAGGAACGCTGCGCTTCGTCGCCGCGTCGTAGCGATACACGGCGCTCGGCACGAGCGGTGACGTGAAGCTGTAGAAGAGCTCGGGGCGATCGAAGCGGCCGGACACCCCGCCGACGCTGCCCAGCCCCGGCAGGTGTATCGTCTCCTGTGGTACGCCCGCGAGCGTGTGAAAGCGGACGACGCTGGCGACGTCCTCGAGCGTCGTGACGACGAGCCGGCCGGCGACGAGGTCCGCGCTCTCGATCGTGCTGGCTCCCTGCGGCACGACGACGCGCCAGTGGTCGACACCCGGCGTCGCGATGGGCACGGCGACGATGCGACGGCGCGGCGCGTCGCGATCGGTGAGCAGATAGAGCGTGCCCTTCACCACGCCGATCGGATCGTACGCGGCGTCGTGTCCGGTGAAGAGGGGGCGGATCGGCGCCGAGAGGTCGGGACGGGCCGGATCACCGAGATCGGCGACGAACAGCTCGTTCTTCGCGCTGGTGCCCAGGTTGGTGACGACGAACAGATAGCGTCCCGACTCGTCGAGGTTGGCGCTGATGAACAGCGCCGGCTCCGCGGGGCGCTCGTAGAGCAGTCGGTCGGCGGTCTGCGGCGTACCGACCACGTGGTAGTAGATCTTCTTGTCGTGCACGGCGCCGCGCAGCGCCTCGCCGGCGGCGGGCTGGGGATAGCGACCATAGATGAAGCCGCGCCCGTCGTGAGTCCACGACAGGCCGGAGAACTTCACCCAGCGAATGGTGTCCGCGGTCGCGCCGCCGGTGCGCAGATCGCGCACGTAGTAGGTGCTCCAGTCCGATCCCCCCTCGCTCTGGCCGAAGGCGTAGTAGCGGCCATCGGGAGAGGGAACGAAGCCGGACATCGCGATGGAGCCGTCGGGCGAGAGGGTGTTGGGATCGAGGACGACATGCTCCGGCCCGTCGAGCCGCTCGCGCGCGTAGACGACGCTCTGCCGCTGGAGCCCGGAGTTGCGGGAATAGAACCAGTGTCCGCCCTGCCAGCGTGGCGCGCTCGTCTTCGGATAGTTCCACAGCTCGGTGATCCGCGAACGGAAGGAATTGCGCAGCGGCAGCGTGGCGAGATAGGAATTCGTCACCGCATTCTCGGCCGCGACCCACCGCGACGTCTCCGGCGCGTTGAGCTCCTCGAGCCAGCGATACGGATCCGCGACCGTCGCGCTCCCGAAGTGGTCGACGACGTCGACGGTGCGAGTGGTGGGATACGCGATCGTTCCGCTCTGCGCGCCGAGCGGAACGGCGCCGAGCAGCAGCGCAAAGACGCCGAGCAAGCGAACGGGAATAGGCATGTGAACGGGAGAGAATTGAATGGTGAATGGTGAGAAGTGAATGGTGAATCGTGAGACGTGAGACGTGACTGCGGATTCGGATGGGGCACACCGAACCAGCCCGGTGTGCCCGCGTCGGTCCGGGCCTACCCACCTACCTACCTACCCACCTACGCCAACGGCGCTGTCACGTCCGCCTCCATCTCCGCCGCGCCGAGTATGCCGCGCTCGAGATAGATCGGCCGCACGATGTCGCGTAGGAGGGGAAGCCGCAAGTGGAACCAGAAGCCGGCGAAGAGACAGCCGATGCCGCCGGCGAGGATGGTGTAGTCGGAGCCGATGTGCTCGGCGGCGATCCCGGCGAGGAGGCTGCCGATCGGCGCCGTGCCGAGGAAGGCCATCGCGTAGAAGGCCATGACGCGGCCGCGGAGCTCCTCCTCGACGACCGTCTGCACGATGGTATTGGTCGCCGCCATGGTGATCATCATCCCCGCTCCCACGATCGGCAGGATCAGCATCGACAGCCAGAAGACGCGGGAGAAGGAGAAGAGCACGAGGCCGCCCCCGAAGACCATCGCCGCCGTGGACATGGCGCGCCCGAGTCCGAGCACGCTCTTGCGCGACGCGAGATAGAGCGCGCCGCCGAAGGCGCCGATGCCGGAGCCGGTCATGAGATAGCCGAGCGTGCTCGCGCCGCCATGGAGCTGGGTGGTGGCGATCGCCGGCATCAGCACGGAGTACGGCATGCCGAGAAGGCTGATCAGCGCGAGGAGGATCAGCGCCGACCGCACGGGCACGAAGCGCGAGACGTAGCGGAATCCGACGAGCAGCTCCTCGAGGATCTTCGTCTCGCGCGGCGGACGTGTGCGCGGCGTGACGGTCATCGCGAGCAGCGACGCGATGACGGCGAGATAGGAGATGGCGTCGGCCATGAAGCACCATCCTTCGCCGACGAGAGCGATGACGATGCCGCCGATGCTCGGACCGAGGATGCGACTGGCGTTGACCATCGAGGAGTTGAGGGCGATCGCGTTCGGCAGGTCGGCCCGGTCCTCGACCATCTCGACGACGAACGCCTGGCGGGCCGGCGTGTCGAAGGAGTTGATGACCCCCTGCGCCACCTGGAGGACGAGGATCCACGCCACGGTGATGCGGTCGCCGAAGACGAGCATTGCGAGCGCCAGCGACTGGAGCATCGACAGCACCTGGGTGACGACGAGCAGGCGGTGGCGATTCCAGCGGTCGACCATCACGCCGGTGAAGGGCGAGAGGAAGAGGGTAGGGATCTGTCCGCAGAAGCCGACGACGCCGAGGAGGAGGAGGGAGCCGGTGAGCCGGTACACGAGCCAGCTCGTGGCGATGCGCGTGATCCACGTCCCGATGAGCGAGACGCTCTGCCCGCTGAAGAAGAGGCGGAAGTTCCGGCTGCGCAGCGCCCTCGTGAGGCGCGGACCCTCTGCTGTCGGCAAACCCGGGTCAGCGCATGGCGGCGACGACGTCGCGCGTCGCCCGCACGCGGCCGATGGTGGGGAAGAAGTGAGTCACGGCATGCGTGTGCAGCACCGCCTCCCGCGCCGACATCGCGTCCTCGACGAAGACCTGCTCGTAGCCTCGCTCGTGCGCGGCGCGGGCGGTCGCCTCGACGCCGATGTTGGTCGAGATGCCGCCGAGCACTATCGTGCGGATGCCGCGCCGCCGAAGGTGCACCTCGATATCGGTGGCATAGAAGGCGTTGGGCTGATGCTTGACGACGACGACGTCCCCCGCCTGGCGGCCGAGCTCGGGGGCGAGCTCGCTCCACTCCGGGGTGATCGTCATCGGCGGGCGGACGACATCCGAGATGGGCCGCGGCATCAGCATGAAGTTCGGACCGGGGTCGACTCGCACGAGCACGACGAGCGCGTGCTTCGCCCGGAAGGCGCCGGCGAGCTCGGCGCCGCGGGCGACGACGTCGCGCGCCGCGTGGGGCTTCGTCTCGCCCGCAACGATGCCGCGCTGCAGGTCGATGAGCACGAGCGCGGTGGACGCGGGATCGAGGTCGAGCGGAGTCATGGAGCGTGAGTCAGCGAAGGAGCTGGTCGTTCACGGGCGTCGGACAGAGTGTCCAGCATAGTGAGGACGTCAACAGCCGGGAAGAAGCAGGACGTTCGGCTGGGAGGCGCCGGCGGCCGGCGGCGCGAGGACGAGCGTCGTGCGCGAGTCGGGAAGGAGGGTGACCTG
>JBIOHU010000148.1:0-5384 GCA_044449225.1 Gemmatimonadales bacterium | reverse complement strand
GGACGAGAACATCGATGAGCTGATCGCCGGCGCGCGGGCGCCGGCGATCAGCTCATCGATGTTCTCGTCCTTCGCGGCGATGACGCCGACGAGGGTACCGACGGGGACTGCCTCGCCCTCGTTGACGAGCCGCTTGCGAAGCACGCCGTCACCGCGGGCGACGAGCTCCATGATCGCCTTGTCGGTCTCGACCTCGCCGAGCGGCTCGCCGCTCTTGATGACGTCGCCCTCGTTCTTGAGCCACTTGACGAGCTTGCCCTCCTCCATCGTGGGAGAGAGCGCTTCCATGAAGACCTTGGTAGCCATTATCGAGACTCGTTAGCCTCAGTCGAGGTACATGACTTTGCGGACGGCGGCGATCGTCTTCGGCAGATCGGGCTTGGCCGCGCGTTCGAGCCCCTTGGCGTACGGCATCGGGGTATCGGCCTGATGGACGCGGACGACAGGGGCGTCGAGGTTGTCGAAGCACTCGCGCTGGATGTAGTCGACGACCTGCGCGCCAACGCCGCAGAGCTCCCAGCCTTCCTCGAGCACGACGGCGCGGTTGGTCTTGTTGACGGACGCGGCGATCGCCTCGACGTCCATGGGGCGTATCGTGCGCAGGTCGACGACGTCGAGGCGAATGCCTTCCTTGGCGAGCTGGTCGGCCGCCTGCATGGCGACGAGCACCATCTTGCCGTGAGTGATGATGGAGCAATGGTCGCCCTCGCGCTTGAGGTCGGCCTTGCCGAGCGGAATGACGTAGTCGTCGTCGGGCACTTCGCCCTTGGTGTTGTAGAGCATCTCGCCCTCGAGCACGCAGACGGGATTGTCGTCGCGGATGGCGCTCTTGAGTAATCCCTTGGCGTCGTACGGAGTGCCCGGCGCGACGACCTTGAGTCCGGGGATGTGGGCGAGCCAGGACTCCCACGCCTGCGAGTGCTGCGCAGAGAGCTGGAGCGCGGCGCCGTTCGGCCCCCGGAAGACGATCGGCATCTTGAACTGGCCGCCCGACATGTAGAGCATCTTCGCGGCGGCGTTCACGACCTGGTCGAGGGCGAGGAGGGCGAAGTTCCAGGTCATGAACTCGATGACCGGACGGAGGCCGACCATCGCCGCGCCGACGCCGACGCCGGCGAAGCCGAGCTCGGTGATCGGCGTGTCGACGACGCGCATCTCGCCGAACTCCTGGAGGAATCCCTTCGACACCTTGTAGGCGCCGTTGTAGACGCCGACTTCCTCGCCCATGAGGAAGACGCGATCGTCGCGCTGCATCTCCTCGCGGATGGCCTGGCCGAGGGCGTCGCGGTATGTGATTACGGGCATTGAGGTCTGGATGAGGCGGTCAACGTACTGAACTGCGGTCGACTTACCGAACTGCGGTCAACTTATGGATACTGCGGTCGACATACCGAACTACGGTCGACGTACCGAACGACGGTCAACTTACTGAACGACGGTCAACTTACTGAACTGCAAAGAGC
Organism: Gemmatimonadales bacterium; assembly: GCA_044449225.1. Lineage (GTDB taxonomy): Bacteria > Gemmatimonadota > Gemmatimonadetes > Gemmatimonadales > Gemmatimonadaceae > AG11. The sequence continues at coordinate 3,921 of JBIOHU010000148.1, read as the reverse complement.
GTCAACGTATCGAAGGGCAGTGGCAGTTCATGAGTCGACCGAAGTCACATAGGTCGACAGCAGTTGAATACGTTGACCGCAGTTCGGTTTGTTGGCCGCAGTTCAGGTGGTCGTATCCACCAGCACATCCTCCCACAGCGCTTCCACGGGGAGCTCGGGGCTGGCGTCGGCGAAGTCCCAGGCGTCCTGGACGACGGCCTTGATGTCGGCGTCCATCTTCTGGAGCTGCTCGTCGGTGAGCTCGTCGTTCTCCTGCATGTGGGTGCGCAGGAGGGTGATCGGGTCGCGCTTCATGTACTCCTCGAGCTCGGCTTTCGTGCGATAGGTGCCGCTCACGGCGTCGGACATCGAGTGGCCCATGAAGCGGTATGTACGTACCTCCAGCAGGGTGGGCATCTGCTCCTTGCGCGCGCGCTCCACCGCCTCCGTGACGGCCTGGCGCACGACGAAGACGTCCTGCCCGTCGCACTGGGCGCGCGACATGTTGTACGCCGCGCCGCGCTCGTAGATGTCGTGGATGGCCGACGCGCGCTCGAGCGCCGTGCCCATGCCGTATCGGTTGTTCTCGATGACGAAGACGCAGGGGAGCTTCCACAGCGCGGCCATGTTCAGCGCTTCATGGAAGGCGCCGGTGTTGACGACCGATTCGCCCATGAAGCAGACGATGACCTGGTCGCCGCCGCGATACTTGATCGCGAAGCCGACGCCGGTGGCGAGGGGAACGTGACCGCCGACGATGCCGTGGCCGCCGAGGAAGTTGAGATTCGTGTCGAACAGGTGCATCGAGCCGCCCTTGCCGCGGGAGCAGCCATCCTGCCGGCCAAACAGCTCGGACATGATCGCGCGCGGAGTCAAGCCGCGAGCGAGGGCCTGCCCGTGGTCACGATAAGTCGTGATGACGTAGTCGTCCTTGCGGAGCACGCTCGCCGTCCCGGTGCTCACCGCCTCCTGACCGATGTAGAGGTGACAGAATCCGCCGATCTTCCCGAGCGCGTACGCTTCGGCACAGCGCTCCTCGAAGCGGCGCTGGAGGAGCATCGAGTGCAGCAGCTCCATGTTCAGCGCGGGATCGCTTGGGGAAAGGGACTTCTTCTTCACTGCCATGAGCGGAGAGAGAGGTAAGAGTGAAATACAGGTGAGACGTGAGACGTGAATCGTGAGACGTGACGGCGTGAGGAGGTACGTCTCACGTCTCACGATTCACGTTTCACGCGCGGTTTGGAGTTGTTCCCACGCGTGGTAGCTGGAGCGCACGAGGGGGCCGCTCTCGACGTGGCGGAAGCCGAGCTCCATGCCGATCTCATAGAGGCGGCGGAACTCGTCGGGAGTCACGTAGCGGTCGAGGGCGATGTGGCCCTCGGAGGGACGCAGATACTGGCCGAGGGTGAGGATGTCGACGTCGACGGCGCGGAGATCGCGCATCACGGCGACGATCTCGTCGGTCGTCTCGCCCATGCCGAGGATCATCCCCGTCTTGGTGGGAATGTGCGGCGCGAGGCGCTTCGCCGCGGTGAAGATGCCCATCACCCGCTCGTAGCGTCCGCCGGGCCGGCATTTCTTGTACAGGCGCGGCACCGTTTCGGTGTTGTGATTGTAGATGTCGGGCTCCGCCTCGAGGACGGTCCGGATCGAATCCTCCCTCCCCTGGAAGTCGGGGACGAGGACCTCCACCGACGTCTCCGGGCTGCGGAGCTTGATCTGGCGAATCGTCTCGGCGAAGGCCCACGCGCCGAAGTCCGGAAGGTCGTCCCGGTCCACCGAGGTGAGGACGACGTGCTGGAGCTGCATGGTCGTCGCCGCTTCGGCGACGCGCCCGGGCTCGGCGGGGTCGAATTTCGGAGGACGTCCGTGCGCGACGGCGCAGTAGGCACAGTTCCGGGTGCAGACGTCGCCGAGGATCATGAAGGTGGCGGTGCCGTGCTCCCAGCACTCGCCGACGTTGGGACAGTGCGCTTCCTCACAGACCGTGTGCAGGTCGAGGTCGCGCATGAGCTGCCGAAGCCGGAGGTAGTTCGGCCCGCCCGGTGCCCGGACCTTGAGCCAGGACGGCTTGCGATCGGGGAGCGCCGGCGCCGGGTGGCGGCCCATGATCTGGTAGAAGGCTTCCGGCATCAGCGCGGGCCGCTTTGCGCGTAGGTGGGTAGGTGCGTAGGTGGGTAGGTGGGAGACTGCGCACAGCCCGCCCGTCGAACGCGTTGTCGCAGCGGAAAATAGCGGGCAACACCCGGGCAGGTAAGTGTGGATAACCACCCTTAACGCGGTTGGCGGTTAGCCTCGCGGGCCGCCCCGGCGGAGTCCCCACCTACCCACCTGCGCACCTACGGACCTACGCGTGAGCGCGCAACGCGCGCTCACGCCGGCGCCAGACGCTCCAGGCGAAAGGGAGCCAATGAGGCCGGCGCGGCGCCGCCCATCAGGACCGGGACCAGCTGCTCGGCGGCCCACGGGGCAAGCAGGATCCCGTTCCGGGAGAATCCACAGGCGTAGCAGAGGGCCGGCAGGAGGGGGTCGGGGCCGAGGATGGGCAGGCCGTCGGGCGCGACGGGGCGGAGGCCGGCCCAGTGCTCGACGACGTTGGCGTGGGCGAGGACGGGAATGGCGCGGGTCGCGATGGCGCGAAGGTCCCGCAGGCCGCGCTGGGTGGTGGTGGCATCGAACTCCACCTCCTCGCTCGTCGCGCCGACGACGAGCGTCGGTCCGCGGGGGATGAGGTAACCGCCGCCGCCATAGGTCACGTGGCTGATCGGCCGGCCCTCGAGGCGCATCAGCTGGCCGCGGACGGGCCTCACCGGAAGGGCGCGCGGAAGACCCGGCAGGACACCGGCCCACGCGCCGTTCGCCAGCAGGAGATGGCGCGCGGCGTACCGCGCCCCGCCGCGCGAGCGGAATCCGGGCAGGTTGCCGCGGGAGTCGAACGAGGCCACTTCGTCGGTCAGACGAGTGATGTGGGACTGCCGCGCGACGGCGACGTCGAGGGCGTGCATCAGCGTCTGGATGTCGACGGCGCCGTCGTGCGGATGGAGGAGCGCGCCGGCGTGACTGGCGAACGAGGGCTCGAGGGCGGTGAGGGCCCGCGCGTCGAGCCGCTCGGCGGTGGCGGGAGCGCGGGCGAAGAGCTCCTCGCACTCCTTCCCGGTGGTCGCGAGCTCGAGGAGCCCGTTGCGGTCGAGGGGGACCGCGATCTCGGTACGGTCGAGCAGGGCGTCGAGGAAGCGCGGGTAGTGGTCGCGCGCCGCGATCGCCGCTGCGAGCGCGTCGGGAGTGGACGTGCCGACCGAGGGCGCGAGCATGCCGGCGGAGAGCCGCGACGCGGCGCCGGTCCGGGGTTGGTCGACGAGGGTGACGCGCATGCCGCGCCGGGCGGCGGCGAGCGCCGAAGTCAGTCCGACGATACCTCCGCCGACGACGACCAGGTCCGGAACCGTCATGGCTGCGCGGGGGGACGACTTGCGGAGCGGGGGCTCATGCGCGCAATCTGACTCTCGCCGGCGCCGCGAGCCAGGGGTGGCGCCGGGGTGAAACCGCGGAGAACCCGGCGCCGTACTGGAGACAGACTCGCAAGGGAGACCGTTCGATGCTTCGTACCATCTTCATGATCGGCCTGTTCGCCATCGCGGGCCTGTTCGTCCTCCGCCTTGCGTTCGGCCTGTTCGCCGTGGGATTCGGGCTGCTGGGATGGTTGTTCTTCTTCGCGATCAAGGTCGCGATCATCGGGGCGATCATCTATCTGGTGATCAGGGTGTTCAGCCCGGAGACGGCGCGGCGGTTGAGACAGAAGTGGAACGGCTGAACGGCGCTGACGGGCCGGCCGGCGTGAAACGCCGGCCTTCGGGGCGCCGCGTGGCGGCTGCGCCGCCGTCGCAGGCTTACGGGGCGGCGGCGCTTTGCGCCGCCTTACGGGTAAGTGCACACCCATCAAGG
>JBIOHU010000147.1:0-5533 GCA_044449225.1 Gemmatimonadales bacterium | reverse complement strand
CCAACCGTAAACGCCGCCAGCCGCTCAGCTCCCCGTCGATCCAGAGCGAGTCCCACCCGACCGCCGAGTGCGCCCCAGAGCACCGAAAGTGAATCACGATCATAGCCGGACAGTTCCTGCGAGGCAACGCTCAGCGTATTCGATCCCTCGCGCCGGGGATGCACCGTCCGATCGATATGCTTCTCGACCTCGGCGCGCCACGCCGCCGCGCGCGTCGCCACCGTGAGCAACTCCTCGTCGATCGCCGGCCGAACCGTCCGCAGCGCGGGCAGCAGGTCGTGACGGACTCGATTGCGGAGGAACTCGCGCCCGTCGTTGGTCGGATCGGTCCGGAACCGGATGCGCGCCTCTCGTGAGTAAGCCGCCAGCGTCGTCCGGCGCAGCCCGACGAACGGGCGCAGCACCGGACCCGGTGCGAACAGGCCGGCCAGTCCGCGCGCGCCACTCCCGCGCATCACGCGCATCAATACGGTCTCGATCTGATCGTCCGCGGTGTGCGCGGTCACGATCCGCGCCTCGAGCGCCGTTGCCGCGGACTCGAGAAACCGATAGCGCGCCCGCCGCCACTCCGCTTCCCGACCACCGCCCGTGGGCTCGTGTGCATCGTCGCGGCCCATCACCACTGGCAGTCGAAGGAGCGCCGCCGTACGGGCGACGTGCGCCGCCGCTGCCGACGCTGCCGGCCCCGTTCCATGATCGAACGTCGCCACGGCGGCGATGCGGCGGCGCGCGGTGGCGGCCATGGCGTACAGCAGGACCATGGAATCCAGCCCGCCGGAGACCGCCAGCAGCAGCGGCGCGTCGGCCGCGCTCGCCGCTGTCCGGGCCGCTCGCAGCACCTCGCGCGGAGAGTCGTGTCGCATCGTGCTGAAGTATAGTCGGACTCCTGCCCCGCTCTGCGGGTTCCTCTGGCTCGGCCGTCGACTCGCTGCTATCTTGCACCCCGTTGCACCCGGCTATCACGGATACAGGAGCGACTGCTTGGAAACTCACGGCCCGTTCGGCACTCTGTGGGTCGGTCTGGGACTCTGCGCCTTCTACATCGCGCTCGTCTGGATCAACACGCTGCTGGGCTTTCTGCTGACACCGCTCTTCACTCTCCAAGGCACTTGGCTTCTGGAGCGGATTCGCGGGAAGAAGCCCCCGCGTGACTGACGGAGCGACGCTCCGCACAATCGAGTTTGCCGAAAGGGACGCGTGCCAGCGGCGCGCGTCCCTTCCGTGTTTAGTCCCGCTCACGCCTCTCGTCCTCGTCGTCCTCGTCGTCCTCGCGGCGCTCCTCGGCGTCGCCTCCGCCGCCGGCGCGCAACTCGCCCCGCGCCCCTGGCTCGACTGGCGCACGGCGGAAACGGAGCACTTCATCCTCCACTATCCCGAACGATACCGCGAGTGGACCCTCGCCCTTGCCGAACGCATCGAGGGCATCCGCGACCAGGTCGACGCGATCGTCGGTTACTCGCCAACCCATCGCGTCAACGTCGTCGTCGACGATCCGGCGAACGTGGCGAACGGGTACGCATTCACTCCCCTCGACGCGCCGACGATCGTCCTCTGGCCCTCGCCGCCCGATCCGCGCTCGGAAATCGGCAATGCGCGAGTGTGGGAGGAGCTGCTCGCGACTCACGAGTTCACCCACGTCGCGCACCTCGTGCGGCCGTCGCGCAACGAGTGGAGGCGGCTGCTCTGGTCGCTCTCGCCAGTACCCCTCGGCCCGATCGCCCTCAAGTCGCCGCGCTGGGTGATCGAGGGCTACGCGACCTACGTCGAGGGGAAGGTCACGGGCAGCGGGCGACCGAACAACGCCTGGCGCGCCGCGATCATCCGCCAGTTCGCCCTCGAGGGACGGCTGCCGAGCTACGGCCAGCTCAGCGCCACGGGCGGCTGGGAAACCGGCAGCTTTGCGTATCTGGTCGGATCGGCCTATCTCGAGTGGCTGGCGCGGCGTCAGGGCGACTCGAGCATCGTCGCGCTGTGGCGACGCATGACCGCCGTCACCGACCGTTCCTTCGACGAGGCCTTCAGCGGCGTGTACGGCGGCTCGCCGGCGGAGCTTTACGGCCGCTTCACCGCCGAAGTTACTGCTGACGCGCTGGCGATCGATCGCGCGCTGCTGCCCGACACCCTCTCTCAGGGTACGCTCGTCCAGCGCCTCATTCGCGACACCGGCGACCCGGCCGTCTCGCCGGATGGCCGCTACGTCGCGCTCACCGTTCGTCGGGTGGACGCGCCGAGTCAGCTCGTCGTGTGGAAGACGGCTGCCGACCCTGATAACCTGATCGAGCGGCGTCGCGCAAGGGAGCACGCTCGCGACCCGGAGGACGTGCCCAATCGACGCTTCTATCCGGCGCCGCGGAAGCCGGTCATCACTCTCGTCGCCAACGACGGCGCGCCGTACGAGTCGCCGCGCTGGCTGGCCGACGACAAGCACCTCCGCGTGACACGCCTCGTCCCACTGGCCGACGGCACCCTGCGCCAGGACCTGTTCGTCTGGAGCGCCGAGGACGGTGATCTTCGGCGCGTCACGCGTGGCGCCGGCGTCGAGGACGCCGATCCGTCAAGCGACGGCCATTGGGCGGCGGCGACGCGCTGCGACCACGGCTGGTGCGATCTCGTGCGGATCGACCTCGCGACCGGGGTGGCGCGCGTGCTACGCGCCGGCAGCGTGACCCGGAACTACTATCGGCCGCGCGTCTCGCGAACGACCGGCGAGATCGTCGTCAGCGAGCAGACGAACGACCGATGGCGCATCGCGCGAGTGTCGCCGGAGTCGGGTGAGCTGCGCTATGCCGATCCCGACGACGGCGTCACCCGTTACGACGCGACCTTCGCGCTCGATGGGCGAGCGATCATCGCGACCTCCGAATCGGGTGGGATTCCGAATCTCGAGCGGCTCGACCCGGCTGGACTGCGCACGACACGGCTCACCTCCGTCACCGGTGCCGCCGTCGCACCGGATGTCGCTCCCGACGGAGCGATCTGGTTCCTCGCGCTCCGGAGTGAAGGCTATGATCTGCGCCGGCTCTCGGACAGTACGTCCCCCGCCCCGGTGCGCCCGCTCCCACCGCTGCTCGTCGACTCGCTCTCTCCCGTCCTGCCACCCCGCATCGTGCGCCTCGCCACCGATTCGTCGGCGCGACCCGTCCGTGCGAACGCACCCGCAGAACGCGGCTACGGACTCGGACCCTCGCGCTTCCGCTACGTGCCCGGGTCCACGACCGGCTTCGGCGGCACGACCAGCCAGCTCGCGCTGGTGCGGAGCGACCCGGTGGGCCGGCTCGGCATCTCGCTCCTCGGATCGGCTGGCGCCGGCTCGCTCCCTGAGGGTGGAGCGCTGACGCTCTCCACTCGCGCGTCGCGAACGGGATTCATCGCAAGTGCCTGGGCGTCGCACGAGGCGCCGTCGCGCAACTACGGTGCCGCGCTCGACCGCGGGCTCGACCTCGCGCGCGTCGGCACCGCCCTGCGCGTCGAGCGGACCCACGTCGGCGACGGGTGGGATCTGACCGGCGCGCTGGCGGGGCTCGGCGAGCTGCAACGCTCGACTGACTTCGCTTCGAGCACGCGCCACGCCGGATTGCTCGCCATCGCCACCTCGGCCCGTCAGCGCGACGACAGAACCCGCTACCAGGAGTGGATCGCCGTGAACGGGGAAGCGGGGCGGACCGCCGGCGCATCGTACTTGCGGCAGCGCAGCGCCTTCACCTTCGGCACGGCAAGTGGCACCCATCCGCTCACGAACGTCAGCATCGCCTACGGCAGCATCGGCGGACGCGGAAGCGAGCGGGAGAGCTTCGTGCTCGGCGGCATCGCCTCGCCGTTGATCGATTCTCTCTACGACGCGCGCCGGGTCGACGCGCCAGCGTATCCGCTCGCCAGCTCGTCCGGCTCCAGCTTCGCGACGTATCGCGTCGGGCTGCCGGTTTCAGTGGTCGAGCTCTTCTACGCCGGTGCCACGACCGATCTGTTCCAGCACGAGCTGCGAAGCTTCGGCGCCGAGCTGCGACAACAGGTGCCGGCCATCGCCGCGCTGGGCACGCCGGAGGTGGACGTCGTGAGCGGCATTGCCCGCGCCGTCGACGAGCCGGTGAAAGGACGATGGCGCTACTACATGACGCTCGTCCTGAGACCCTGATGCTCGGCGCTCGTCACCGCACCAGCGCGATGGCGGCCGAGTACAGGTGCCACCGTCGCTGGGCGTCGGTCGCGCCGGTGACGACGGTGCGTCGAAGCGTGTAGTGTCCTCTGAATCGCTGAATGATTCCGTCGCGCTGATGCGAGCGGATCTCGACCGGTACCTCGACGAAGCGCGAGCCGGCCGCTCCCTCGATGCGGCCGGCATCGCCCACCGTCGCCACGACGCTCGCCATCTGCTCGAAGCCGCGCGCGAACTCGTCGAGGGTCTTGCCGCTCGCGCGGCCGTCGTCGGACCAGAGGAGGTAGGCGCGCGCAAAATCCCGCGCCGAGATGGCGGCGTAATAGTCACTCACCACCCTGACCGGATCCGCACTGGTGTCCGCGTCCGACCGTTGCGAGTCAGCCTCGACGAAGGCGGTCTGCTCGGTCTTTGGCGCCGCCCGCGCCGAGTCCGGCGTTCCGTCGCCCGCCCGGGCGCAGGCGGCGACACAGAGCATGGCGCACGTCCAGCGCACGCCGAACGAGGGCCGCGTCACTCGAGCGCCGGCGCTCCGGCCACCGTCAGGAATTCCTCGAACTCACCAAGCACCAGCGTATCGAGCAGCGCCGCCGCATCGCTCAGTCGCGACCCTGGCTCCGCCGATCCGTCCAGCCTCGTCAGCTCCTCGCTCCTCACGCGCTGGTAATACTCGCGCGTCATCTCGCCGCCGCCGTCGATCGCCGCCCCATGCCGGATCCACTGCCAGAGCTGGGTGCGGGAGATCTCCGCCGTCGCGGCGTCCTCCATCAGGTTGTGAATCGCCACCGCGCCGTTGCCGCGCAGCCACGACTCCAGGTACAGCATCGCGACCTCGACGTTCGTGCGGATGCCGCTCTCCGTCACCATCCCGCCCGGAACGGTCGCGTCGATCAACTGGTCGCCGGAGATGGTCACGTCGTCGCGCCTCACCTGCTTCTGATGGGGCGCGTTGCCGAGCACGGCATCGAACGCGTGACGCGCGACCGGAACGAGATCGGGGTGGGCGACCCAGGTGCCATCGAAGCCGGCGGCGCTCTCGCGCTCTTTGTCTTCGCGAACCTTGGCCATCGCCCGCGCATTGACCTCGGCATCGCGCCGGTTGGGAATGAACGCCGCCATGCCGCCGATCGCGTGGGCGCCGCGCCGATGGCAGACCTGGACCAGCCGGTCGGTGTAGGCGCGCATGAACGGCACCGTCATCGTGAGCTGCGCCCGATCGGGGAGCACCTTGTCGGGCCGGTCGCGGAATACCTTGATGAAGCTGAACAGGTAGTCCCAGCGTCCGGCATTCAACCCCGCCGAGTGCTCGCGCAGCTCGTAGAGGATCTCCTCCATCTCGAACGCGGCGGGAAGGGTCTCGATCAGCACCGTGGCGCGAAT
>JBIOHU010000146.1:0-5551 GCA_044449225.1 Gemmatimonadales bacterium | reverse complement strand
GTGACCTTGAGTCCGGACCACGATCAGCCTCATGACCTCTCGCGCCGCCAACCTCCATCTCGGACTCGACCCGATCTCCTGCCGGAGGTTCGGGTAGGCGCGCATGCATCACGACGAGACGATCCCGCGCCCGCCAGACCTCTCTGGCGGGCGTTTTTTCATACCTCACCGAGGATCCCGCATGTCCGTCCAGTCCCCCACCGCCCATCCCCTCGACCAGATCTCGCTCGGCAAGATCGTCCAGATCCGCGAGCGTCTGCTCCAGTCGCAGGCGGCGGGCAAGCGCGTATATCGTCTCGAGTCGGGCGACCCGAGCTTCGCCGTCGCGCCCCACGTCCTCGAGGCCATCTCCCGGGCGGCCGCGGCGGGGAAGACCCACTACGTCCCCAACAACGGCATCCCCGAGCTGCGTGCGGCGCTCGCCGACAAGCTGGTGCGAAAGAACGGGATGCGCGACATCACTGCCGCGGACGTCTTTCTCACCAACGGCGCGATGCACGCGCTGTACGCCACCTTCGGCGCTCTGCTGACGCCGGGCGACGAGGTGATCATTCCCGATCCGATGTGGACGGAGGTGGCGGAGAACATCCGCCTCGCCGGCGGGGTGGCGGTCGGCGTGCCGCTGCGCGCCGAGCACGACTTCGAGTACGATCCCGACGACATCGCGGCGGCGATCGGCGAGCGCACCGTGGCGATCTTCCTCAACACGCCGCACAACCCGACGGGTGCGGTGCTCTCCGAGTCGACGCTGCGCCGCATCGGCGCGATCGCCGAGGAGCACGACCTGTGGATCGTCTCCGACGAGGCATACGAGGACGTGATCTACGAGCCGAACGTCCACCACTCCATCGCCGCGCTCCTGCCTGACTACGCCGAGCGCATCGTCAGCATCTTCTCCTTCTCGAAGAGCCACGCGATGAGCGGGCTGCGGATCGGCTACGTGGCCACCACGTCGCCGGCGCTGCGCGACCGGCTGCCGAAGCTGCTGCGTTGCACGATCAACGGAGTGAACAGCCTGGCGCAGTGGGGAGCGCTGGAGGCGGTGCGGGGCGATCAGTCGCCGCTCGCGGCGATGCGCGCCGAGTATGCCGAGCGGCGCGGCCTGCTCCTCGCGGCGCTGACGGGGGTGGAGGGAGTGCGCCCCTTCGCGCCCCGCGGGGCCTTCTATGTCTGGGCCGAGCTCGACCCCGAGCTCTATGCGCGTCTCGGCGTCGAGGACGCCGACGAGCTGTCGGACTGGCTGGCGGAGCAGGGAATCGGCAGCGCGCCGGGCAGCGCCTTCGGTGAAGCGAGCGCCAACGCGGTGCGCTTCGCCTACAGCTGCTCGACGTCGATGGTGCGCGACGGCTCGGCGGCCGTCCGGCATGCGCTGTCGGGCGGGGGAGCGTCGCAGATCCAATGACGCAGCCGCTGCGCGTCGCGCTCGGAGAGTACGACACCGGCTGGCACGATCCGGCCGGCTCGCTCGTGCGCGCGGCGGCGGTCGTGCGCGAAGGGGCCGCCGCCGGCGCGGGGCTGGTGGTGCTGCCGGAGATGTGCACCACCGGCTTCACGATGGACCCGACGCAGGCGGAGTCGCTGGACGGGGAAGGTGTCGGCGCGATCGGCCGGCTCGCCAGCGACGCCGGCGTCCACCTGCTCGCCGGCGTCGCCGCGCGCGAGCCGGGTGGCGCGGCCGATGCGCGCGCCGTGAACGTGGCGCTGCTGTTCGGCGACGACGGCCGGCTCCGCGCGACGTACCGGAAGCAACGCGTCTTCGCCTACGCCGGCGAGGACGCCGTGTACACGCCGGGCCGCGAGGCGGTCGTCACGGCGGTGAGCGGCGTGCGGATCGCGCCGTTCGTCTGCTACGATCTCCGCTTTCCCGAGCTGTTCCGCGCCGTGGCGCGGGAGGTCGACGCGATGATCGTGATCGCGAATTGGCCGGCGGCGCGGCGGTCCCACTGGGATACGCTGATCCGTGCGCGGGCGATCGAGAACCAGTGCTACGTCGTCGCCGTGAATCGCGTGGGGACCGCTGGCGGCCTTTGCTACGACGGCGGCTCGGCGGCATTCGACCCGTGGGGCGAGCCGGTGACTGCCGAACGGGGTGGCGTGAGGTATGCCGACGTCGATCCGGCCAGGGTGCGCGCGGTGCGGGAGGAGTATCCCTTTCTGAACGATCTCGCGGTATGATCATTCCATGAAATTTCTCCTGCTGATCTACAACGACCCAGCGCTCGTCGACGCGCTCCCGCCGCAGGAGTTCGACGCCGACATGCGCTCCTGCTTCGTCCACGCCGACGAGCTGAAGAGCGAAGGGCGGCTGCTCGAATCGCAGCAGCTCGCGCCTGCGTCGACGGCGAAGTCGGTCCGCATCCGGCAGGGCCGCCAGACCACGGTCGACGGCCCGTTCGCCGAGACGAAGGAGCTGCTGGGCGGCTTCAACCTGATCGATGCCGCCGACATGGACGAGGCGGTCCGGATGGCCGCGGGCTTCCCGTGGGCGAAGACAGGCTGCGTGGAGGTGCGCGCGGTGCGGGACATCGACGCCGAGCGACGGCGCGTCGCCGCCGACGCGACGATGGCGGCGCGATGAGAGCGGGAATCGCGCTCCTCGTCGGCCTCGCCGCCGCGCTCATGCCGAGCGCGGCGCCGGCGCAGAACGTCGCCGCGGTGCGGGCGCCCAGCGGCTGCACCTACGAGCGCTGCGCCCTGCGGGTGGAGGAGGCGTTCTTCTCCGCGCCGAGGCTGCTGCGGGGACGCAGCGGAGTGGAGGTCGGCCGGCTCTCCGCCTTCGGCGGCGGCGTCGACACTCTCCTCGCCGGCCCGGATTCGGCGGCGGTGTACGGGCGGCGATACGTCACCGCGATCAGGCGCTCGACGGTACTCGGCCTGCTCGGCGCCGCCGCTTACGTCGTCGTGCTCGTGCGCAGCGACGACTTCCGGAACGATCTGGACGGCGGCTCGATCGCCGTCGCGGTCGCCGGTACGGGCTTCGCCATCGCGTCGATCCCCTTCACCCTGCACGCGAAGCGAAGCCTGTCCCGCGCCGTCTGGTTCTACAACGCCGCGCTGGCGAGGTGAGACCGCGTCGGGCTCGAGCTAACCCTCGATCTTGTATATCTCGCGCTTTCCCTTCACGATCAGGTCGTGGTATCCGGTCATGAGCTGCTCCATCTCCTTCATGGCCGCGGGACTGAGCTGCTGCGGCCCCTTGCCCGACATCATGTCCTCGAATGCCTGGAGGCTCGCCACCTCGAACTCGGCGACGATCGTCCAGTAGCGCTCCGCGCAGAAGTCGGTCATCACCCGCATCTTTCCCATCCCCGCCTTCTCGTTGAGCTTCGACATCGCGAGGAACTTCTCGACCATCGGCTTCACTTTACCGGGCTTGCAGTACATCACTTCGCGGATGAGCAGCATGAGAACCTCCTTGGGGTGATTGTCGGCGCGTCAGACGGCGCGCGCGACGGACGACGCAACGGGCTGTAGCGCGGCCTGCCCACCGCGGAGCGGGACGAGCCGGGTCCGCCCGTAGGCGACGAGACCGGCGAGGACCCCGACGAGGCCCGGTCCGAACGCCTCGGGGACGCTGGTCTGGAGGGTGAGCGCGACCGCGCCGCTCATGATGATCACGAGGCAGCCTGCCGCCAGCGGGGTGAGTGACGGCCGCCGATGGAGCAGGCCGGGAAGGACGAGCCCGAGCGCGCCGGCGATCTCCGCCAGGCCAAGGAAGCGGAGGAAGAGTCCGGGCAGGACGATCTGCTTCGTCAGGTCGGCGATCGGCAGGATGATCTTGAGGCTCCCGGTGAAGAGAAAGAGGAGAGCAAGCAGGACTTGCACCGTCCACAGCGCCGCGTTGAGCCTCTTCTGGTTCCGTCGATCGAGGGATGTCATGACCGGTCTCCGGGTGCGGGGTCGATTCGGGAGCGGGGCCGCAGGTCGCGAGTCCTGGCTTTGCATGGACGTCGAACGGGGACCGGGAAAATCGACAAAGCGGTGAATGGTGAAGGGTGAATGGTGAAGGGTGAATGGTCAGAGGTGAACGGCACGCCGGCCGCTATTCCGCCGTGGTCGGGTCGATGATGCTCAGGACGCGCTCGATCCGATTGGCCGGGAAGCCGCCGCGCTTCGCGTGATCGCGCACGGCATCGGCGCTGGGAGCGTTGTAGACGCAGTAGAGCTTGTCCCCGGTCACGTAGCTCTGCACCCACTGGATGTCGGTGCCCGAATGATTCATGTCGCCGAGCACTCCGCAGGACTTGGCGGCGACCCCCTTGAGATCGGCCGGGGTCAGGCCGCCGGCATTGGGAATCTCCCGCTCGATCAGGAACTTGGGCATCGGTGTCTCCGTCGCTGGGGTGAGCTGCTCTTTATCGGCAATCGTGCAGCCCTGAGATAGCAGCATTCCGCCGTCCGGTCCAGCGACCTGCCCTTCACCCGGCTCGAATGGTGGAATTACTCGCCGGCCCCTCGCCGGACGACAAACGTGCCCGGCTTCGTGCTCCCGTCGGTGCATCCGTCGACGTACGACAGCTCGCCGACGATGGCGCGGTTGTCGTTCGCCGGCGTGCCGCGGAGGCGCATCGTACCTGAGCACTTCCGCGCCGGATACGTCCACGCCACGTCGAGGAACAGGCTGTCGCCCTTCACCCGTCCCGTGCCGCGACCGTCGAGGTGCGGATCGTCCGTCGCGAGCGAGACGGTGGCGAGCGAGTCATGAATGGCCAGATCCCAGGTGATGCGGAGCCGCGTTCGGTCGAGGACGATTCGTCCAGCGTAGTGGCCGGCGGCGAGCGCCGGCGGCGTCGGCGGCGGAACGGTGCCCGGCAGGGCGAACGCGACGATCCAGTCGCCGGCGCGGTCGCGGAGCTCGCGGTGCCCGCCGGCGGCGACGACGACGAACTGCTTTCCCGACTTCGTCACGTAGGTCATCGGCGAGGCGTGGACGCCGGCAGGAAGCACGGCCGACCAGAGCTCGCTGCCCGTCTCGACGTCGAAGGCATGGAGCCGCTGGTCAACCGCGCCGCCGGCGAACACCACGCCCCCGGCCGTCGTCATGGCGCCGCCGAGGTTCGGCGAGCCCCACCGCTCGCTCCCGGCGATGCCGTCGAGAGCGGGCACGCGGCCGAAGGGACGCTCCCACCGGACGTCGCCGCTCTCGAGGTCGATCGCCGTCAGCAGTCCCCACGGCGGGGGGTTGCAGGGCGCGCCGTCGGGTCCGACGAGATGGCGGCGCCGCATGCCATAGGGTGTACCCGCCTGCGGCGCGAACTCGTCGAACCGCGTGCCCCCCATCGCCCGGTCGTGCAGATCCGCACGCGGGATGAGCTGTACGAGAGTGATCAGGCGATTCGTCGGCACGATGGCGAGATGCCGCACCGGGTCGAAGGCCACCCCGCTCCAGTTCGAGCCGCCGATGTTGCCGGGATAGATCACCGTGCCGCGCAGCGACGGTGGCGTGAAGATTCCCTCGCTGCGGGCGCCGGCGAGCTGCTCGCGGCACCACGCCCGGCCGCTGTCGCTGACGGCGAAGATGTCGCTGGTGGAGAAGCTGGTTGGCGAGAGT
>JBIOHU010000145.1:0-5629 GCA_044449225.1 Gemmatimonadales bacterium | reverse complement strand
GAGTCGGGTGTCGCCCGGCACCGACTCGAGGGCGTGGACGATCGCGGCGGCGATGCGGGCCGCGGCGGCCTCGCGGTTGCCATCGGTGGCGGCTCCGGGATGGAAGCACACCGCGCCGGCGCCGAGGGTGGTCGAGCGCTCCAGCTCCCTGGCCAGCCCGTCACGCGCGCGGCCGTACTTCGTCTCGTCGGGAGTGGCGACGTTGAGCACGTACGCCGCGTGAACGACGACGTGCCGGGGGTCGATCTTCGTCGCGGCGATCGTCTCGCGAAATCGCACCGCGCGCTCGGGGCGGACGGAGATTTTCTCGTTGTAGAACTTCGGGATGGCCGAGAAGATCTGGAGGGCCCGCATGTCGGCGTTGGCGGCGCGCCGCGCGGCCATGTGGATGCCGCCGGTGTCGATCGTGTGGGCGCCGAAGTAGTGCTCCATCGTCTAGCTCGTCCGGCCGCGCTTCGACAGGTCGAGCATCCGGGCGCCGGCGAGGTATTCCACCGACTGCGGGTTCTTCAGCTTCGCCAGCCGGCGCACGACGTCGGCGATGCGCGCGGCCTGCTCGAGGATGACGCGCACCTGCTGCTCCTGCTCGGCGGTGAGTCCCTGCTCCATCAGCATCAGCTCGGCGTGACCCAGGAGGGCGGAGAGGGGATTGTTGATCTCGTGCTCGAGGGCGATCGTCGTCTCGCCGATGCCGGCGAGCCACCGGGAGCGCGCCAGCTCGGCTTCGGCGGCGCGGCGGGCGGCGTTCTGGACGATGCGCTGCTGAGCGATCTCCAGCCGGGCACGGAGGTTCTCCGGGGAGCTCGGCTTGGTGACGTAGTCGTCGGCGCCCGCAGCGAGAACGGCGGTGAGGTCCTCACGCGCGTCGCGTGCCGTGACGACGATGACGAAGGTGTCGCGCCCCATCTCGTGCTCGCGGATGAGGCGGCACACGGTGAGTCCGTCCATCCCCGGCATGTTGACGTCGAGCACGACGAGGGGGACGGGATCCGCCTGGAATCGTTCCCAGGCGTCGCGGCCGTCCTCTGCCTCGGTGGCGTCGTGCCCGAGGTCGGAGAGCACGGCGGCGAGCAGGGTCCGGGCGATTACGTCATCGTCGGCGAAGAGAACGCGCATGGAGAGCGGGGAAGCTAGCGCAGAGTCCCGGCGCGGACTTCGAGCGCCGCGGGACTGCCGGGAACAGCACGCTGCTCCCATGCCACCGCGATGTGGCGGCCACGAACGGCAGTGAGAGGGAGCGACGCCGAGCCGGCATCGTCGGAGAGGGGAAGGATTCGCTGCTCGAAAATGTGCCCCATCGTGCGCGAGATGGCGAGGCCCACCCGCGAAGTCCGGCTGTTCGGATCCTCGAACCCGACGATGACGACGTCTCCGTCTGCGGCGACGCTGGTGTGGCCGAGGTGGTCGCCGTAGAGGATGGGAACGGGGGTGTGGAAGGTGACCCCGTCGTCCATCGAGTGCGAGAAGAAGAGGCCGGGCCCCTCGGGAGCGAGCATGGCGTAGGTGACGTGCACGTAGCCGGACGCCGAATCGGCGGCGATGGCCGGAGCGACGCGCTGGCAACCGTTCACGCCGCGATCGGTGGTGTCGACCTTCGCACCGGCGCTCCAGTGGCGTCCGCGGTCGATCGACTGGGCGACGAGCAGCGCGGCGCTGCTGTCGGCCCGCGGCGCCCACCAGGCGGCGAAGAGGATCGATCCGGAGGCGGAGAGCCGCAGCGAGCCAGGACAGACGTTGCCGGGCGGGGGAGCGACGGTGGCCGCGAGGGCGAGCATCGTGTCGGGATGGACCACGCCGTCGGCGTCGAGGACGATGCTGGAATCGGCGCCGAGGGGCATCGAGCGCCGCGCGCCCCACTCGACGGGCGCGGACGAGCAGCCGCCGGCGAGCGCGAGCAGGAGGGCGGTCGGGAGGACGGACTGCCGGGAGCGAAGGGGCATGAGGGAGAATAGTCGGGCGAGCAGGGATAGATTGGGACCAGGACGCTTTTGTGTAGGTGCGTAGGTGCGTAGGTGGGTAGGCCGGGACTGCTACGCATCGACGCGCCCATCGAAGGTACCTACGCCGTTCCGCACCTACACACCTACCCACCTACGCACCTACGCGAAGCACCTTCGCACCTACCCACCTACAGGTTGCTCCCCGTGACCCTCTCCACGTCATCCCACCCATCCGAAACGATGATCCATATTGGCGCCTTCTCCGGTTCCCGCCGCGTTCCGCCGCCGGTGAACGAGCCGGTGAAGAGCTACGCGCCGGGCTCGCCGGAGAAGGCGGCGATCAAGGCGCGCCTGGCGAGCATGGCGAAGGAACGGATCGACATCCCGCTCATCATCGGCGGCGTGGAGATCCGCACCGGCGACCTGGCGCAGAGCGTGATGCCGCACGACCACGCACACGTCCTCGCCGACTGGCACCGCGCGACGCCGGCGCAGGTCACCTCGGCGATCGCCGCGGCAAAGCAGGCCAGTGGCGACTGGGCGAACTGGGCGTGGGAGGATCGCGCCGCGGTGTTCCTGCGCGCCGCCGAGCTGCTGACCACCACCTGGCGCCAGACGGTGAACGCCGCGACGATGCTCGGCCAGTCGAAGACCGTTTTCCAGGCCGAGATCGACTCGGCGTGCGAGCTGATCGACTTCTGGCGGTTCAATCCCGCCTACGCACAGCAGCTGTACGACGAGCAGCCGATCAGTACGGCGGCGATGTGGAACCAGCTCGACTACCGGCCGCTCGAGGGGTTCGTGTACGCCGTGACGCCGTTCAACTTCACCTCGATCGCCGGCAACCTCCCCCCGGCGCCGGCGCTGATGGGGAATACGGTCGTCTGGAAGCCGGCTGCCTCGGCGATGATGTCGGCGTACTACATCATGAAGCTGCTCGAGGAAGCCGGGCTGCCGCCCGGCGTGATCAACATGGTGTCGGGTGACGCGGCGCAGATCTCGAACGTGGCGTTGAGTCACCGCGACCTCGCCGGCGTCCACTTCACCGGCAGCACCGCCGTGTTCAACAGCATGTGGCAGACGATCGGCGCCAACATGTCGAGCTACGCGTCGTATCCGCGGATCGTCGGCGAGACGGGAGGGAAGGATTTCATCGTTGCCCATGCGTCGGCCGATGCGCAGGCGCTCGCGGTGGCGATCGCGCGCGGCGGCTTCGAGTACCAGGGGCAGAAGTGCTCGGCGGCGAGCCGCGTGTACGTTCCGCGCTCGCTGTGGAAGGAGGTGCGGGATCGCACGGTGGCGATCATCGAGGAGCTGAAGGTCGGCGACGTGACCGACTTCCGGAACTTCATGGGCGCCGTGATCGACAGGAAAGCGTTCACGAAGATCTCCGGGTACGTGGACGACGCGCAGCGCAACGCGACGATCGTCGCGGGCGGGACGGTGAACGGCAAGGACGGCTACTTCGTCCACCCGACGCTGGTGGAGACGACCGATCCGGGGTACCGGTTGATGTGCGAGGAGATTTTCGGCCCGGTCGTGACCCTTCACGTCTACGAGGACGCGAAGTGGGAGGAGACGCTGCGCATCATCGACGCGACGTCGCCCTACGCGCTCACGGGAGCGGTGTTCGCCAACGATCGTCGTGCCGTGCGCGAGGCGATGACGGTGTTGCGCAACGCGGCCGGAAACTTCTACGTCAACGACAAGCCGACCGGCGCCGTGGTGGGACAGCAGCCCTTCGGCGGCGCGCGTGGGTCGGGGACGAACGACAAGGCCGGCTCGAAGCTGAACCTCGTGCGGTGGGTGAGCGCGCGGTCGGTGAAGGAGACCTTCTCGCCGCCCCTCGACTACCGGTACCCGTTCATGGACGAGAAGTAGCGTGTGACCCGTCGCCGGAGCGGCGGGTAGACAAGGCATGAGCCGCTCCTGCGCCACCAGACGATTTGCCCGGAACCGGATGGCGGGAGTCGCCCTCGCCGTCGGGCTTCCGGTCGCCGCGCTCGCATCGATCGCGGCGTGCAGCGGGTCCAGCGGGGACGACCCATGCATGCCGTTCGCCCCCGGCGTCGTCGTCTACCGGTCGGCGATCGATCTGGTCGTGCGGGATGCCGCCGGACGGGGCGAAGCGATCATGGATACGTCGATCACCTATCGCGGCACCGATTCGTCGATCGCCATCGGCTCCGACACCCTGCACCTCGCCGCCGGCTTCGCGATGCCGGGGAGCTATTCGGTACGGGTGAAGCGGCAGTTCTACCGCGACGGAGTCGTACCGAACGTGACGGTGCCAGCCGGTCAGTGCGGCGGTCCCGTCGTGCAGCAGGTTCCGGTGACGCTCGAGCTGGCGCCAGGCGCACCGGCGCTGCGGTCGATCGCGATTTTCCCGCTCGGGGGATACCTGCTTTCGCCCGGTGCGCCGCATCAGATCGTCGTGCGGTTCGATGCCGATCCATCGGTGCCGGCGACGGTCGTCTGGCGTCTGTCCGACAGCAGCGTGGCGACGATCGACCCGTCGGGTTTCGTGACCGCCAAATGCACCACGAAGGCCGCGATCGACACCGTGACCGCGGTGGCGACTGCCGACACTACCCTGAAGGCACGAGGACTCTTTCAGGTCGCCCAGCAGGCCAGCTGTCCCTGAGCGGAACCGGTCAGCGCTTCGTCCACAGCAGGATCAACCCGCACGCCGAGTCGTACTGCAGGGGCGCGCCGGCAGGGCCGCCGTACGCCTCCACCGCGCCGACCTGGCTCGGCTCGAGCAGGTTGATCTCCTGATGCTGCATGCCGTCGATGACGACGTTGACGTCGCAGCTGGTCAGTCCGAACCCCTTCGCTCCCCTCGTGCTGACGACCTTCGCATCGAGGCCGAAGCCGATGACCTGGAAGCCGGGCAGCATCTGAAACAGCTCGGCCACGGTCGTGGCGCCCTTCTTCTCGATCTGCTGCTCGTCCAGGTAATGCCCGAATCCCGCGCGGCCGGCACGACGCTCGAACTCGGGGTATTGCGACCGCCGGGCGACGATGCGGATCGAGTCGAGGTTGACGATGCGCGTCAGGGTGACGAAAGTCTCGACACTCCGGCCGCCGCGCAGATCGACCGGCGACTGGCCGATCAGATAGCCGACGCGGCGCGTCTCCAGCAGCTGGGTGCCCGACGGCTGACCGCTCAGGCTGAACCGGCCGAGCGAGTCGGTGCGAGCGACGCCGGCGGCGTCGACGATGCGGACCTGCGCCTCGGAGAGGGGCTGGCCGGACGCGCTGCGGACGGTCCCGGTGAGGGAGGCGGTGCCCGTGAGGCGCTTCGGCGGCAGGGTGTCGGCACCGGCGACCTGCGCCGCCGAATCCAGGGAGATCAGGCTGCGCGACGACTCGCGGCTGAGCGAGAGGTTGCGCAGCGTGACGCCCCCCTCGTCGCCCACCATCAGGGCGAGGGTGCTGCCGGCGCGGCCCTCGTACTGTACCTGAACGAGAATGCGGGTATCGGTCGGCACCCCGCAGAGCCGATACTGGCCGAGCGAGTCGACGAGTACGGCACCGCTCCGCGGGGTCGTGATCGGCTGAAGAGTGGTCCTGTCCACGGCGAGATCGACCCAGCTCACGGCGATCTGGGCGCCGCGGAGGGGCTCGCCGCTGTCGGCGTCGGTCACCTCGCCGATGATCGCGCCCTCTCCCTTCGGCAGCTGGAG
>JBIOHU010000144.1:0-5669 GCA_044449225.1 Gemmatimonadales bacterium | reverse complement strand
GTGGCGGCGTCGTGACGAAACGCAAATCGCCTCGCGTCGTGACGGCCGAACAGGTGAACGCGAGAACGACGACCACCCCCGAGCATCAGGTGGACAGCCGGGAGCTGTACAAGGGAAAGATCTTCACCCTGAATCGCGACACGGCCCGCTTCCCCGACGGCTCGACATCGGACTTCGACATCGTTCGACACCCGGGGGCTTCGGCGATCGTTCCCTTCATGAACGATCCGGCGGGTGATGATCCGCAGATCCTGCTGCTCCGGCAATTTCGCTATGCGGCCGACGGATACATCTATGAGATCCCAGCGGGTCGACTGGACGCCGGCGAGTCGCCGGCCGAGTGTGCGGCCCGCGAGCTGAAAGAGGAAACGGGGTGCTCGGCCGAGCGACTCGAGCCGATGTTCACGATGTTCACGACCCCGGGGTTCACCGACGAGAAAATCCACATCTTTCTCGCCACCGGCCTGAGCCACGGCGAGGCGAATCGCGAGCCGGACGAGTTCGCCGACGTCGTCATCATGCAGCTCGCCGAGGCGCTCGAGCTGATCCGTACCGGGGTCATTCTCGATGCCAAGACCTCGCTGGCGATTCTCTTCGCGGCCGGGTTCAGGACCGGATCCCAGGAAAGCTGACGCCGATCGGCGAGACGAAAACTCGTTTTTCCCCGCGGCAACACTACGGCCCCCGGCTGTGTCGAAAGTGGACACCGGCCGGGGGCATTCTCGTATCGTGTGTCAAAAACAGGACGATTCTGACGGTCGAGTTGGCTGCCGTCGCGGCGATTCTCGGCCGTAAGTCTCTACATGGCAATCGTTTGTAAAATGTTCCCCGGAGGTGCCCGATCGGCATGCTCTCTGCCTTTCCAAGGGGCAACGGAACGAAGACCAGGAGCGCTTCATCGAATCTCTGTCGTCGATGCGTATCCCTTACGAAGGCATTGGGGGTGGAACCATGGCTGACGTCGCAATGAAGCGGGTCGCCCAACGTGGGGCGACGATCCGCGAGGAGCTTCGCACGATGGACGACGCAGCGGTCGTCACGTCGTTTCTGGAGGGGGAGGAGCGCGCCTTCCAGGAGCTCGTGGAGCGCTATCAGACGCGCCTGTTGAACTTCATCTATCGCACGATCGGGGACCGGGAGAAGGCGGAGGATCTGGTTCAGGAGGTCTTCATCCGCGTCTACCGCCACCTGCATCGCTTCGACCGATCGAAGAAGTTCTCGACCTGGGCCTATACCAT
Organism: Gemmatimonadales bacterium; assembly: GCA_044449225.1. GTDB lineage: Bacteria > Gemmatimonadota > Gemmatimonadetes > Gemmatimonadales > Gemmatimonadaceae > AG11. Next base: position 4,431 of record JBIOHU010000144.1, on the reverse strand, counting down.
CGCCTCGAACCTGGCGAAGAACGAGCTGCGGAACCGGTCGCGGAATCCGCTCGTGCTCTTCCAGACGATGAAGGGGAACTGGGACGACGACGACCGGCCCCTGCAGTTCGAGGATACGACGGCCCGGCCCGACGACCTGTACCGGAAGCGGCACCTGAAGGAGCTGGTGGCCGAGACGGTGGCGAAGCTGCCGGAGCACCACCGTCAGGTGTTCGTGCTGCGCGAGCTGGAAGGCAAATCGTACGAGGAGATCGCCGAGATCACCGACTGCAACCTCGGCACGGTGAAGTCGCGGCTGAACCGGGCCCGGAACGCCTTCGCCGAGATCATCGAGCCCTGGATGGACTGAACTACGGTGAAGGGTGAAGGGTGAAGGGTGAGACGAAAGGGCACACCGGACTCGGTCCGGTGTGCCCTTATCATTCACCTCTCACCCTTCACCTTTCACCGTAGTTCCGGGAACCCCTCTCGGCCCGGTGGGTACGGAAGGGACCTTGAATTATGCTCCCTCGTCCAGTGCTTCACTCATGAATTGTCGGGAGTTTCGTCGCAAGCACGATGCGTACATCGACGACACCCTCAGCGGCGTCGAGCTCGACGCGATGGCGCGTCACCGCGAGCGCTGCACGCGTTGCGCGCGGCTCCACACCCGGGTGCGTCGAGCGCTCCTGCTGGCGCACAACCTCCCGACGATCGAGCTGTCGATGGGCTTCGGCGAACGACTCCAGCTTCGCCTGACCCACGAGCGTGCGTTGACGTCGACGTCGCAGGAATTCCGCGACGCGTTGTCGTCCGGTCGGTGGCGGCCGCTGTCGGTCGGTGCGTACACGGCGCTCGCGGCCGGGATCCTCGCCGTCGCCGGCCTGGCGACGACGATGAGCGTGATGGGAGGGGAGCAACGGACCATCCGGCTCGCACCCGTCGTCGCGTCACTCCCGGAGCCCGAGCCTTCCACCCTCGCGACACCGGCGATGGTCGCCTCGATGCCAGCAGGGATGCCGGTCTGGCCGGCGGTCTTCGTGGCGCAGCAGGCGCCCTGGCATCTCGCCAGCGACGCGCTCCAGCCCTGAGCCGCCGCCGGCAGCGATGCCGCGCTGGTCGTCCCACCGGGACTCGTCCGCCGTATATTCCTCCCCATGGCGTCCGCAGGGGAGAAATCGCTGCAAGCCGCGCTGAAGAAGCGCCAGTTCGACCCGGTCTATCTCTTCACCGGAGACGACGAGTTCCTGAAGGAAGCGCGCATCCGCGAGCTCGTGGAGACCGCGATCGAGCCGGCGACGCGGGACTTCAATCTCGAGCTGCGGCGCGGCAACGAGCTCGACGCCGAAGCACTCGATTCCCTGCTCGGCACGCCACCGATGCTGGCCGAACGGCGTGTCGTCGTGATTCGCGACGTCGACAAGCTGAAGAAGGACGTGCGGGCGCTGCTCGATCGCCACCTGGCGAGGCCGGCGCCGGATACGGTGCTGCTCCTCGTCGCGCCGGCGGGGGCGAAGGCGGACAGGTCACTCGCCGAGCGGAGCACGGTAGTCGACTTCGCGCCGCTGACCGGCGATCGGCTCCCGAAGTGGATCGCGTATCATGCGCAGACCAACCTGGGCCGCTCCATCTCCGAGTCCGCCGCGGCGCTCCTGCTGGAGGCCGTCGGCCCCGATCTGGCGCAGCTCGCGGTGGAGCTGGAGAAGCTGGCGAGCTTCACGGGCGAGGTCATCGACGAGCGGGCGGTCGCGGAGGTCGTCGGCGTGCGCCGGGGCCAATCGCTTGGCGACCTGCTGGATGCCGTGGCGGCGAAGGACACGACGACCGCGCTCGCCCTCCTCGCCGGCGTGCTCCAGCAACCGAAGACGAGCGCGGTGTCGATCGTGATGAGCCTCACCACGCAATGCCTGGCGATGGCGTATGGTGCCGACGTGCGTGCCCGGGGAACGCCGGCGCGCGCGCTGTTCAACGAATACATGACGCTGCTCAGGGAGAGCGGGGCGTATCCGGGACGCCCCTGGGGCGAAGCGGTCGCCGCGTGGTCGAAGCACACGGATCGCTGGAGCGGGACGGAGATCGACGCGGCGCTGGAGGCGCTGCTCGCCGCCGACTCGGCGTTGAAGGATACGCGCCTCTCCTCCGACGAACAGCTGCTCGCGACGCTCGTGCTCACGCTGGGCAGCGCGAGCACGCCGCGCCGCGCCGCCTGACCACCTTCCGCCTCTCTCCGATGCCGCCGATGCGTCGCACCGCCATTTCCGCTTCGCTCCTGCTCGCCGCGCTCGCCGTCCACGCCGAGGCGCAGGTCGTGACCTCGGCGGACACCGGCGCGTCGCGCGCCGACTCGGCGATCTCCCGGCCGGCGAACGATTCCCTCTTTCGCCGCGCGCGGCGGTTCGTCAGCGAGGGGAACGGGGTGGCCGGCCGCGCGCTGGTGGATTCCCTGCTCGCGGCGGCAGACCCGGCGACGCCGCAGTACGGCGATGCGCTCTACTGGCACGGCGCAATCGCGCCGACCGCGGCCGAGGCGGAGCGCGATTACCGGCGCGTCATCGTGGAGTATCCGCTGGCGTACTATTCGGGTGACGCCCTGCTGGCGATCGCCGAGCTGGAGCAGGCGCGCGGCGACCGCACGGCGGCGATGCAGCACCTCCAGCGTTTCGTGCGCGAGCATCCGGCGAACCCCGGGCGCGGCATCGCCGCACTCGGGGTGGCGCGGCTGGCGTTCGAGCAGGGCGACAGCACGGTCGGCTGTGCCATGCTCGCCGAAGCCCGCGCGTCGGTGGCGGCGACCGACGTGGAGCTGCACAACCAGATCGACTATTTCAGCGGCCGCTGTCGGACCGCGCCGGCGGCCCCGCCGCGCGTCGCGACCGCCGTCGCTCCGGCGCCGGAGCCAACCGTGCCGGCGAGACTGCCCGTCGTCGCGTCACCGCCCGTGTCCGCGACGCGCGCGCCAGTCGCCCCGACGGTGCAGAAGCCCAACGTCGCTCGGCGGCGAGACGCCTCGCCACCACCTGCCCGGCCACGCATGGTGACGAGCTACACCGTCCAGGTGGCGGCCTACGACACCCGTGCCGACGCGGAGCGGCTGGTGGCCCGGCTGTCGTCGCGGGGGATCAGGACGCGCGTGAGCGGGACGAGCAAGCCGTTTCGCGTCCGCCTCCCCTTCTATCGCACGCGCCAGGAGGCGACCACCGAGGCGATGGCGCTGAAGAAGCGCGGCATCGTCGGCTTCGTGACCGAGGAAGCCCACCCCGTGGCCGCGTCGTCTCCGTGACCGCGACGGCCGCGACACCGCTCATGCAGCAATACCGGGAGATCAAGGCGCGGCACCAGAGCGCCATCCTGTTCTTTCGCATGGGCGAGTTCTACGAGATGTTCTACGAGGACGCCGAGACCGCGGCCCGCGTCCTCGGCCTCACCCTCACGTCGCGCAACAACGGCGGCGCCGCCGACGTGCCGCTGGCCGGCGTTCCGGTGAAGGCGGGGCAGGACTATCTGCGCCGGCTGGTGCAGCAAGGGTACCGGGTCGCGATCTGCGAGCAGGTGGAGGAGCCGAGCGAAGCCAAGGGCATCGTGCGGCGCGAGGTCGTCGAGACCGTGTCGCCCGGCGTGGCATTCGCCGACGACCTGCTCGACGGCGCGCGCAACAACTTCGTCGTCGCCCTCTCGTCGCCGGCCGGCCAGGGGCGCGGCGTGCCGGCGCAGCCAGCGGTGGCGGGAATCGCCGCGGCGGATGTCTCGACGGGCGAGCTGCGCCTGTGCACCGTGCCGGTGGCCGAGCTCGATGCCGCGCTGGCCCGTCTCGCTCCGCGCGAGCTGCTGCTGGCCCGCGGGAGCACGGTGCTGCCGCGCGGCGCGGCGCTCGACGGCGTGCTCGTCACCGAGCGCGAGCCGTGGGAGTTCGACGAGGCGATGGCGCGCGACGACCTCGCCCGCCAGTTCGCGGTCCGCGGCCTCGACGGACTGGGGATCGAGAGCGCCGACGCGGCCGCCGTCGGGTCGGCGGGGGCGCTGCTCCGCTACCTCAAGGAGATGCAGCCGGCCGGCGTGCCGCATCTCGCCCGTCCGGTGATCGAGCGCGCCGGCGACCTGATGCCGCTCGACGAGATGACGCGGCGCAACCTCGAGCTCGTGGAATCGCTGCGGGGCGCCGACGCGCAGGGCACCCTGCTCGCCGTGCTCGATCGCACGACGACGCCGATGGGCGCGCGGCTCCTCCGCCAGTGGCTGCTCGCGCCGCTGATCGACCGCGCGGCGATCGACGATCGGCTCGACGCGGTGAGCGCCCTCCTCGCGGACGCCAGTGCGCGCGAGGCGCTGCGCAAGGCGCTGGACGGCGTGCGCGACGTCGAGCGGCTCGGTGGCAAGGCGGCCGCCGGTCGCGCCACGCCGCGCGAGCTGTCGGCGCTCGGCGCGTCGCTCGCGCGGCTGCCCGATGTGGAGCGC
>JBIOHU010000143.1:0-5715 GCA_044449225.1 Gemmatimonadales bacterium | reverse complement strand
GTTCTGGCCGTGCCGGCCGGCCGCCGAGACATAGACGCGGTGCTGCGCCGGTTGAGCAGAAGGTGTTCGTCTCCGACGAAGCGGGTGAAGCCGACGTCGTCGTCGACGCGCGGACCGGGGCGAAGCGCTCGACCATCCCGCTCGGCGGCGAGGCCGGAAACACTCATTACGATTCGGTCTCGCACTGCATCGTCGTCGCGGTGCAGACGAGGAACCAGCTCGCCGCCATCGATCCGGCGACGGAGCGCATCGTGGCCAGATACGATCTCGCCGGCTCGGACCATCCCCATGGATTCGCGATCGACGAGCCTGGCCGGGTGGCGTTCGTCACGGGTGAGGGGAACGGGATGCTGCAGGTCGTCGACCTGCGCACGATGCGCGTGTCGTCGTCGCACCGGGTGGGAGACGATCCCGACGTCCTCGCCTGGGATCCGGAATGGCGGCGGCTCTACGTGGCGAGCGAGTCCGGTGTGGTGAGCGTGTTCTCGGTGCAGGGCGCGGCACTCCAGAAGCTCGAGGAGCTGCGCCTCCCGCGCGCGCACACCGTGGCGGTCGATCCCGTGACTCATCGGGTCTACCTGCCTCTCGAGGACATGGGCGGCCGGCCGGTGCTGCGGATCCTCGAGCCGGGGCAGTGATGGCGCGGCGTGTGCGTAGGATCACAAGACGATGGAACGCTCCGAGCATCCCACCCTGTCCGGTACGGCCACGCCGCCTCGCGCGGAGAAGCCGAGGCCGGCTGAAACCGCCGACGCCAAGGCGGAGACCGTCGCGGCCGCATGCGCGGCGATCCTCGCTGAGCGCGGCGCCATCGTGGCGCTGGGCTTTCTCAACGCCCGGACGCGATTTCGCTTCACCGGACTGTACACGCCGGAGCCTCCGCTCCTGCGCAACCTGCTGCTGTACGATCGCGAGAACCCGACAGTGAACGTATCGGGCGCGGCGGCGCCGCTCGACGAGACCTTCTGCGCCATCGTGTGTGCGAAGGGAGAGCCGTTCGGGACACCGGACTCGCATGCCGACTCGCGACTGGTGCCGAACGCGGGGCGCGACGTGGTGATGTCCTACTGCGGCGTACCGGTGCGGTCGGCGAGCGGGAGCGTTCGAGGAACGCTCTGCCACTTCGATTTCCGGCCGCGACTGCTGGAGCCGGCGGAGTCGGCGGTGCTGGTGGAGGCGGCGGCGGTGTTCAGGGAATGCTTCGCGTAAGGACGGTGAGAGGTGAATGGTGAATGGTGAATGGTCGGAATTCGGAAGGGGCACACCGGAACTGCCCGGTGTGCCCCTCGTCGTTTCGCACCTACGCACCTACGCACCTACGCACCTACGCACCTACGCACCTACGCACCTACGCGAAGCTCCTACGCACCTACGCACGCGAGCGCGCCAGCGCTTCGATGTTCGAATGCACGATGAAGCTGAAGATCGCCCGCGCCGACTCGGTGGAGATCGTGCGGGTCGCGGGGAGGATGCGGCCGGGGATGCGCACGCCGGCGAGCTGCGCGCGGACGCGCTGGGTGACGTAGGTCGGCGCGTCCTCGGGGATGTCGCGGAGATCGTCGCGGCCGTAGACGATCACCCGCAGGTTCTCGATCCCGGGCACGGTGGCGAAGAAGTTCCGCAGCATCTGGCCGAACTCCGCGGTCGCAACGACCGCGTACACCGGGCGCCGCAGCAGAAGCGCCCACTCGCCGCCAAGCAGCTCGGGGCGCACCTCGATCGCGATCACCGGCTTCTTCAGCTCGTCGCCGAGGGCGCTGAGCCATCCGGCGTGCGCCTCGGTGGTGACGATCAGATCGGCGCGCCGCACTGGGAGTGGTACGCTGCTCGCGCCGCGCAGCTCGTCGGCGAGCACCGACTCGGCTTCGATGCCGAAATCATCGCGTAGCTCGCGACAGAGGCCGAAGGCCTGATCGACGGTGGTGGTGACGACGGCGGCTCGGAAGCGCAGCGTTTCCACGGACCGGCGCAGCCACTCGGGGAGCTCGGGCGCCGGCAGCTCGCGGCTGAGCCCCTCGGTGAGCACGTCCACCAGCCAGCTCTCGGGAAGGGGAGGGACTCCCTGCCGGCCGCTCGGTTGCCTGGCGACGTAGACGCCGCCGCGGGGACGGAGCTCGACCAGCCCCTCCAGCTCGAGCTGCTTGTACGCGGCGATGACGAGCCGGTAGTCCGCGCCGAACTCCGCCCCAACCTCGCGCGAGGTGGGGAGCCGCTCGCCCCCGGCGAGGGTGCCGGCCTGGAGGCCGCGCAGCACGCGGCCGCGCAGGGTTTCGAGGATCAATTCGCGGGTTTCTGCCATTTACATACGGTCGAGCCTGATCATGGAAGACGTTGCAAATTGGACCATTCACACCGTCTGACTCACGATACATGAACAGATTGGCGCACTTTCTGCACCGCGGGCCTTCCGAACGATCCATGGAGCGCGCCTCGAGGCCGGCCGGCTCGCGCTCGATCACCCGCCGGACTGGAGAAGCGAACATGTCCGATCAGGAACGGACGGTGGTAGTCGACCACCCCGATCAGCTCTGGCGCCAATCGTCGAGGAGGAGCTTCCTCAAGGTGCTTGGCGTCGGTGGCACCATTCTCGTCCTCCCCAACGTCTTCGCCGCCTGCCGGGACAGCGACAACCCGACCGGCCCCAGCGGTCCGATAGCGCTCAATCTGAGCACCGACACCGGCATCCTCAACTACGCGTTCGCACTCGAGCAGCTCGAAGCGGCGTTCTACACCGCAGTCGTGGCGTCGGCGGCGTTCGGGGGAATGACGGCGGAGCAGAAGGAAGTGATGACGGACCTGCGCAGCCATGAAGTGGCGCACCGGGAGTTTCTCCGCGCCGCGCTCGGCAGCAACGCGATCGGCGACTTGTCGCTCAGCGACTCCGCCGTGGCGGCGACGATCGCCACCGTGGATTCGATCCTCAAGAACGCCGAGGCGTTCGAGGATCTGGGAGTGAGCGCGTACAACGGCGCCGGCAAGTACCTCGCGGACGCCAACAACCTGCTGCTCGCGGGGAAGATCGTGTCGGTGGAAGCGCGGCACGCCGCGGCGATCCGCGACCTGCGCGAGGGGAAGAGTCTCGCCGGCACGCCGGCCAACACGCGCTTCGCCGGTGACGACGTGGTGAACGCACAGGGACTCGACGTGAAGCTCGAGCCGAGCGCCGTGCTGACGCGCGTCGGGGCCACCCAGCTCGTCACGACGATGATCTCGATCGGAACGCAGCCTTCCATCACCGCGCCGACCGCCGACGCACCGCCGCCGGCCACCCCGTGACCGCGCGCCGACCACAGGAGCAACTCGACATGAACGACGACACGACGATCCTCGGCGGCATCGACCCCGAGATCACCGACCGGCTGCTCAGCCGGCGCAGCGCCATCCGCCAGGGCGCGGCGATGAGCACGAAGGTGGCCGCCGGCATCGCCATGGCCTCGGTGCCGGTGGCGCTCGCCGCGCTGACGAAGGACGCCTTTGCCCAGGCACCGGCCGACGTGACGGCGGCGCTGAACTTCGCCCTCACGCTCGAGATCTTCGAGAACGAGTTCTACAAGGCCGTGCTGGGCACGAGCTCGTCGGCGGCGCAGAACACCGCGTTCGCCACCGTGCGGGGGCAGATCCCCGCGGCGGCGGTGACCTCGGTGCAGCAGATCCAGAAGCACGAAGCGGCGCACGTCGCCTTCCTGCTGGCGAACGGGGCGACGAACTCGCTCAATCTCACCGCCGACAGCTTCGACTTCAGCGGCAACCGCGGCAGCGGCACGCCGGGCCCGTTCGCGCGAGCGACGACGGAGCTGGCATTCCTGCTCGCCGTGGCGCAGGGCGCCGAGGACACGGGAGTGCGAGCCTCCCAGGGACAGGCGGGGGCGCTGCTCGGCAACCGGCCGGGGCTCGAAGCGGCGCTGCGGATCCATTCGGTCGAGGCGCGGCATGCGTCGAAGATCCGGCGCCTGCGCCGCACGACCGGCGCGCCCGCGGTGGTGAAGTACAGCGGCACGATCTCCGGGGGCGGTGCGGCAGCGACGGGGGCAGGGAACATCACTCCCGCTCCCAGCGCCGCCGTCGTCGCGGCGTTCGACGCGATCTATGCCGGCGAGGACAACACCACGCAGGGCGGGGTCAGCATCACCGGGCTGCCGAAGCTGCCGAGCGGGTTCGACGCGCTGGCGGCGAGCGAGGCGTTCGACGAGCCCCTGACGAAGGCGCAGGTGATCGCGATCGTGCAGCCGTTCTTCAAGCCGACGCTGAGCTGAGGCGAACAGGAATGGTGAAGGACATCGATACGCACCAACGGCATTCGACGGAGGCAGGATGGACATGACGCATGGAGAGGTCGCCCGCGAGAGCGCGGCGACCCGGACGAAGGGTGAGTCGGCGCGGCCGGATTCGCAGATGCAGGATGTGCTCGACCAGCTCGCGTCGCTCGGCGGAAAGCCGATCGAGACGCTGACCGCGGTGGAGGCGCGGCGGCAGCCGACGCCGGCGGACGCGGTGCAGCATCTGCTGGTCGAGCAGGGGATGAGCGCCGAGCCGCCGCCGGGCGTGACGCTGTCGCACATCGAGATTCCCGGCGCGGCCGGATCATCGATGGCGACGAACGTGTACACGCCGCCGGGTGCCGGCGGCCCCTTTCCCGTCGTGGTGTACTTCCATGGCGGAGGGTGGGTGATCGCCGACAAGGACGTGTACGACGGTGGCGCTCGCGCGCTGGCGACGTTGGCGAACGCGGTGGTCGTGTCGCCGAACTACCGTGTGGCGCCGGAAAACAAATTCCCGGCGGCGCACGACGATGCAATCGCCGCCTACGAGTGGGCGATCGATCATGCGGCGTCGATCGGCGGGGACCCGGCGCGATTGGCGTTGGCGGGCGAGAGCGCGGGGGGCAACCTCGCGGTGGCGACGGCGATCGCGGCGCGGGATCGCGGGCTCCGGATGCCGCTGGCCGTCGTGTCGGTCTACCCGATCGCGACGGGCGGCACGTCGTCGGCGTCGTACGACGAGAACGTGAATGCCAAACCGCTGAACCGGGCGATGATGGCGTGGTTCTTCGACAAGTATGTGCGCTCGCCGTCGGACCTGAACGACCCGCGGATCGATCTCGTTTCGGCGCGGCTCGACGGGCTGCCACCCGTCACCGTGATCAACGCGCAGATCGATCCGCTGCGCAGCGACGGCGAGCTGCTGGCGGTGCTGCTGCAGCGGGAGGGGGTGCCGACGGAGCAGAAGACCTTTGCCGGCGTGACGCACGAGTTCTTCGGCATGGGCGCGGTGGTGGATCGGGCGAAAGAGGCGGAAGAGATGGCGGGAAGAGCGCTGAGGAGGGCGTTCGGTTGATCGCGATGCTCGACCGCAGGCCGGTCGCCGGGTCCACGGCACGAGGAGTGCGCCCAGCCGGTCCTCGAACCTTCACGAGGACCGGCGCATGGAAAGCAGAGCGAAGCTGTTGGGGCACTCCATCCACGCGATGCTGATCGCCTTTCCGATCGGTCTCTTCGTGACCGCCGTGATCTTCGACATCATCCATCTGGTGTCGGGGACGGCGCTCTGGGCGTCGATCGCCTTCTATATGATCGGCGCGGGGATCATCGGCGGGCTGGTCGCGGCGCTGTTCGGCTTCATCGACTATCTGGCCGTCCCGACCTCCACGCGGGCCAAACACGTCGGTCGACTGCACGGCGTGGGAAACGTCCTCGTCGTCGTGCTCTTCCTGATCAG
>JBIOHU010000142.1:0-5723 GCA_044449225.1 Gemmatimonadales bacterium | reverse complement strand
TCGTGAGCGACGATGGCTATGGCGACGAAGATGAGCCCAACGGCCATGGCGACGGACAGCGCGATGGCTGTGACGACGAGCATGACCGTTTTCCAGACGCCCCTGTCCACCGGCTGATCTTGAACGTCGCGGTCAACGGCTGCAAGGGGGCTCCTGTAAGACCAGGTGGGAGGGTGTCGCGTCTGCGCGAGTACGTCCTCTCACTTGGCCGCGCCGGAGGTCCAAACAGCAAGTGAAAGCGCAGCTCTAGCGCGCTAGAGCGCCTTGACGCTCTGCGCGAGTTTGACGATCGACTCCTTCGCGTCGCCGAACAGCATCACGGTCTTCGGGTTGTAGAAGAGGGGGTTCTCGATGCCGGCGAAGCCCGGGTTCATCGACCGCTTGAGCACGACCACGGCCTGCGAGTTGTCCACGTCGAGGATCGGCATGCCGTAGATCGGGCTGCTCGTGTTCGAGCGCGCGTCGGGATTGACGACGTCATTCGCGCCGACGACGAGCGCGACGTCGGTTCGGGAGAACTCCCCGTTCGCGTCGTCCATCTCCTTCAGCTGCGGGTACGGGACGTTCGCCTCGGCGAGCAGCACGTTCATGTGGCCGGGCATGCGCCCCGCGACCGGATGGATGGCGTAGGACACCTCGACGCCTTTCGACTCGAGCAGGTCGGCGAGCTGGCGCACGTCGTGCTGCGCCTGCGCGACCGCGAGGCCGTAACCGGGGACGAAGACGACCTTGTGCGCGTACGCGAGCATCACCGCGACGTCCTCGGCGCTCGCGGAGCGCACCGCGCCGCCGTCGCCGGCTGCCACTGCGGCCGCCGCCTCGGTCACCTGGCCGAACGCGCCGAAGAGGACGTTCGCGATGGAGCGGTTCATCGCCTGCCCCATCTTCATCGTCAGCAAGGTGCCGGATGCTCCGACGAGCATGCCGCTGACGATGAGCACGTTGTTCTCGAGCTCGAAGCCGCCGACGGCGACCGCGAGGCCGGTGAACGCGTTCAACAGCGAGATGACGACGGGCATGTCGGCGCCGCCGATCGGCAGGACGAAGAGGATGCCGAACAGCGACGCGCCGGCGATGACGACCCAGAGCAGCCATTGGTCCTGGACACCGGCGACGAGCGCCACACCGACGCCGACACACGCGGCGAGCAGCGCGAGGTTGACGATCTTCTGGCCCGGATACGTGATCGGGCGGCCTCCGATCAGCTCCTGCAGCTTTGCGAACGCGATCATCGAGCCGGAGAACGAGATCGCGCCGATCAGCCCGGAGAGCACGATTGCCGTGCCGATGTCGATCTTCGGGCGGCCCGGTTCGGGCAGGATCCGGTGCAGCTCCGCCAGCGCGATCAGTGCCGCCGCGCCGCCGCCGACGCCGTTGAACAGCGCCACCATCTGCGGCATCGCGGTCATCTTCACCTTGCGCGCGGCGACCGCTCCGAAGCCGCCGCCGATGAGCATTCCTAGTGCGATCGCCCACCAGCTGGTGCCGCCCGTCTTGATCCACGTGACGACGATCGCGAGGACCATGCCGGCTGCACCGATCTGGTTCCCGCGCCGCGCCGTCGCCGGATCGGAGAGATACCGCAGCGCGAGGATGAACGTCACGATCGTGATCAGATACAGGAGATTCGAGACGTTGGTGCTCACTCGCCGTCCTTCTTGGGCGGCTCGCGCTTCTTGAACATCTCGAGCATGCGGTCGGTGACGACGAAGCCGCCGACGACGTTCGCGGACCCGAGCACGACGGCGAGGAAGCCGATGATCCAGAGGAACGGCCCTTTGTGCCCGAGGCCGAGCACGAGCATCGCGCCGACGACGACGATGCCGTGGATCGCGTTCGTGCCCGACATGAGCGGCGTGTGCAGCAGCGTCGGAACCTTCGAGATCACCTCGAAGCCGAGGAAGATCGCCAGCACGAGGATCGTCACCTCGAAGACCAGCAAGGTGTTGTGGCTCACGCGGTCACCGCCTTCCGTGTCACGCACGCGCCCTTCGTGATCTCGTCGTCCCAGTCCAGCGCGAGCTGTCCTTCGGGTGCGAGATGCAATAGGAGCGCCTGCACGTTGCGCGAGTACAACATCGACGCGTGGTACGGCATCGTCGACGGCAGGTTCGTGAGTCCGACGAGGGTCACGTTCTCGCGGACGGCGATCTCGCCGGGAACGGTGAGCTCGCAGTTGCCGCCCGTCTCGGCGGCAAGGTCGACGATGACGGATCCAGGCCGCATCGTCTTCACCGCGGACGCGGGAATGATCTTCGGCGCGGCGCGTCCGGGGACGGCGGCGGTCGTGATCACCGCGTCGAACTCGCCGATGCGCGCCTCGAGTGCGGCCTGTTGCGCCTTCATCTCGTCGGGGGTCAGCTCGCGCGCGTATCCGCCTTCGCCTTCAGCGCTGGCGATGCCGAGGTCGAGCCAGTTCGCGCCGAGGCTCTCGATCTGCTCGCGCACGGCAGGGCGGACGTCGAATCCGGTAACGACGGCGCCGCGGCGCCGCGCGGTCGCGATCGCCTGGAGGCCTGCGACGCCTGCGCCGATGACGAGCACCTTCGCCGGCGGGACAGTGCCGGCGGCAGTCATGAGCATGGGGAAGAAGCGGGGGAGCTGCTCGGCCGCCAGCAGCGCGGCCTTGTAGCCGCCGACGGTGGCCTGCGACGAGAGCGCGTCCATCGACTGCGCGCGCGTCGTGCGCGGGATCGACTCCATCGCGAATGCGGTCACACCGCGCGAGGCGAGGCTCTCGACGCCGGCCGGATCGGCGAGCGGATCGAGGAAGCCGATGAGGAGCTGCCCGTCGTGGAGCTTGGCGGCGTCGGGCCGCCGGACGGCGACGACGGCGTCCGCGTCCCAGGGGGAGCCGAGCGTCACGCCTGCGTCGGTGTAAGCCGCGTCGAGGAAGGAGGCCGCGTCGCCCGCGCCGGCTTCGACGACGATCTCGAAGCCCGCAGCCGCGAGCTTGCCCGCGGTCTCGGGCACAAGGGCGACCCTGCGCTCTCCGGGCGCCGTTTCACGCACTACTCCGACCCGCATCGGTGCCCACTCTATTCAGGTCGGCGCCGGGGAGCGTGCGGGTCTTCCCGCAGATGCGCTCCGTAGACTGGCCCTGTGGCGCACTTCGTGTCGCAGTACGGAATCGGCGTCGTCGTCGCCCTCGTGTTCCTCGAAGCGGCCGGCGGCGCGATCGTTCCGGGCGAGACGGCGTTCGTCATCGCCTCCGCGCTCGCGGCGGACGGGCACGGCCACATCGTGCGGATCGTGGTCGCGACTGCGGTTGCCTCCATCGCCGGTGCGGTAGCGGCGTACACGTTCGCGCGGGTGCGCGGCTTCGACTCGCCACGGCCGTGGTTCCGGAGGTCGGAGGAGTACTTCCGCGCGCACGGTGCGACCGCGCTCTTCCTCGGGCGCTTCGTGCCGGTGCTTCGGACGACGTTGGGTTGGATGGCCGGTCTCTCCGGCTTGGGCACCGCACGCTTTCTGCTCTGGACCGTGGCCGGCTGCGTGACCTGGGCGTGCGCCGTCGGCGCCGCGTCCTACTACGTGGGCGAAGCGGTTGTCCGTGACGCGGCGGTCGGCATCGGTGTAGTCGCGGCTGTCGTGCTCGCGCTCGCCGCACTGCAGGTCCTCCGCCGCCGCCGGCCGGAGCGCGCGTGACGCACTTCATCACCCAGCACGGACTGCCGCTCCTCTTCCTCGTCGTGATGCTCGAATCGTTCGGCGTCCCGCTCCCGGGCGAGACGGCGCTCATCCTCTTCGGCGTCCTCGCCTCGCAGGGGCACTACAACATCGCCGAAGTGATCGCGATAGCGGCGGCCGCGGCGATCGTCGGGGACAACCTCGGCTACTGGATCATCGGCCGCTGGGGCGGCCGCCGCCTGTTCGAGCGCTGGGGCTGGCTGAAGCGGTACTCGGATCGGGTGCTGCCGCGCGCCGAGGCCCTGATGGCGAAGCACGGCGGGAAGACGGTGTTCTTCGGGCGCTTCGTCACCGTTCTGCGCTACACGGCGGCGTGGATCGCCGGGCTCGGGCGCATGCATTGGGCCCGGTTCCTCTTCTGGAACGCGGCCGGAGGCATCTGCTGGGCGACGCTCGTCGGCCTCGTCGCGTACTACGGCGGGAAGTCGGCAGCCGACGGGATTCAGAAGTACGGGATCTACGCCGCCGGCGGTCTCGCGGCCGTCCTCGTCCTCGGATGGCTGGCGACCCACTACGGGAAGCGCTGGCTGGAGAGAAAGCTCTAGAGGAAAAGCCCGCCTCCCGCGGAATTGAGGTCGGGCATGCTGGCTGCACTCGTCCGCCACCTCGAGGAGCGCGACCAGACGGAGGGTCATGGGGCGCGTGTCGCCACCCTGGCCGAGCCCGTCGCCCGGTTGCTCGGCTGGGGCCCTGAGCGTCTCGCGATGCTCCGGCACGCAGCGCCGATCCACGACGTCGGGAAGCTCGTCGTTCCGGCGGAGGTCATGCTCAAGCCCGGACCCCTGTCGCCGAAGGAGCGCGACGAGATGCGCGCGCATCCCCGCGCCGGCGCGTCGCTCGTTCTGCCGCTGCCGAACGCGCGCCACGTTCTGCCGTACGTGCTCCTCCATCACGAGCAGTGGGACGGCAGCGGCTATCCGTGCGGCCTACGCGGCAAGTCGATCCCGGTCGAGGCGCGCTTGCTCGCAGTCGCCGATGCGTTCGACGCGATGACGTCAGTCAGGCCGTACCGCTCGTCGCGTCCGCACAGCGAAGCCTTTGCCGAGCTCGAACGAAATGCCGGCTTGCAGTTCGACCCGGCGATGGTCGAAGCGTTCCTCGCCGTGTGGCACGGCGAAGAGCTGCCCGTCGCCGTCTAGATCGTCGACCAGACCTCGAGCTTCTGCCGGACGCGGGAGATGACCTCGTCGGTGAACTCGCTCGTGCCGAGCTCGCCGCCCAGGTCGGCCGTGCGCGCGCCCGACGCGACCGCTTCGAGACACGCTTCGCGCACCGCGCGGCCTGCGCGCTGACCGGCGTCGCCCGCGTGTGAGAGGAGCGCCGCGCCGCCGAGGATCATCGCCATCGGGTTCGCGACGTTCTTGCCCTCGAGCGACGGCGCAGTGCCGTGCGCGGCCTCGGCCATGATCGCCGCCGGCTCGACGTCGTCCTCGAACCACACGACCAGCGACTCCGATCCCGCGATCGACCCGAAGAGCGGAAGGACGAGGTCGGAGAGGATGTCGCCGTCGCGGTTGAGCGCGGGGATGACGAGCGGCTCGCCCGTCGTCGAGAGCAGCAATGCGAACGTGGCGTCGATCAGCTGCGGTTCGTACGGGACGTCGGGATGGCGCTCCGCTGCCGCGTCCATCTCCTCCTTCAGCATTCCTTCGTACGTCGGGCTGACCGTGTACTTCGGCCCGCCGAAGACCTTCGCGTTCGTGCGCGCCGCCTGACGGAAGGCGAACTCCGCGACCGCACGGCAGATGCGACGCTCGATGCGCTCCGTGCGGAACGCGACCTCATTGTCGCCTTCACCCTCGCGCCACTCCTCGGCGCCGTACGCGTCGCCGACGGCCATGCGCACGATCGAGATCGGCGCGAACACGCCGCCGAGCGGAACTACGCCTGGTATCCGGCGCCCCGTGCGCACGATCACCTTGCCGCCGATCTCCTCGCGCAGGATCCGGTTCGGCGAGCCGATGTCGCCGCGCCCTTCGGGAGTAATAGTCGCCGCCTTAAGGCCGAGGCCGTGCTCGCGGATCGCGGCAGCC
>JBIOHU010000141.1:0-5738 GCA_044449225.1 Gemmatimonadales bacterium | reverse complement strand
GGCGCGGCCTCCTCCTCGTCATCCTCGTCCGGCGAGACGCTCTCCTGGATCGCCCGCATCGTGCGCTCGGGCAGCAGGGTCGACAGTTCACCCCGCACTCCGCCATCCTCCTCCCACGCCGCCCCGACGACGATCAACGGCTCGCCGAAGGCGTCGCTGGCGAAGAACGCGTCCACGAGCTGAGCCGGATAGGCGTTCACGGCCAGCAGTGCCTCCCCTGGTCCAGCCCGCGTGAATGCCACCGGCTGCTCGCCCGGCGCCGCGCCCGGCCGGTCGACCCGCTCCAGTCGCAGCAGCAACGGCTCCGGCACGATGAAGGTGAGCGGATTGTCGCGCGTGAACGGGCCCTTCGGCTCCGGCGCCCCGCCCGTCGCGTTCGGCTCCTCGACCTCGTCCCGCGGCTCGTCGCCGTTCTCGTCGTTCGCTGAGCTCCCCATGCCGGAATCTACCCGCTTCCGGGGTCGGGTGCGCGTCGGTCAGAGGACCGCGGCCATCACCGACGTCAATGCCCCGCACAGCGTCGCCATCGTGTAGGGCTTCGGCACGAACGCCGTCCGCTCGTCGAGCGCCAGATCGCGATCCTCGGCGGTATAGCCGGACACGAACACCACCGGCACCGTCGGCTCGCGCTCGCGAAGCCGCGCGACCATCTCCACTCCCCCCAGCCCCGGCATCACGACGTCGGTGGCGATGGCGCCGATCGTCGTCCGATGCGCATCGAACTGTCGCTCCCCCTCGAGGCCGTCCGCCGCCTCGATCACCGCAAAGCCGCACCGCTCCAGCAGACGCCGCGCCTGGGCGCGGACCAGCGGCTCGTCCTCCACCAGGAGCACCGTTCGCGACCTCTGCACGAGCGTCGGCCGTTCGGCGGGCGGCGCGCTGTCAGCCGGCACCCCTTCTCCTCTGCCGCCTGGCAGGAGCACCGTCACCTGCGTCCCTGCTCCCGGCACGCTCGCCAGGCGCACGGCGCCCCCCGACTGTCTGGCGATCCCGTAGACCGTCGCCAGTCCGAGCCCGGTGCCTCGATGCGGTCCCTTGGTCGTGAAGAACGGCTCGAAGGCTCGCCGGAGCGTCTCATCGTCCATTCCCACTCCCGTGTCCGCCACCTCGATCGACGCGTAGGCGCCTGCCGCCACGCCAAGAGCCTCTCCCTCCGTCGCGTCCAGCATCGAGATCCCGCTGGTGATCGTCACCGTGCCGCCGCTCGGCATCGCATCCCGGGCGTTGATGACGAGATTCACCAGCACCTGCTCGAGCTGGCTCGCATCCGCCATCGCCAGCGCCGCCGGCGCATCACGCCGCACCACCAGCGTCGCCTGCCCCGCCAGCGCGCGCGCGAGCAGTCGTTCCACGTTCTTCACCACCTCGTGCAGGTCGACTCGCGCCGGCGCGTGCACCTCCTTGCGCCCGAACGCGAGCAACTGCCGTGTCAGCGCCGCGCCGCGCTCCACCGCCTGCCGGATGTCTCCCACGTCCTCGTGCAGCCCGCTGTTCGCCGGCAGCTCCACCTCCAACGCCGCCGCGGCATTGAGCACGACGCTGAGCAGATTGTTGAAGTCGTGCGCCACGCCCCCCGCCAGCCGCCCGACCGCCTCCATCTTCTGCGCCTGGAGCAGCTGCTCCTCCACTTCGCGCTCGCGCAGCCGCATCCGGTTCTCCTCCGTGACGTCGTTGACCACGACGACGCGTGCCGACCGCCCCTCGAAGTCGAACGAGTGCGAGGCGATCTCGACGTCGATCACCGTGCCGTCCGCCTTCCGGTGCCGGTGGCCCCAGCCGTGTTTCTGCGCCTCGTAGCCGCGCCGGCGCGCCAGGACCTTGAGCTTCGTCCCGGTCACGTCCTCCGGCGGCCGGACGTCGAGGATCGTCATGCCGAGGAACTGCTCGGCCGAGTAGCCGTAATGTTCCACTGCCGCCGGGTTCACCGCGAGGAACTCGTAGCTCTCCACGTCGTAGACCCACGCCGGCAGCGGCATCACCTCGAACAGCAGCCGGTAGCGGTGCTCACGCTCGGCCAGCTCGTGCTCCCATTCGTAGCGCTCCGAGACGTCGATCACCACCGCCACGGTGCCGATCATCCGCCCCGCGCCGTCGTGCAGCGGCGCGGCGGAGACCTCGGCGAGGAAGGCGGAGCCATCCTTGCGGCGATGCGCCACCTCGTACACCTCGCGCACCCCCGCCTTCCGCAGCCGCAGCCGCGTCTCGTGTCGCTCCTGCTCCTCGACGCCGAAAAAGATCGGCCCGAGCTTTCGTCCGATCAGCTCTTCCGGCGCGTAGCCGGTCCGCTCGCACATGTAGCCGTTGACGAAGGTCGCGCGGTTCTCGAGGTCGGTGACGACGAGGCCGGCGTGGATATTTTCGGCGACGGCGCTGAACCGCGCCTCCGTGTCGCGCACGGCGGGCCCGGTGATCGGCCGCGACGTGTCGCGGACGACGCAGAGCATGCCGCCATCGTCGAGGCAGTTCGACACGACCTCGGTTTCCCGAGGCGTGCCGTCGGGGCGGCGGAATCGCCGCACCGTGATCCCCGTGCCCTCGCGGATCACCGCGTTCGTCTCCACCGGGCTCGCCTTCAGCTCGTCGGCGTGGAACAGCGCGACGATCGGCGTGCCGGTGAGCTCCCCGACCGGGACGCCGACCATGGCTGCGAAGGCGGCGTTCGCCCGCACGATGTGCAGCGACGAGTCCATCACGACCATGCCGTCGCTGGCGATCTCGAACAGGGACCGGTAGTCGAGTGCGGTCATCCGGAGGGGAGGGAGGCAGTTGAAGTATCGGCCTCCAGCCTTGACGCCGTGACCGGGGCACGGTCACGAGCAGAGTCCTCCGCCGCCTCCACCCCTTCGCGTCTTTCGACCGGCCTTCCGCGCCACGTATATTGAGGAGCGGCGATCCATCCCGCATGCCAAGTATCCCGACAGGGACCCGAATGCAGGTCAATTCAGAACCCGCGCTCCGCCTCGCCCGCGCCGACGCGCCGCCCTCCTCCGCGCCGGAAATCCGTCCCCGCCTCACCGACACCCGCGTCGAGCGCAATCCGGGCACGCCGCTCGACCTCGACATCGTCCGCGCCCTCCGCGTCAACCGCTCTGCCGTCGAGCGCCGCGCCGCCACCATTCCAACCCGGCGCACGGTCAAGAAGGAATGGCAGGCCGCCTGGCTGCTGCGCGCGATCTCGCTCATCGACCTCACCACTCTCGCCGGCGACGACACCGCCGGCAACGTGAAGCGGCTCTGCGCCAAGGCGGCGCATCCGATCCGCGACGACATCGCCCGCTCCCTCGGCGTCGACGACCTGCAGCTCACCACCGGCGCCGTCTGCGTCTATCACTCCCTCGTCGCCGTCGCCGTCGAGGCGCTCCGCGGCACCGGCATTCCCGTCGCCGCCGTGAGCACCGGATTTCCCGCCGGTCTCTCTCCACTCGAGGAGCGCGTGCACGAGATCCGCGCCTCCGTCGCCGCCGGCGCGCGGGAGATCGACATCGTCATCACTCGCGGCCACGTCCTCACCGGCAACTGGCAGGCGCTGTACGATGAAGTGCGGCTCTTCCGCGAGAGCTGCGGCGACTCGCACATGAAGGCCATCCTCGCCACCGGCGAGCTGGCGACGCTCGGCAACGTCGCCCGCGCCAGCATGGTCGCCATGATGGCCGGCGCCGACTTCATCAAGACGAGCACCGGCAAGGAAGGAGTGAACGCGACCCTCCCCTTCTCCCTCGTCATGGTCCGCATGATCCGCGAGTATTTCCAGCAGACCGGCTACGCCGTGGGCTACAAGCCCGCCGGCGGCATCCGCAGCGCCAAGAACGCTCTCGAGTACCTGTATCTGATGAAGGACGAGCTGGGGAATCGCTGGCTGCGACCCGACCTCTTCCGCTTCGGGGCGAGCGGACTGCTCACCGACATCGAGCGCCAGCTCGAGCACTTCGTCACGGGGCGCTACTCCGCGGCGCACCGCCATCCCATGGTGTGATCATGACGTCAGTCAGGGAGATCTTCGACACCATGGAGTACGGCCCCGCCCCGGAGTCGCCGAAGCCGGCGCAGGACTGGCTGGCCAGCCACGACGCGAAGTTCGGCCACTTCATCGACGGCAAGTGGACGAAGCCCGGCAGCACCTTCGACGTCGACGACCCGGCGACGGGGAAGCGCATCGCCGAGGTGACCGAGGGCTCCAAGCGCGACGTCGACGCCGCCGTCCGCGCGGCGAGGAAAGCCCTTCCCGCCTGGCAGGAGCTCGGCGGTCACGGGCGCGCGCGCTACCTCTACGCCCTCGCCCGCGCCGTGCAGCGCAACTCGCGCCTCCTCGCCGTGCTCGAGTCGATGGACAACGGCAAGTCCATCCGCGAGACGCGCGACATCGACATCCCCCTCGTCGCCCGGCACTTCTATCACCACGCCGGCTGGGCTCAGCTCCTCGACACCGAGTTCGCCGGCCATCACGGCGCCGGCGTCGTCGGCCAGATCATTCCGTGGAACTTCCCGCTCCTGATGATGGCGTGGAAGGTCGCCCCCGCCCTCGCCGCAGGGTGCACCGTCGTCATCAAGCCGGCCGAGTTCACCCCGCTCACCGCGCTCGCTTTCGCGGAGCTCGCCAACGAGGTGGGACTCCCCGCCGGCGTGCTCAACGTGCTCACTGGCGACGGTGACACGGGGGCCGCCATCGTGTCGCACGACGACATCGACAAGATCGCCTTCACCGGGAGCACCGAGGTCGGCCGCATCATCCGCCAGGCCACCGCCGGCTCGGGGAAGAAGCTCTCCCTCGAGCTGGGGGGAAAGAGCCCGTTCATCGTCTTCGACGACGCCGATCTGGACTCCGTCGTCGAAGGAGTCGTCGACGCCATCTGGTTCAACCAGGGGCAGGTCTGCTGCGCCGGCTCTCGCCTCCTCGTCCAGGAGGGGATCGCCGATCGCCTCTACGCCAAGCTGCGCGCACGGATGGAGACGCTGCGGCTCGGCTCTCCGCTCGACAAGGCGGTGGACATGGGCGCGATAGTCGCGCCGGTGCAGCTCGAGCGCATCCGCTCGCTCGTCGAGCAGGGCAGGACCGAGGGAGCCGACTTCTGGCAGCCGACCTGGGCCTGCCCCACCGAAGGCTGCTTCTATCCGCCGACGCTGTTCACGAACGTGTCCCCCTCGAGCACCATCGCCCAGGTCGAGATTTTCGGACCGGTGCTCGTCGCCATGACCTTCCGCACGCCGAGCGAAGCCGTCGCGCTGGCCAACAATACCCAGTACGGGCTCGCCGCCTCCGTCTGGAGCGAGAGCATCAACCTCGCCCTCGACGTCGCGCCGAAGCTCAAGGCCGGCGTCGTCTGGATCAACTCGACCAACCTCTTCGACGCCGCCGCCGGCTTCGGCGGCTATCGGGAGTCCGGATTCGGCCGCGAGGGGGGCCGCGAGGGGATGTACGAGTACCTGAAGAAGGACCGTCCGGCGACCGCCCTGTCATCCCGCACGACCGCAGGCTCCCCCCTCCTGTCATCCCGCACGAGCGCAGCGAGTGTCGGGACCCAGCCCTCCCGTGTGACGGAGCTCGACGACGCCGATCGAGCGCCCCTCGTCGACCGCACCGCCAAGCTCTACATCGGCGGCAAGCAGGCACGGCCCGACTCGGGCTACTCCCTCCGTGTCACCGGCCACGATGGCCGCGTGCTCGGCGAGGTGGGAGAAGGAAACCGCAAGGACATCCGCAACGCCGTCGAAGCGGCGCATGCCGCGCTCGCCGGCTGGTC
>JBIOHU010000140.1:0-5757 GCA_044449225.1 Gemmatimonadales bacterium | reverse complement strand
TCGCGGCGCAGACGACGCCTCCACCGGCGCGCGATTCGCTCGCGCTCACACGCGCCGCGGCGATCGCCGCCGCGCTCGCCGACAATCCGCAGCTCGAGGTGGCGCGCGAGCAGACGGCCCAGTCCCGGGCACGGCGGACCGAAGCCACGGCGATCCCCGATCCGGGGCTGACCGCTTCCCTCGACGATCAGCCGGGCTTTTTCCAGCTCGGCCGGGCGCAGTCGAAAAATGTCGTCGTCGGCCTCGACGTGCCCTTTCCGGACAAGTTCCGGCTCCGCAATCGGATCGCCACGGCGGATGTGCGGTCCGCAGAGCTCTCGTACCGGTCGGTGCGTCAGGTGCTCGCGGCGCAGACCTCCGCGAGCTACGACGCGCTGCTCGTGGCGGACCGGCACCACGCCATCGTCACGGCGAGCCGCGACCTCGCGGCGGACTTCCTGAAGAAGACCCACGCACGCTACGAAGGAGGCACGGCGGCAAAGCTCGATGTCATCCGCGCCCAGGTCTCGCTGGCGCAGGCCGAGAACGACCTGATCGGAACGGCGCGCGACATCCAGACCGCGTCGGACGCGCTCGACCGCCTGATCGGACGTCCGATCGGCACCCCGATCGCGCCGAGCGATTCCCTCGAGGTGCCGCCCCCCGTGCCCGACGTCGATCTGCTGGAGGCGCAGGCGCTCGCGGCCCGCCCGGAGCTCGCGAGCGTGGCGACCCAGCAGGCGGGCGCGCGTGCGACGACCGCGCTGGCGCGCGAGTTCTGGCTGCCCGACTTCACAGTCGGCGCCCAGCGCGACTATGGACCGGCGGGCGCGGGGACCGGCGCGCTCTACACGGCCGGCATCGCCATGCCGGTCCCGATCTTCTTCTGGCAGCACACGAAGGGCGAGATTGCCGAGAGCCAGCATCGCGAGCGTGAGCTCGCGGCGAGTGCTCGCGACCTACGGGCGCAGGTCGCCCAGGACGTTCGTGCCGCGTATGCCACGGCGACCGCGGCGCTCCGTCAGGCGGTCTATCTGCGCGACGAGCTCCTTCCATCGGCGCGCGAGGCCTATCGAGTCGCCTCCGTGAGCTACGGACTCGGTGGCTCGTCGGCGCTCGACGTTCTCGACGCGCGCCGCAACCTCCTCGACGCGGAGATGCAGTACGCCGACGCGCTCGCGGCGGCGAACAGCTCTCGCGCCGATCTCGAGCGCGCCGTCGCCGTCCCATTGTCCACCTTCGACGTTCCTCCCCGGAAGGCACCGTGAACCGACTCCTCTTTGGCGCGCTGGTCCTCGCGCTCGCCGCCTGCTCCAGGGATACGACCACGCCGGCCGCCGTCGGCGGCGACACCGCGCTCGCATCCGCGCGCGCCGACAGCGGCGCCGCCGCGCGAAACCTGTCGCTCACGCCGGCGCAGGCGAGCCGGATCCGCGTCGCGACCGTGACGATCGAGCCGTTCCGCCCCACGGTACAGACCACCGGCACGGTGGCGTTCAACGGCGACCTCTCCACCCAGGTGCTGGCGCCGGTCTCCGGGCCGATCACGCGGATCCTCGTCAATCCGGGCAGCGTCGTGCACCGCGGCGACGCCCTCGCCACGGTGACCTCGCCCGACTTCGCCGCCGCGACGGCTGCCTACCGCAAGGCCGAGTCGGCCTATCGAAACCTGCAGCGCATCGCCGACCTCGATGCGCAACTGTTCAAGAACGACGCGATACCGCGTCGCGAGCTCGAGCAGGCGCAGACGGACGCTGCCGCCGCGGCTGCTGATCGCGATGCGGCGATCGAGCAGATGCGCGCGCTGGGAGTCGACGAAGCGAGCGTGGCGAGCGTGCGGGACAACCGGGGCACCGCGCCGACCCAGGCCGTGATCCGCGCCCCGATTTCCGGCACGGTCGTGGAGAAGCTCGTGAGTCAGGGGCAGCTCATTCAGGCAGGCTCGACGCCCTGCTTCACGATCGCCGACCTCTCGTCGGTGTGGGTCATGGCGAACGTGTTCGAGTCCGACCTGCCGGCGGTCGCCGCGGGAGAACCGGCGACGATCACGACCGGCGCCCTGCCGACCCCGATCGCCGGTCGCGTCGCGTACGTCGGCGCGCTCGTCGACCCGGCGTCGAAGGCGACCGCGGTGCGCATCCTCACGCCGAATCCGCGCGGCATCCTCAAACGCGACATGCTCGTCAACGTCTCCATCCGGGCAAACGAGGGGCGCAACGGCCTCCTGATCCCGACGTCGGCCGTGCTGCGCGACGACCAGAACCTTCCCTTCATCTACCTCGCGCTACCGAACGACCAATATGCGCGCCGGCGCATCACCGTCGGCGCCCGGGTGGACGACCGGTACGAGGTGACGGCCGGAATCAGGGCCGGTGACCGGATCGTCGTCGACGGCGCGCTCTTCCTCCAGTTCGCGGGCTCCCAATGAGCGAGCGACCCGACGAGAGCACCACGGGGTCGCGCGCCTCCACGCCGGCCTCGACCGCCGACGAATTCGAGGCGCATGCGGCGCCGTCGATGGTGCATCGCATCGTCCGGGCATCGCTTCGACAGCCGCTGATCATTCTGATCCTGACCGGGACCCTGATCGGCGTCGGCCTGTGGTCGCTGGGGCGGCTGCCGGTGGACGCCTATCCCGACATCTCGCCGCCGATGGTCGAGATCGTGACACAGTGGCCGGGGCACGCGGCAGAGGAGGTGGAGCGGCTGATCACCGTGCCGGTCGAGAACGGAATGAACGGGCTGCCCCATCTGAAGGTCGTCCGGTCGATGTCGCTCTACGGGCTGTCCGACGTTCGCCTCACCTTCGAGGACGGCACCGACAACTACTTCGCTCGGCAGCAGGCGTTCGAGCGGATCGCCGACATCGCGGTGCCCGATGGCGTGACGCCGGGAATGAGCGCGCTCACCTCGCCGTCGGGACTGGTCTATCGCTACGTCCTGGACAGTCCCGACCGCTCGGCGATGGAGCTCAAAATCCTGCAGGACTGGGTGCTGGACAAGCAATATCGCTCGGTGCCCGGGGTCGCCGATCTCTCCTCGCTCGGCGGCGAGACGATGGAGTACCAGGTGCTGGTGGATCCGACGAAGCTCGCCGGGGCAGGGCTGTCGGTGGGAGACGTCGCGACGGCGCTCAATGCGAACAACGGCAACGCCGGTGGCGGATTCTACGCCGAGGGGGGACAGTTCTACTACGTGCGCGGCCTCGGCCGTGTCAGCACCATCGAAGACATCGGCAATGTCGTCCTCAAGGTGAACAACGGGACGCCCATACTCGTCAAGGAGGTCGCCGACGTCGTGATCGGCCATGCGCCGCGCCTCGGCCAGTTCGGCTTCATGAACCGGAACGATGCCGTCGAGGGGATCGTCCTCATGCGGACCGGCGAGCAGGCCCAGACGGTGCTCCAGGGCGTCGAGCGGAAGACGGCGGAGCTGAACCACGGCATCCTGCCGAGCGACGTGAAGGTGCGGCCGTTCTACGACCGCAGCGATCTGGTGGCGCTGACGATCCGGACGGTGCGCGACAATCTGTTCCACGGCATCCTGCTCGTCATCGTCGTGCTGATCTTCTTCCTGTACGACGTGCGCTCGGGACTCATCGTCGCGACGGCGATTCCCCTTTCGCTGCTGTTCGCCTTCATCTGTCTCGACCTCAAGCACATCCCGGCGAACCTGTTGTCGATCGGCGCCATCGATTTCGGCATTCTCGTCGACGGCGCCGTGGTGATGGTGGAGAACATCTATCGGCAGCTCGCCCAGCGCGGCGAGGGGGACGTCAGCGTCCACCGGATCATCGCCGCGGCGGCGGCCGAAGTGGACCGCCCGATCGTCTACGCGGTCGGCGTGATCGTCGCGAGCTTCCTGCCGATCTACGTCCTCAGCGGGCCGTCCGGCCGCCTCTTCGAGCCGATGGCGGACACGACGATCTTCGCGCTCATCGGCTCGCTGCTCGTCACGCTGACGGTGATTCCCGTGCTGTGCGCGCTCTTCCTGCGGAAAGGGGTCGCCGAACGCCGGAACGTTGCCTTCCGATGGATCCAGGAGCGGTACGCGTCGGGGCTGGAGTGGAGCCTGCAGCACGTGCGCGTCGTGATCGGCGCCTCGTGTGCCCTGTTCGTCGTCGCGATGATCGTCTTCGCCGCCGTCGGCGCCGAATTCATGCCGAAGCTCGACGAGGGGGCGATCTGGGTCCGGGCGACGATGCCGTACACCATCTCGTTCGACGAGTCGTCGAAGATCGTGCCGCAGATCCGCGCCGTGATCCGTTCCTTTCCCGAGGTCACGGTGGTGACGTCCGAGCACGGGAGGCCGGACGACGGCACCAATCCGACCGGCTTCTTCAACGCCGAGTTCTACGTGGGGCTCGAGCCGTACGGTGAGTGGAAGGGCGCCCATCGCGACAAGCAGGCGCTCATCGCCGCGATGAACGAGAAGCTCTCGGCATTTCCCGGCGTGAACTTCAACTACACCCAGCCGGCGGAGGACGCGGTCGACGAGGCCGAAACGGGGTTGAAGAGCTCTCTCGACGTCAAGCTGTTCGGATCGGACCTCGACCTGCTGGAGCAGCGCGGCAAGGAGATCACACGCGTCCTGAACGGCGTCGCGGGGATCACGCACGTCACGCTCGTCCAGGAGCTGGGACAACCGAGTCTCACGATCGCGGTCGATCGCGGCAAGCTCGCGCAGTACGGCGTGAGTGTCGCCGACGTCAATGGGCTGATCGAGGCCGCGGTCGGGGGCACCGCGGCGACGCAGGTGGTGCAGGGGGAGCGGACCTTCGACCTCGTCGTCCGGCTGCAGCCACAGTATCGCGGAACTCCGGAGCAGATCGGCAGCATCCTCGTCTCCACGCCAGGCGGTGCGCAGGTGCCGCTGCGCGAGCTGGCGACGATCGGCGTCAACACCGGTGCGTCGTTCATCTATCGGCAGGACAACTCGCGATACATCGGCATTCAGTACTCCGTCGAGGGTCGCGATCTGGCCGGCGCGGTGCAGGACGCCGAGCGCCAGGTCTCCGAGCGGGTGAAGCTTCCCGCCGGCTATCGCACGGTGTGGGGCGGCGAGTACGAGGAGTACACGGCGTCGCGCGGCCAGCTCCGCCTGGTCATCCCGGCAACGCTCGCGTTGATCTTCCTCCTCCTGTTCGCGCTCTATCAGAACTTCAAGTTTCCGGCGATCACCGTCGCCGGCGTCATTCTCTCGGCGCCGCTCGGCGGCGTGCTCGCCCTGTGGATCTCGA
This sequence comes from Gemmatimonadales bacterium, assembly GCA_044449225.1. Taxonomy (GTDB): domain Bacteria; phylum Gemmatimonadota; class Gemmatimonadetes; order Gemmatimonadales; family Gemmatimonadaceae; genus AG11. The sequence continues at coordinate 539 of JBIOHU010000140.1, read as the reverse complement.
ACACCCCGTTCTCTGTCTCGTCGGGGATCGGATTCCTCGCCCTGTTCGGCGTGTCCGTGCAGACGGCGGTGGTGTTCATCTCGTACGCCAACGAGCTGCGGCAGCAGGGACGGTCGATCGTCGACGCGACGCGCGAGGCATCGCTGCTCCGATTGCGACCGATCCTGATGACCGGGCTGGTCGCGGCGCTGGGTCTCCTGCCGGCGGCGTTCTCCACTGGCGTCGGATCGGATTCCCAGCGGCCGTTCGCGATCGTGATCGTCGGAGGGCTGTTCTCGCGGCTGCTGATCAGCATCTTCCTCATGCCGGTGCTGTACGCCGCGGTCGCCCGCGAGGGCGACCAGCTCGAGGTGTGACGCCAGCCCCGCGGGCGGACGCGGCGATCTCGCGACCGGTGCGCACCGGGTGTCCGATGCGTAGAATGTCATCGGCGGCGGCCCCCCGGGGGCCCCGCCGAATAAAACCCCGGGTTGAACCAAGCGGGTAGACGGAAGCTGGAAAACAAGCGGGTTAAGACCCAAATCGAACAGACTGGACAC
>JBIOHU010000139.1:0-5765 GCA_044449225.1 Gemmatimonadales bacterium | reverse complement strand
GATGCCTTGCCGGAGTCGGCCGCGATGCCGGTGGAATCGGCGGAGGTGCCGAGCACCGTGACCGACAGATCGTGGAAGACGAGCGTCCCGCCAGTCGGCTCGTTGCGTCGGTTCGCGTCGGCGGCATATCCGAGCGGCGGCCGCGATTCCCACTGCGAATGCGGAATGAATGCCGGCTGCCGAGCCGGATTCGTCGTGCGAACCGTCGCGCAGCCGATGGCGGCCGCGGCGCCGAGGGCGGGAAGGAGTCGGTCAAGTCTCATCATCGGAGTATGCGGTGCCGGCGACGCGACGGCTAGCGATCCTCAGTAGCCCACCGCCATCCCGTCCTTCCGCGGATCCGATCCCGCCGCATAGCCGCGCGGCAGCCGGATGATCGCCTGCGACCCACCCATCTGTGAACGCTGCGCCTCCGTCACGACGTGCCCCATCCGCGTGAGCGCGGTGCGGACGCTGTCGGGGACGGCCGACTCGATCGTCACGGTCATGCCACCGAGATGCCGGAAGCGCGCAACGTCGATCGCCTGCTGGATGTCCATCCCGAACACGAACAGGTTGAGCAGCAGTTGCACGTGCCCTTGCGCCTGCATCGCGCCGCCCATGAGTCCGAAGCTCATGTAGGGAGTGTCCCCGAGTCCATCGGCGGCCGGCGTCGGGCCCGGCCGCGAAACGAACGCCGGAATCAGCGTGTGGAAGGGGCGTTTCCCCGGCGCCACGGTGTTCGGCAGCCCTGCCTCCATCGTGAAGCCCGCGCCGCGATCCTGCAGCGCGAAGCCGGTGCCCGGCACCACGATCCCCGAGCCGAACTCGTCGAACAGACTGTTGATGAACGACACCATGTTCCCCGCGCTGTCGGCGGCGGTGAGATAGATGGTCTCGCTCGACGTGAGCGCCGGCCCCGGATCCACCTGCTCCTGCGCGCGCGATTCGTCGAGGTGGCTGCGACGCTCGGCGATGAATTCGTCCGACAGCATCCGCTCCGCCGGCATCACCAGATGGTCGGCGTCGCCCACGTAGCGTGCGAGATCGGCGTACGCGAGCTTCTTCGCCTCGATGAGATGGTGGAGATAAGCCGCGGAATTGTGTCCCATCCCCTTCAGGTCGTACGGCTCGAGGATCTTTAGCATCTCGAGCGTGGCGACGCCCTGGTTGTTCGGCGGCAGCTCCCACACGCGATATCCTTTGAACACCACCGAGATCGGCGTCACCCACGTCGCCTTGTTCGCCCTGAGATCCTCGATCGTGAGGAAGCCGCCGAGCTTCTGCGTGTGCGCGACGATCCGTTGGCCGAGCGCTCCGCCGTAGAAGACCGCTGGTCCTCCAGCGGCGATCTCGCGCAGCGTGCGGGCGTAGTCCGGATTCCGGAACCACTCGCCGGCCGCCGGCGCGTGGCCATTCGGCATGAACGTCGCCTTCGCCGTCGAGTCGCGGGCGAGCTTCCCCTCCTCGGCCTTCCAGTCGTCGGAGATGATCGGTGTGACCGGATATCCCTCTTCGGCGTAGCGGATGGCCGGCGCGATCGCTTCGGCAAGGGTGATCGTGCCGTACTTCCGCAGGAGCTCGTCCCAGCCAGCGAGCGCGCCGGGCACGGTGACCGTCTCGACGCCGCGGTTCGGCATGCTCGTCCGTCCGCGCCGCAGCAGCTCCTCGCGCGTCATGCGCGCTCCGGCGCGACCGCTGGCGTTGAGCGCCACCAGCCGGTGCTCCTTGCCGATCCAGACCATGGCGAACATGTCGCCGCCGATCCCCGTCATCATCGGTTCGACGACGGACAGCACCGCGGCGGCGGTGACGGCGGCGTCGATGGCGTTGCCGCCGCGCTGGAGCACGGCCAGGCCGGCGGCGCTCGCCAGCGGCTGGCTCGTCGCCACCACGCCGTGCGGGGCGTAGACCACCGATCGACCGGCCATCGTGAGCGGGCGCTGGGCGGCGGCGGGGAGCGTCGGCGCGATCGTCGCCATCGAGAGCACGACGCGGCGGATGAACAGGCTGGACGGCATCATCGGAGGAGTGCGGGTCGGATCCGGGTGGCCGAACATGCGGACACATGTGCGAATCGGCAACCTGCGCTGGCGCTCATGTCATCCTCCCGACAGCTTCCCGTCTCTACCTTCACCACGATCCGTTCGATCGCTTCGCATCCACAGGAGAGAACTGCATGACCAGAGGCTTCGTCGTTGCTGCCGCTTTGCTCGCTGCCGCGATTGCCGCATCGCCGAGCGTCGCGAGCGCCCAATCGTTCAAGGTCGCCAAGTACAACATCGGCGGCGACGGCGGCACCGACTACCTGACGGCCGAAGCCGGCACGGGCCGCGTCTTCGTCTCCCGCGGCACTCACGTCATGGTCGTCGACGGCAGGACCGGCAAGGTGATCGGCGATATCCCCGATACCCCGCGCACTCACGGCATCGCGCTCGTCCCGGCGGTGAATCACGGCTTCACCACGAACGGCGGCGACTCCACGGTCACGATGTTCGACCTCAAGACCCTGGCGACGATCAAGCGGATCAAGGTCGCGACGGGGGGCCTCGACGGCATCATGTACGATCAGGCCGACAACCGCGTCATCCTCACCAGCCACAGCCGCCCGATCGGCACCGCGGTCGCCATCGATCCGTCGAGCGGCGACATCACCGGCACCGCCGAGCTCGAGGACAACGGTCCCGAAGGCGCGGCGAGCGACGGCCACGGCCGGATCTTCGTCAACAACGAAGGAAAGAGCACGATCCAGGTGCTCGACGCGAAGACGATGAAGGCGATCGCCTCGTGGCCGATCGCCCCCTGCGACGGCCCGACCGGAATCGCCTACGACCAGGCGTCGAACCGGATCTTCTCCGGCTGCGGCAAGACCTCCGTCGTCGTCGACGCCTCGAACGGCAAGATCGTCGCGACGATCGCCAACGGCGACGGCGTCGACGCGCTCGGCTGGGATCCGACCCAGAAACTGATCTACATCCCCGCCGGCCGCGATGGTACGGTCACCGTCGTCCATCAGGACTCGCCGGACAAGTACACCACGATCGCCACCGTGCAGACGGTGCCGGGCGCGAAGACGATCGCCGTCGATCCGGTCTCTCACACCGCCTATCTCTTCCAGCCCGAGTACGGGCCGCCGCCCGCCGGCTCCCCCGCCCCGCAGCCCGGCCGCCGTGGGCCGCGCGGACCGGTGATCGCCGGCTGGTTCGTCGCCATCACTCACTGAGCCGCACCACCTGTTGCGAGCGAGAGCGTCCGGACCTAGCGGTCCGGACGCTCTCGTGCTTTCATCACCAGCGATGCGCCGCCGCTTCCATCTCCTCCTCCTCCTCGCTCTCCTCGGCGCCTGCGCCCACGCGCCAGCTCCACCGTCGTCCCCGATTGCCGGACCGTATGCCACCGAGCTCGCGCGCTTCGACTCGGCCGACCGCGTTCATCTCCCCGCGCCGCACGAGGTACTGTTCGTCGGCAGCTCGTCGATCAGGATGTGGACCACCCTCGTCGCCGATTTCCCCGGCGTGCCGGTGATCAACCGCGGCATCGGCGGATCGGAGCTGAGCGACGTCGTCGCCTTCGCGGACCGGATCGTCGTCCCCTACCGGCCGCGCCTCATCGTGCTCTACGCCGGCGACAACGACCTCGCGGCGGGAAAGACCCCCGCCACCGTGCTCGCCGAGCTGCGGTCCTTCGTCGCCATCGTGCACCGCGACCTGCCCGGCACGCCGATCGCCTTCATCGCCGTCAAGCCGAGCATCGCTCGGCAGGCGATCCTCGATCGCTTCCGCGAGACGAACCGTCTCGTGCGACTCTACGCGGCCACCGATCTCTCGCTCCGCTTCGTCGACGTCTTCACGCCGATGCTCGACTCGCTCGGCCGGCCGCGGCGCGACCTGTTCCTCGAGGACGGGCTGCACATGAACGCCGCCGGCTACGCGATCTGGCGCGACCTGCTGACGCCCGTGGTGAGCGCTGGCCGCGAGTGAGGCGGCGTCAGTCGCCGAGCGAGCTCACCACTTCACGCACCAACTCCTGCCGGGCGACCGAGCGCGTATAATCGCCGAGCTGCTGCGGCCGGCCGAGCAGAATGTCGCGCCGACGATGGTGCATCGCGCTCTCCACACGCTCGGCGGCGCGAACGTGGATCTCACGCACGCCGGTCCGGCGTACGACTTCCGCCGCGCTCGCCGCGGTGATCGACCCGCCGGCGAGGATGGTGAGGTCGCTGCCAGCGCGCAGCACGTGCCGCGCGATCGTCTGCGCCCCCTGGAGCGCCGTCACCGCTCCCCCAGACGTCAGCACGCGGTCCACGTCCAGGTCGAGCAGCGCGTTCAGCGCCTCGTCCTGGTCGCGCGTGAAGTCGAACGCGCGATGAAACGTCACCTTCATCGGGCGGGCGACGTCGAGCAGGCCGCGCATCGCCGCCACGTCCACTTCTCCGTCGGTCGTCAGCGCCCCGACCACGACGCCGTCGGCGTGAAGCGACCGCGCGACCCTGATGTCGCGCTCCATCACGTCGAGCTCGTCGTGGGTGTACAGGAAATCGCCCGACCTCGGCCGGATCAGCACGAACAGCGGGACGGTGACCTGGTCCCACGTTGCCTCGATCAATCCCGCGCTCGGCGTCACGCCGCCCTGCAGCAGCTCGCCACACAGCTCGATCCGGTCCGCCCCGCCCCATTCCGCCTCCATCGCTGCATCGATCGCGTCGACGCAGGCCTCCACCAGCACGCGACGACGCGCCATCACGCTCCCTGCTTCGGCGGTTTCCACGCGCCACGCGCTACCGCCGGCACGAATGAATCGAGGCCGCGCGGCGGGAAGTCGATCGTGCGTCCCTCCTCGGCGCTCCGGTACGCGGTCATCAGCACCCGCACCACGTCGAGCCCGTCGTCGAAGGTGAGCAGCGGCGTCTCCTTGCCGAGGAAGCAGCGGACGAAGTGGCGGTCCTCGGCCTCGTAGCCGTACGCCACCGCTTCGTTCGCCACGACGGGCATCAGCCCGATCTCGGCGTTCTGTTTCTCTACCAGATCTTCCCCTGCTCGGCCTCTCACCTCGCGGCTGAAGAACAGCTTCAGGCCGGCGTCGAGGCTGTTCCACGCCATCGAGTATTCGGGGCCGAGGAGCTCGGCCGACAGTCGCAGCCCCGGTCCGACGAAGCTCCACGACGTGGACGCCTCTCCGAGCACGGTGTAGCCGTCGTCGGTCTCGAACTCGATCGTCGTGCTGGCGAAATCCTCGCTCGGCGTCCGTGCGTAGTCCACCTCGCGCCCCTGTGCCTTCGCCAGTTTTTTCGCGTACGCCGGCCGCGTCCACTTGAGCGACGCGATGTGCGCCGTGATGCGCGTCGGCTTCACGGTGGCGAGCGCAGCGCCCGGCTTCGTCAGGAGGTGTCGGACGACGAGCGCCGAGTGGCACATCATGTCGTTCAGCACGCCACCCCCCTGCAGCGCCCCCTGCCAGAACCAGGGCATGTGCGGACCGCTGTGCTCCTCCGCCGCGCGCGCGAGATACGGGCGCCCCGTCGTCGCCGCGCCGCGCGCCCAGAGAAGGCTCCGTCCCGCCTCGATCTGCGGCGCGAACACCTGGTTCTCGAGGTAGCCGTGCATCAGGCCGGCCTTTTTCACCAGGCGCGCGACATCCTTCGCTTCGGCCACGTTGCGCGCCAGCGGTTTCTCGCAGGCGATGCCGCGCAGGGTGCCCCGCCCGCGCTGGAGCGCGTCGACGATCTCCTCCACATTCTCGACCCGTGCCTGGTTCGGGCCGGTGAGCCAGATCGCGTCGATCATGGG
>JBIOHU010000138.1:0-5795 GCA_044449225.1 Gemmatimonadales bacterium | reverse complement strand
GGATTGGAATACCTACCTCGGCTGCTGCGCCGTCGATTACTACTCCGGCACCTTCGTCGCCCGCCGCCGCCCCTGACGCCGTCACGTCTCACGATTCACGTCTCACGGGTAGTTCACGTCCCACACGCAGTTCACCATTCACCCTTCACCATTCACCATTCACCGCCGTTGCAGTCTGTGAACCCCGTCGAACGGCTTCCCCTCCTCCCCCTTCGCCGCCGCGATGACCTGCGCCACCGTCCGCCGCAGGTCGCCCTCGTTCTTCGCCAGCACGGCGTCGAAGTCGTCCAGGTCGGTGAGATAGACCCGCCGCGACATCAGGATCGCGTTGTCCAGCCGGATCCGCTGTACCGCCGGCACGCTGATCGTCTTCAGCTGCGGCCCCAGCTCCTGGACGAAGCGGTCGCGCGCCACGGCGAAGATCGAGTCGCGCAGCCCGATCCGCTGCGCCACGTGCATCGCGTCCTCCCCCGGATGGGCTTTGAACACCGAATCGACGCGCGCATACAGCGCGGCCCAGACCCGGCCGAGCACCTTCTCGTCCTCCCAGCGCGCCGCCACTTCCGCCGCGGCGGAGGTGTCCCCCTGCGAGAGAAAGAACCGCTCCGCCCCCCGCGCGCCGACGAAGTTGGCGAAGCTCTCGTTGAACACCGCCCCGCCCGGCGCGTAATAGGTGTTGTGGGTCAGCTCGTGGATCACCGTGTTCGCCAGCGTCAGCGTGTCGGCGTGGAGGGTCGACGGCAGCAACGGGTCGTTGAACCAGCCCAGTGTGCTGAACGCCGAGACCGCGCCGAGCCGGGTGTCGAATCCCCGGTCGTGCAGCGCCTTCTCCTGCCGGCGCGCCTCGGCGAAGTCGAAGTACCCCTTGTACGGCACCCGTCCCACCACGGGAAACCACCAGGTGTACGCCTTCAGCTTGTCCCGATAGGCGGCGGAGAGGGCGAGCGTCAGCGTGTCGCGCCCAGTCTGGCTGAACGTCGTGAAGCTCTGGCGCGCTCGCAGACCGAGCGAGTCGCTGGCGAAGGCGCGAGCCGCCAGCACCAGCTCCAGCTTCGTGCGCAGCGGAGCCGGCGTCGCCGGATCGGCGATCAGTTCGCTGATCGGCCGGCGATGCCAGAGGATCTTCGCCTCTTCCCACGCACCCCGGACGAGATATCGCCCCGTCGGCGTGACGACGATCAGCGCGACGACCACGAGCGCCAGCGCCACGAGCGCGCGCAGCACTGATCGCACCGTGATAAATCGTTTTATTTCAGGCACTTAGGCGCTTGGGTCATCGTCCGTCCGCCTTTGACGCGGACTGTCGGCATCGCTATTCTTCCCAAGATGTCCTTCGTCCATCTCCACTGCCACTCGGAGTATTCCCTTCTCGATGGCGCGAATCGCATCGACGACCTGATCGCCCGCGCGCAGGAGCTCGAGCAGCCCGCGCTCGCCATCACCGATCACGGGAATCTGCACGCGGCGTGGGAGTTCCAGGAGAAGGCGAAGAAGGTCGGGCTCAAGCCGATCATCGGCATGGAAGCGTACGTCGCCCCGGGCGACCGCCGCGTGAAGGGACGGGCCACGCCGGCCTCCAAGCCGTACTACCATCTCGTCCTCCTCGCGCGGGATCTCGCCGGCTACCGGAATCTCGTCAAGCTCTCCTCCCTCGCCTACACCGAGGGCTTCTACTCCAAGCCGCGAGTCGATCGCGAGCTGCTGGCGAAGTACAACGAGGGGATCATCGTCAGCTCTGCCTGCCTCGCCGGCGAGATCGCCCAGAAGCTGGCCGTGAACGACGAAGCGGGGGCGCGTGAGGCGGCCGCCTGGTACGCCGACGTCTTCCGCGATCGCTACTACCTCGAGGTCCAGGCCCACGACTCCGAGGGCCAGGCGACTCACAACGCCGCGGTGCTGCGGCTCGGCGCGGAGCTCGGCCTCCCCGTCATCGCCACCAACGACGCTCACTTCCTCCACGCCGGCGACCATCAGGCGCACGACGTCCTGCTCTGCATCGGGCTCGGCAAGGATTTCGCCGACCAGAACCGGATGCACTACGACCGGGGGCTCTACTTCAAGAGCGCGCCGGAGATGCGCGAGCGATTTCCCGACCGGCCGGACGTGCTCGAGAACACTCTGAAGATCGCCGACGAGGCGGGCTTCGCCTTCGAGAAGAAGTACTACGTCCCCTCCTTTCCCCTCCCCGCCGGCGTGGCGTCGGAGAACGAGATGCTGGTGCAGCTCGCCACCGCGGGCGCGCACGAGCGCTACGGCGACGTGCTGGCTCCGGAGGTGAAGAGTCGGCTCGACTACGAGCTCGGCGTCATCACCAGCACCGGCTATGCCGGCTACTTCCTCATCGTCTACGACTTCATCAAGGCGGCGCGCGACCGCGACATCCCGGTCGGGCCCGGCCGCGGCTCGGCGGCCGGCTCGCTCGTCGCCTACGCACTGCGCATCACCGACGTCTGCCCGTTGAAGTACGATCTGCTCTTCGAGCGCTTCCTCAATCCGGAGCGCGTCTCGATGCCCGACATCGACGTCGACTTCTGCTTCGAGCGGCGCGGCGAGGTGATCGAGTACGTGCGGCAGAAGTACGGCAAGGAGTCGGTGGGGCAGATCGTCACCTTCGGCACCATGAAGTCCCGTGCGGCGATCAAGGACGTCGGACGCACCCTCGGCTTCACGCCGGCGGAGACCGACGCCCTCGCCAAGCTGATCCCGAACGGGCCCGCCTATTCGCTCACGGTGAAGGAGGCGATCGAGCAGGTGCCGGAGATCAGGAAGCTCTACCGCACGGAGGACCGCTACACCGCGCTGCTCGACTACGCGATCTCCCTCGAGGGGCTGTCGCGCCACACCGGCGTCCACGCCGCCGGCGTCGTCATCGCGCCCGGCCCGCTCGACGACTACGTCCCGATCCTCACCGTCAACAGCAAGGGCGCCGGCGCGGGTGCCGACGAGACGGTGATCGTCACCCAGTACGACATGAACTGTCTCGAGCATGCCGGCATGCTCAAGATGGATTTCCTCGGCCTCACCACCCTCACCGTCATCCGCGACGCGCTCGACAACGTCGAGCGCCGCACCGGCACGCGCCCCGACCTCGACGCGATCGACTTCGCCGACCCCGACACCTACCGGATGCTCCGCGCCGGCCGGACGATCGGCGTCTTTCAGTTCGAGTCGGCGCTGGCGACCGACATGCTGCGCTCCATTCGCTGCGACCGGTTCGACGATCTCGTCGCGTCCAACGCGCTGATGCGTCCGGGCCCGCTCGACGCCGGCATGCACAAGGTCTATCAGCGCCGGAAGCGCGGCGAGGAGCCGGTGACGTACGCGCTCCCCGAGCTCGAGCCGATCCTCCAGTCCACCTACGGCGTCATCACCTATCAGGAGCAGGTGATGAGGCTGGCGCAGACGCTGGCCGGCATCTCCCTCGCCGAAGCCGACGTCCTCCGCAAGGCGGTCGGCAAGAAGGACCCGGAGCTCATCAGGGCGGAGCTGGCCAAGTTCATCGAGAAGTCCACCGCCCGGGGCCACGACCGCAAGATCATCGAGGAGCTCGCCGGACAGATCGAGACCTTCGGCCGCTACGGCTTCAACAAGTCGCACGCCGTCGCCTATTCCGTCGTCTCCTTCCACACGGCCTGGCTCAAGGCTCACCATCCGGCCGACTTCATGGCCGCGATCCTCTCGTCGTCCATCGGCGACACCGACGCGGTGGTGAAGTTCATCAACGAGGCGCGCGAGCTCGGGATCGAGGTGCTGCCTCCCGACGTCAACGAGTCCGGCTACAAGTTCACCGTGCTCGACGACAAGCGCATCCGCTTCGGCCTCGGCGCCATCCGCAACGTCGGCCGCAACGCGATCGACTCCATCCTCGCGGCGCGCGACGAGCAGCCGTTCACCACCTTCCACGACTTCACCGACCGGGTGGACCTGCGCGCCTGCAACAGGCGCGTGTTCGAAGCGCTCATCGCGTCGGGCGCGGTGGACGGCCTCGGCGGCCATCGGGCGCAGTACTGGACCGCCCTCGATGGCGCGATGCAGGAAGCGTCGCTCCGGCAGCAGGAGAAGGCGATGGGCCAGGCGTCGCTCTTCGGGCTCGTCTCGGACGCCGGCGAGACCACCCACGCGCCGCGCACCCTCCCCAACGTCGCCCCGATGGCGGAGTCGGAGCGGCTGACGCGCGAGAAGGAGATCCTGGGCTTCTACATCAGCGGCCACCCGCTCGAGCCCTTTCGCGTCGAGTGCGAGCTGTTCGCCACCCACTCCGTCAGCCAGCTCGGCGCCTGGAATCCCGAGCCGATGGCGCTCGGCGTCGTCGTGACCGCGATCAAGCGCCAGGTCAGCAAACGGTCGGGGGCGGAGTTCGCCCGGTTGACAGTGGAGGATTTTTCTGGATCTTCCGAGGTACTGGTCTTCCCCGAGAACTGGGGGCTGCTCGCCGACCGGGTCCGCAGCGACGTGCCGGTCCTGATGAAGGGCGGCTACTCCCGGCGCGATCAGGATGCGGACAACCCCACTTTCATCGTGGAGTCGGTGACGCCATTCGCCGAGCTTCGCCTGAACGGGCAGGTCTCGATCTCGATCGAGCTGGCGTCGGGCGAGGCGCTGTCCCCGGAGGCGATGTCGGACGTGCGGGCGGTGATCGATGCCCACGCCACTGCGCACAGCGGTGCGCCGCCGCTCGAGCTGGGCTGGAACGATGGCAACGGCACACGGGCGCGTCTGAAGTCGCGCTCGATCAGACTCGCGGCCACCCAGGCCGCGCTGACCGACCTGCGGGCGCTGCTCGGCACCGAGCGCGTCCGCCTCGTCCGCGGGAGCTGACAACGGATGGCGACTGCGACCCTGGAGTTCGAGAAGCCGATCTTCGAGCTGGAGCGGCAGATCGACGACCTGAAGACGCTCGCCGGCGAGCGCCAGCTCGACGTGGCGACCGAGATCGCCTCGCTCGAGCGGAACCTCCACGACCTGCGCGAGGAGATCTACCGCACCCTCACCCCGCTGCAGCGGGTGCAGGTGGCGCGCAGCAACAAGCGGCCGCTCACCGACGACTACCTCCAGCTCTGCTTCACCGACTTCATCGAGCTCCACGGCGACCGCGCCTTTCGCGAGGACCCGGCGATCATCGGTGGGTGGGCACGGCTCGACGGCGAGACGGTGATGGTCATCGGCCATCAGCGCGGCCGCGACACCAAGGAGAACCTGCGCCGCAACTTCGGCATGCCCCATCCCGAGGGCTACCGCAAGGCGCTGCGGTTCATGAAGCTCGCCGAGAAGTTCCACGTGCCGGTGATCACCTTCATCGACACGCCCGGCGCCTGGCCCGGTCTCGGCGCCGAGGAGCGCGGCCAGAGCGAGGCGATCGCGCGCAACCTGTTCGAGATGAGCCGCCTCGAGACGCCGATCATCGCCACGGTGATCGGCGAGGGGGGCTCGGGCGGCGCGCTGGCGCTCGGCGTCGCCGACCGGGTGAACATGATGGAGAACGCCGTCTATTCGGTGATCAGCGTGGAAGGCGCCGCGGCGATCCTCTGGAAGGACGGCAAGCTGGAGAACCGCGAGCGCGCGGCGACGGCGCTCCGCATCACCGCGCCCGACCTGTTCGAGCTGCGCGTGATCGACGAGATCATCCCCGAGCCGGTGGGCGGCGCGCATTCGAATCACGAAGCGACGGCGGCGGCGGTGCACGACACGCTGGTGAGCCAGCTCGAGGATCTGCGCCGGTACAAACCGGACAAGCTCGTCCGCCGCCGGCGCGACAAGTTTCTCCGGATGGGACAGTTCAACGAGTAGCATGACGG
>JBIOHU010000137.1:0-6080 GCA_044449225.1 Gemmatimonadales bacterium | reverse complement strand
TCGTGATCGGTCAGCCATCCCTGGCGCCGCGTCTGGTCCGACATCGCGCCGTCGAGCGAGAGCGCGAGCTTGAGCTGCACGAAGGGACGATCGGAGGTCAGGGCATGGAAGAAGGGAGCATTCAGCTCGCGGGCCGATGCCTCGCCGAGGCCGATCGCCACCTCGACCCCGCCCTCCCGCAGCCGGTCAGCTCCCCCGGCCGCCGCCGGGTTCGGGTCGGCGACGGCGACGACGACGCGCCGGATTCCCGCGGCGAGGATGGCCTCCGTACAGGGCGGCGTGCGTCCCTCGTGATTGCACGGCTCGAGGGTGACGAACATCGTCGCTCCGCGGGCCCGGTCGCCAGCCGATCGCAGCGCCTCGACCTCGGCGTGCGCGTCGCCGTAACGAGTGTGCCACCCCACCCCCACGACGGCGCCATCGCGGACGACGACGGCGCCGACCATCGGGTTCGGCGCCGTCTGTCCCCATCCCCGCTCGGCGAGGGTGTGCGCGCGGCGCATCCACGCGCCATCCTCCGGCGCCGCCGCGCGCTCACCCCCTCGCATGGCGCTAGAAGCCGAAGCGGAGGCCCACCGAGCCGTAGGTGCGCGAAGCGTTCGGCGCCGAGCCCGAGAAGGTGTTGAAGGTCGTCACGTCGCCCCCGGACGCCTGACCGATCTCCGCCGCGAGCTTGAAGATCACCAGGTTCAGCTTCACGCCGGCGAAGATGTTCGTCCGGTCGAGCGACTGCGCCGGCGAGGGAGAAAGGGTCGCGTTGGCCCGGCCGAACACGCTATTGGTGTTCACCGACGCCCGCACCTCGTCCACCGACGACTGATACTTGTCCTTGCCGACGCCGCCGAAGATCCCGAACACGAGCAGCGACTTGCTCGCCTCGATGCGCCACGAGGTGGTCTTCAGCTTCAGGCCGGTGACGAACAGCGTATCGCTCCCGCCGGAGTTCGCCCGCATGTTCACCGTCGGCAGATCGCGCTTCATGAAGCTGAGCGACACGCCCGGCACGATGATCGACTCGGAGAGCAGGCCGACCCGCGCGCCGTAGCCGATCTTCAACGAGCCGTCGGGAAGCTCCACGCTCACGTTGTGCTTGTCGAAGGAGGGCAGATACGTCGCGCTCAACAGCAGGTCCACCGCGCCGACGTTCGTCAGGGCGAGTGGCAGGCCGCCGAAGAGACCGATCGCCGCATCGGCGCCGGCACCAGGGACCGCCTGGGTGCTGGTCGGCAGGTCCGCGGAGTATGCGCCCGTGTAGCAGGTCGGAAACTAGTCGACGTTCGGCACCGACGCGATCACTGCCGTGCCGCGGACACCGACCGAGAAGTGGCCGAGGCCGCCGACGGTGCTGGTTTGCCCCAGCGTCGGACTGCCGCCGGCAATCGCCGTGGCGATCTGCGGCGCCAGGTACTGGAAGAGATCGGCCGCCTGCTGGCGCGAATTGGCCGTCGCCTGCGCCTGGGTCGTCGGAACGCCCGCCGCGCAGGATGTCTGCGCCCGCGCGCCGGCCGCTCCGAACACCGCCGTGCCCACTGCAAGTACGAGGGACTTCTTCATGATCCGCGAGCTCCTAGCTGATGCGCACCTGTCCGGCTCCGCGCACGATGCGCCCGAGCCGCCAGCTGCCAAGGTGAGCCGACGCAGCGCTCGCCTCGATTGAAGGGGCGCTCGCTTCGTCGGTGATGACGACCATCCCGACGCCCATGTTGAACGTCCGGTACATCTCGTTCCGGTCCACCTCTCCCGCTCGCTCGAGCTGCTTGAAGAGGTTCGGCACCTCCCAGCTCGCCGCGTCGATCTCGGCATCGAGCGTGTCGGGCAGCGTCCGATTCACATTGCCCGGCAAGCCGCCGCCGGTGATGTGCGCCATGCCATGAATGCCGTCCCCGCCGAGCAGCGGCCGGAGCACCGGCAGATACGACCGATGGACCCGCAGCAACACGTCCGCCACCGAAGCGCTCTCCCCCGGAAACGGATCGCCCACCGTCAGGCCCATCCGCTCAGTGACGATGCGCCTCGCGAGTGAGTAACCGTTGGTGTGGAGACCGTGACTCGCCAGCCCGATCAGGACGTCTCCCTCCTCCACCCGATCGGCACCGAGGATCGCATCCTCCTCCACCATGCCGACGATGAAGCCGGCCAGGTCGTAGTCGGGGGCGGTGTAGATCCCCGGCATCTCCGCCGTCTCACCACCCACCAACGAACAGCCATTTTCGCGGCACCCCGCTGCGATCCCCGTCACAACGGCCTCGACGACTTCCGGCACCAGCCTGCCGGCGGCGAAATAGTCGAGGAAGAAGAGGGGCACGGCGCCCTGGACGAGAATGTCGTTCACGCAGTGGTTGACGAGATCGTGTCCGACGGTGTCGTGGCGGTTCGCCTCGATGGCGACACGGAGCTTCGTCCCCACGCCGTCGGCGCTCGACACCAGCACGGGCCGGCGCGCTTCGGCCGGGATCCGGTACATCCCCCCGAATCCGCCGAATGCCCCGCGCGCTCCCGCCGTGAAGGTGGACTCGACGACGGCACGGATGCGCCGCTTCACGGCATCGGAGCGTTCGATGTCGACCCCCGCCGCCGCGTAGTCGAGTCGTCGCTCCTCGCTCACGACTCCAGCTCCTCCTCGAATGCCACGAGACGACGGAACTCGGCGACGCGCTCGGCGATGTCGTGCGTCGTGATCTCCAGCAACCGCTGCACGGAGAACTTCTCGACGGCGAACGAGCCCATCGCCGAGCCGTACACGACGGCCCGGCGAAGGTTCGCGTCGCTCAGGTCGCCGGTCCGCGCGAGGTAGCCCATGAATCCGCCGGCGAAGGAATCACCGGCCCCGGTGGGGTCGAAGACCGACTCGAGGGGATAGGCGGGCGCGAAGAAGATCGAATCGCGCTTGAACAGGAAGGCGCCGTGCTCGCCCTTCTTGATGATCACCATTTTCGGGCCGTGCTCCATGATCCAGCGCGCCGCCTTCACGAGGTTGTAGCAGTCCGTGAGCTGTCGCGCTTCCCCGTCGTTCAGGGTGATGAGATCGACGTGCTTGATCAGCTCGACGATGTCGGGCCGCCGGCTCTCGATCCAGAAGTTCATCGTGTCGCAGGCGACCATCGTGGGCCGCTGCACCTGCTTCAGCACGTCGAGCTGGAGCCGCGGATCGATGTTGGCGAGAAAGACAAACGGCGCGTTGCGGAACTGATCGGGGATCTTCGGGCTGAAATGCGAGAAGACGCCGAGATGGGTCTCCAGCGTCTCGGCGGAGTTGAGGTCGTGCCGATAGCGGCCGCGCCAGCGAAACGAGTCGCCGTCGGCCTGCTCCAGCCCCGCCATGTCCACTCCGCGTCGCTTCAACGGCTCGAGCTGCTCCATCGGGTAGTCGTTGCCGACGACGCCGACGAGCTGCACCGGCGACAGGTGACACGCCGAGGCGGAGAAGAAGGTGCCCGACCCGCCGATGACGTTGTCGGCCTTGCCGAATGGAGTTTCGACCGAATCCAGCGCGACGGAGCCGACGACGAGAACGGACATGACCGGACGGTGAATGGTGAGCGGTGAAAACGTGAACGGCGAGTCGACTGTCCTACATCCGGTCCGGAGCGCTGATGCCGAGCATCGTCAGGCCGTTTCGGAGGACGATCTGGGCCGCACGGGCGAGGAGCAGGCGCGCCCGGGTGACCGGCTCCGGCTCGTTGAGGACGTGCGCCTTGTGATACCAGAGATGCACCTTCCCCGCCGTGTCGTGCAGGTAGGTCGCGATGCGATGCGGCTCGAGCGCCTCGGCGGCGTCGGCGACGAGCGCGGGAAAGTCGAGCAGCGCCTTCATCAGCTCCGTCTCCTCGGGGAGCGAGAGGATGGCGAAGTCGATCTCCGGCGACAGGGCCGTCGGATCGATTCCGCCGACGCGGAAGATTCCAGCGAGCCGGGCGTGCGCCATCTGGATGTAGTACACGGGATTCTCCTCGCTCTGCGACCGTGCCAGGTCGACGTCGAACGAGAGCTGCGAGTCACCCTTCCGCATGAGGAAGAAATACCGCACCGCATCGCGGCCCACTTCGTCGATGAGGTCGCGCACCGTGACGTAGCTGCCGGCACGCTTGGAGATCTTCACTTCCTCGCCGCCGCGCATGACCGTCACCATCTGGTGCAGGACGTACTCGGGATAGTCCGCCGGGATGCCGATGTCGAGCGCTTGCAGACCGGCTCGCACGCGGGTGACGGTGCTGTGGTGATCAGCCCCCTGCACGTTGATCGCGCGGGCGAAGCCGCGCTCCCACTTGGTGACGTGATACGCCACGTCAGGAACGAAATAGGTGTAACCGCTCCCCTTCTCCGCGCTCTTGCGCATCACGCGGTCCTGATCGTCGCCGTAGTCGGTCGTGCGCAGAAATAGCGCGCCATCCTTTTCGAACGTGCGGCCCCGCTCGACGAGCGCGCTGACGGTCGTCTCGACTCTGCCGTCCTCGTACAGCGACGACTCGAGGAAATACGTGTCGAACACGACGCCGAAGGCCTGCATGTCGAGGTCCTGCTCGCGGCGCAGCGCCTTCACGGCGAATCGCCGGAGCTCGTCCAGCTCGACGCCGGCGCGATCGGCCGGATGCTCCTCGACGTAGCGTTGGGCTATCTCGGCGATGTACTGGCCGTGGTATCCCCCCTCGGGGATGGCCAGCGCCGCGCCACCCAGCTCGTGCACCCGCGCCTGGGTGCTCTTCGCGAGGTTCTCGATCTGCGCGCCGGCGTCGTTGTAGTAGAACTCGCGCGACACACGCCACCCACTCCACTCGAGGAGCGAGGCGATGGCGTCGCCCAGCGCCGCCTGGCGGCCGTGGCCGACGTGCAGAGGACCGGTGGGATTTGCGCTGACGAATTCGACGACCACCGGGCGCTTGCTTCCGATGTCGGACCGGCCATAGCGCTCACCGGCGGCGATCAGCGCCCGGATCCCCGTCGCCACGGCGTCGGGGCTCAAGCGCAGGTTGATGAATCCCGGACCGGCGACTTCGGCACTGGCGAGTCCCGCGGCGGCGAAGTCGAGGGTCGCGACGAGCTGCTGCGCCAGGTCGCGCGGCTTCTGCCCCAGCGGCCTCGCGAGCACCATCGCGAGATTGGTCGCCCAGTCCCCGAACGCCGGATCGCGAGGACGCTCGAGCAGCGGATCCACGTCGCCAGGGGCACCGAGCGTGCGGGCGGCACGCGCCAGCTCGGCGCGCAGCGAGTCGGTGCCCGTGCTCACTCTCCGGTGCTCTTCTTCGGCGCGGCAGCCGGCTTCGCGCCGTCGGGCTTCGGGTCGGATCTGGCGCCGGCCTTCGCCGGGGAGCCACTCGCTGAGTCGCCGCGACTGGCGCCGTCGGATTTGGCGTCGGACTTGGCCTCGGACTTGGCACTCTCGCCCTTCGGTGCCGCAGCGGCTCCGTCGACCTTCGCCGGCTCGGCGCCAGACGACTCGCTGGACGACTCGCTGGAGGACGCCGACTCAGTCGGCTGCTTGCGAGGCTCGACGCCCTTCTCGCGATGGGCGTTCCTGCCGTAGTCGGTGAGATAGAACCCCGACCCCTTGAAGGCGAATCCGGAGACCGACATGAGCCGCTGCGCCAGCTCGCCACAAACGGGACAAGCGGCCTGGGCCTCGGCTCCGCCGATGGTGCGGTAGAAGCGTTCGAACTCGTGGCCCTGCGGACAGCGGAACTCGTAAGTTGGCATCGATATGAGACTTAGGGCATTCGACTCCGGTCATGCAAAGTAGCGGCCGGAAGGAGCCGCTACAAGGTCGCGCGACGGGGACCGGGCGCCGGAGCGATTCTCTCACCGACGCCACGCGTGAAGGCGCGAGAAAAAGCTCAGCCCGGAATATCAGGAGCCGAGAGAGAAGCGAAAGCAACAGCAACAGCAGCAACGCGGATCATACGGATTTACACCGATCATCGCGGACAGCTCCTTGGAGCGGCAGCGCGCCTCGCAGCGGCATTGGCTGCCTTGGGGTTGCGCCTGCCGAGTCGATCTCGCCAGGCGCTCCTTCAACACATGAAGGATTCGTCCGCTGGACCGCGTCCGACCTGGCGCGACGAATCGAGCCCGCCAAGGAGCTGTCC
>JBIOHU010000136.1:0-6083 GCA_044449225.1 Gemmatimonadales bacterium | reverse complement strand
GACGTTCGCCATCCCCGACCGCGCTTCGGTTTGCGTCAGATCGAAGACGCCATAGGCCAGCGTATACCCGCCCGACGCGAGGTTCGTCGTGATCAGGGAGTGGCAGGTGCCCCCTGTCCCGGTGCACTCGTTCCAGTCGCCCGCCATGAAGAAGCCGCCGTCGTCGTTCGACGTCATGAGCGAGCCGAGCCCAGCCCCGTTCGACGATGCGTTCGTGAACAGCAGGATCATCGGATCGATGTGATTGGCCCCCGAGGTGAAGAGCTGGAACACCTGAGCGCCCGGGCTCGTCACGTTGAACGGCAGATACTGAACGGTGGATCCGGGCGAGAACTGCGAAAACTGGTCGATGCTGGTCTGCGACATGGCCACGCTCGGCGCGGCGACGAACAGTGCCGCGAGAGCGAGGCGTGAGACGACGGGGCGCATACGTGGTACCTCGGGGAGGGATGGGTAGGTCGGATCACAGACTTCACCTCACGTCGCGTGCCGGGTCCGGACACGCGTCGGCCACCATCACCTGATGTCGTAACTACTTGTGCCGATGCGACTTGAAGGTGCAGGTACCCCCAGCGCGGCGAGCGTGCATTCTGCACGCCTGATGCGCGCCCGCCATCACTCTGTCGCGGCGCCGCAACAGCACTCCGGAAGCACCGCCTCCCAGGACGTCGACCGCAGTTCGGTCAATCGACCGCCTCACCCAGGCAGCGCCCGCTCCAGCAGCGCGCCCACCGGCGCATCGCTCGGCAGCGTCCCGAACGCGATGCCGTGCTCCCGTCCCAGACGCGAGTCGCAGAACGAGTCGGCGATCGCGACGTTGCCGCCGCGAATCAGGCACGACGCCTGGAGCGCGATCGCCATCCGCTCGACGATCCGCCGCGACCGCGCCTCGAGGTCCTGCGGCTTCCCCCGCACCGCCTTCCGGAGCGCCACGATCTCGGCATCGAGCCGGTCGTTCCCACCGCGCACCGACTCCAGCTCGGCGAAGTACGCCTCCGCGCTCGCCGGCTCCTTCGCCAGCGCGCGGAGCACGTCGAGGCACTGGATGTTGCCGCTCCCTTCCCAGATCGAGTTGAGCGGCGCCTGACGATAGAGTCGCGGCAGGATCGACTCCTCGACGTAGCCATTGCCACCGAGGCACTCCTGCGCTTCGTTGACGAACGGCGGACAGCGCTTGCACACCCAGTACTTCCCCATCGCCGTGACGATGCGGGCCAGCGCCGCTTCCTTCGCGTCGCGCGTGCTCGCGTCGACGGCGCGCGCGATCCGCAGCGCCAGCGCCGTCGACGCTTCCGACTCGAGTGCCAGGTCGGCCAGCACGTTGAGCATCAGCGGCTGCTCGCTCAGCGGCTTGCCGAAGGCGCGGCGGTGCCGCGCATGATGAACCGCCTGTACCAGCGCCTGGCGCATGATGCTCGCCGAGCCGATCACGCAGTCCTGTCTGGTGAGGGCGACCATCTGGAGAATCGTCGCCACGCCGCGGCCCGGCTCGCCGATCATCCACGCCATCGCGCCCTGGAACTCCACCTCGGCGCTCGCGTTGCTCCAGTCGCCGAGCTTGTCCTTGAGCCGCTGGATGCGGACGGCGTTGAGCGCTCCGTCGGGAGCGAAGCGCGGAAGGAGAAAGCACGAGAGTCCGGCGCTGGCCTGCGCGAGGACGAGAAATCCGTCCGACATCGGTGCCGAGAAGAACCATTTGTGGCCGACGAGCTCGTAGAGCTGGCCGGCCCCCTCGGCGCCGACGGGGGTGGCGCGCGTCGTGTTGGCGCGCACGTCGGAGCCGCCCTGCTTCTCCGTCATCCCCATGCCGATGGTGTTGCCCGCCTTGTTCCAGGCCGGCACGGAGCGCTCGTCGTAGGCCGTGTTGACGATGCGCGGCAGCCACTCGCGCGCCAGCTCCGGCTGCTGCTCCAGCGACGGCACGCAGGCGTAGGTCATCGTCAGCGGACAGCTCGTCCCCTGGTCGGCCTGGTTGTGCAGATACGCCAGCGCCGCGCGGGCGACGTGAGCTCCCTCCTGGCGCACGTGCCGCCAGGCGAAGCCGGTCACCCCGTGCTCGACTCCGAGCTGCATGATGCGATGGTACGACGGATGGAACTCCACCTCGTCGATGCGGCGGCCGGACGGATCGAAGGCGCGCAGCACCGGCCGGTGGGCGTTGGCCTCGACGCCGAGCTCCATCAGCTCGCCCCCGGTGATGGCGCCGTACGCCGCGACGTTCTCCTCTGCCCACCCACCCCCTTCGCGCGCCAGCGCTTCGCGCAGCGGCAGGTCGGTCGCGTACGCATCGTACGGCGCCAGCGGCGGGGGCTGGTTCTCGACGTCGTGAGTGCGGAAACCGTCGGCGATCGTCATCCTCAGCCGCAGCCCTCCACCTGCTCCACCTCCGGCTCGCGACCCACCCTGAACGTCGTCACCTGCTTTCCGTCGGTCTCGAGCACCAGCCGCAGCGATCCGTCGGCGGGAGTGGTGACGACGAGATAGTGGCCGTTCGGCAGATACTTGTGCGGCTGCGTCGTGACGCGGCCGCGGTACAGCGCCAGCACGCTCGCCTCGCTGTCGCCGACCCGCGCGCCCGCCGTGGTGGCGAGCGACCGGTCGCGGATCTCCAGGCGTGCGATGGTATCACTTCGCAGCATGACGTACGCCTTCGACTTTCCCTTCGTGTCGAGATAGCTGCACGACGATCCGCTCGCTCCCGACGCGGCAATGCCGAGCGCGCGGCGCGCGTCGGCGGCGGACATGCCGACCCGCAGCGGAGGCACCCCGTCGAACGCGACCGTTCCCCGATCGCTCGGCGTCGTGTCGGAGGGAGTCGTCGCCACGCGGGCTGGTGACTTCGAGCGGACGACTGGAGCTTCGGCGGGCGCGGCGGAGTCGGCGAGCGCGGCGGAGTCCGCCGACTTGCTCGAGTCCGACACCGTACAGCTCGCGGCGCAGCAGAGCGCGAGTGCGAGGACGCGAGGAAGCATGCGGATGACTGATGAGTTGCTGGATCGAGTTGGCATCCACTGCTCCATTGCACGTCCGGTGCCCGCCGTGCCATCATTCCGCCATGTACGCCCTCGCCATCATCCGCTACCGCCGGCCGCTCGAGGAGGTGCTGCTCGTCACTGAGCAGCATCGCAGCTATCTGAAGTCGCTCAAGGAACAGGGGACGTTGATCGCCTCCGGCCCGATGGAGCCGCGCTCCGGCGGCGCGCTGCTGCTGCGGGTGCCGGATGACGACGTGAACGGCGCGCTGGATGCGGTCCGTGACGGCGATCCGTACGTGACCTTCGGCGTCGCGCAGTACGAGGTCATCCCGTGGGCGGTGAATACGGGGAGAGAGGGGCTGGATAAGCTGTAGCGGAAGACCCCCGGCGTGGCGACCGGAGCGCCGAATCGAGTTCGGGCAACCCCGTCACGAGTCATCCGTAGCGAGTGACGCGCAAAATGAGTTCGAGCGACAATGGAACCGTATTGTCGCCTGGACGCACGACTGTCGTACTCACGACAGCCGACTGGCTACGGGGTTGCCCATAGCCCGTCCGCGCACCGATCTCGGCCCCGCGGTGGGGACCGAACGGCAAGAGACGAAAGTTACGGCGCGCGAGGGCCCGGCTGAAGGTCGCGGGATGTTTGCGCCGGTCGAGCCTCGCGCGTCCTCATCGGTAACCTCTCACCCCGCCCATGCTGCCACCGCGCCCTACCTGGCTGCCCGACGCCGGCTCACTTCGCGACTTCTATGGCCGCACGACGGCGTATCCGTACTACCGGCTCCAGGTCACCGACTACATCGCGCGGCTCGTCGCTCCAGACGGCAATACGGATCGGCTCGACGTGATCGACGTCGGCAGCGGCGATGGCTATCTCGGCGCGGTGCTCCAGACCTGGCGTCCCTCCACCAGGGTCATCGGCGTCGAGACCCAGGTGCGCGCGCTCACCCGCTCCGGATTCGAGCCGGTCCTGTTCGACGGGCTGCACCTTCCCTTTCCCGACCGCTCGTTCGACGTCGCGATTCTATCCAACGTGCTCCACCATGCCGACGATCAGCCGGCGCTGTTCGCCGAGACCTGCCGCGTGACGCGGCGACGCGTCGTCATCAAGGATCACCTCGCGGCGAGCCGGCTCGATCGCTGGAAGCTCGCCCTGCTCGACGTCCTCGGCAATCGACGTTTCGGCGCCGACACCCGCGGCGACTATCTCGGGCGCGATGAATGGAGCGCGATGTTCGCCCGCGTTCCGCGCGCGAATGCCACCTGGTACGAGGGGCTGTCGTTCCGCACCGGCCCCCTCGCGCTCGTCTTCGGCAACGGGCTTGAAGTGGTGTTCGCCGTGGATCTCCAATCCTCGACGAGCCGGTAGATGGTTGAACGAATGAAGGTCGCGCTCGCGACGCTGCTAGTGCAGCGGACGTCGTGACCAGTCGCCGCGCCGTGCAGCTCGGCATCGCCGGCTCGCTGCTGACCGCCCTCTTCGGCCTCGTCGCCAGGATCCAGATCCTCGTCGACGGTCTCGCCCGTCCCCTGCCGACGAACATCTTCTTTCGCCTCTACGCCCTCTACGAGCCTCCCTTCCTGATCATCGTCGCCCTGGCGGCGATCGTCACGGCGCTCGCGATGATCCGGAGCACCGGCTCGATTCGCCCGTCGGCCGACGGCGCGGGTTGGCTCGACCGGCGTGCGGCGCCGCGCGGCAGAACGGTCCTGCTGCTCGCGGTGATGATTCTCGCCGCTACGCTGCTCGTGAGCCACTTCGTCCTCCACGACTACGCCTTCTCGATGGATGAGTTCAGCGCCGACTTCCAGGCGCGGCTCTTCGCCCACGGAAAAATCGAGGCGGCGCTGCCCCCCTTCTGGCGTCCATTCGCCTTCGGGCTCACTCCCGTCTTCGTCGACTTTGGCATCTCGAGCGGGAGCTGGCACTCGGTCTATCTCCCGATCTACTCGCTGCTCAAGACGCCGTTCGTCATGCTGGGAGCGGGCACGCTGCTCAACCCGCTCCTCGCCGGCCTGTCCATCCTCGCCATCGCCGCTGCCGCGCGCCGGCTCTGGCCGGACGAGGGGTTCCGGCCCTGGCTCGCCGTCGCGCTGCTGGCGTCGTCGAGTGAGTTCATCGTCACGTCGGGCTCGCAGTACTCGATGCCGGCCCACCTGCTGCTCAACCTCGTCTGGCTCTGGCTCTATCTCCGCGGCGACGACCGCTCCTGGCTCGCCGCACTCGTCGTCGGCGGTCTCGCGCTCGGGCTCCACAATCCATTTCCCCACGCGCTGTTCGTCGCGCCGTTTCTCATTCGCCTCCTGCGCGACCGTCGCTGGAAGCGCGTCGTGCAGGCCGCCGTGGCCTATGGCATCGCGTCGATCCTCTGGTTCACCTGGCTGCACCTGTCGTATTCGGCGGGCGCGGGGGCCGGCCTGTCGGCACTGTTCGCCGTTCCGACCGCCATGGTCCTGTGGCTCCACGCGATCAACGTCTCGCTGCTCTTTACCTGGCAGGCACCGCTCTTCGGCCTCCTCGTCATCGCGGCGCTCCTGCAGCCGCGGAAGCTCGAGCCGCCACTCGCCGATCTCGCCTGGGGCGTGCTCTTCACCCTCGTCTTCTACTCGTTCTTCCCGTCGACCCAGGGGCACGGCTGGGGCTATCGCTACGCCTATCAGGTGCTGGGCAACCTCGCGCTCCTTGCCGCCGCCGGCGCCGGCCCGTTGCGCGAGGCGCTCGGCCGCCGGCGCGCCGACCTCCTGCTCGTCGCGTCGCTCGTCGTTGCCGTCGCGCTCGAGCTACCGCTACGCCTCGTCGACACCGAGCGCTGCGTGAGTCCCTTCGCCGCCGGCGCCGAGTATCTGCAGACGCGCCCCGCCGACGTCGTCCTCGTGCACGGCGACTCCATCTGGTACGGGCGCGACCTGGTGCGCAACGACCCCTTCCTCGAGGGCCAGCCAGTGATCCTTCAGGCCTCCATCGTCACCCCGCTCGGCCGCTCCGTCATCGAGCGCGCGCACCCGGGTCGCGTGATCGAGGTGAAGGACGGCGAGCTGCTGCGACTCGGGATGACGCTCAGCCGCTAAACGCAGGTGAGAGGTGAATGGTGAGAGGTGAGAGGT
>JBIOHU010000135.1:0-6106 GCA_044449225.1 Gemmatimonadales bacterium | reverse complement strand
CTCGGTGCGGTCCGGCTCCCAGCCGACCCCGTCGAAGAGGGTGAACCGCCGGCGCAACAACCGGCGCGCCGCCAGTGGAATGTTGTGCAGGCGCACCCACGGCGGATTGCCGATGACGAGCCGGAAGCCGCCGGCCGCCCCAGCCGACCCCCGCCACCCGCGCGTGGAACGCGTCCCCCGCCAGCGCGTCGCCGACTCTCACGTTGCAGTCGAGGTTCGGCAGCGGCGGAACGTCGGACATTCGCGTCACGTCACTCTCGATGACGACCGATAACCAGAGTCGCAGCTCGCACAGCCAGACCGCCGTCGGATTCACGTCGACGCCGTGGATCGCCCGTGCCAGCACCTCGCGCCGAATGGCCGCCGTGCCGCGATCGTCGCCGGCGGCGACGTGGAGCTGGGTGATTCGCTCGAGCAGGTGGACGAGAAAGGCGCCCGAGCCGCAGGCCGGGTCGAGGACGGTCAGACTGCGCAGACGCCCGCGGAGCGCCGCCGCCGTCGTCGGCACGGGCTCCTCGCCACGGAGCGCAGCGCGCAGGACCTCCGCGCTCACGACGCCGGATTCCAAAGCTGCGACCAGCGCATGATCGGCGACGTGGGCGACGAGCGGCTCAGGGGTGAAGAACGCGCCGCTCATCCGACGCTCCCGCAACGCCATCAACTGCTCGAACGCACGTCCGAGCATCTCCGGGTCGATCGCCACTTCCGACCACCGCTCCTGCTCCTCGCGCGCCGTGAACCGGTACGCGCCGAGCAGCTGTGAGAAGATCTCGCCCAGCGCCTCGTCGGAGAATCGCGCGCTTGCGTGCCGCCGTTCGATGGGCGCCCGGCCGAACAACCCACCATTCAGGAAGGGGACGGCCCCGAACGCTCGCGCTCCCGACGCGCGGCGGCTCGGGGGCGTATTCAGCGTGCCGAAGAAGAGCGGCAGCATCACCCGCTGGTGGAATCCGCCGCCGGCGGTCATGCAGGCGTCGAACCGGGTGGCGAGAAACGAGCGATCGCCGTCCAGCCACCCCTTCGCCTGGACGAACGACAGGAAAAGCAGTCGCGACACGCCGAGGAGCGCGAGCTCGGCGCGATCAGGCTCCGGCATCCTCGGCAGGGATGCGCCGAGGGCGGCGATGCGCTGCTCGAGGGCGCGATAGAACCGGCGCGAAAGCGCCGCGCGTCCGAGCAGCTCGCACCAACGCGTGTGGACGAGCAGATCCTCGCCGTCGCTCGCCGCCTCCAGTGCGCAGAGGGTCTCGGCGTCGCTCGCCACCACCTGGGCCGGCCGCGTCACCAGCGCCGCGAGTCGCGGCAGACGTGCCTCCGACGTCCAGCAGGCGACGCCGACCTCGTCGGCGGCGGAGGACGCGGCGATCAGGACCCAGAGCACGTGCGCCGTGCGCTGGGACAGCGACGCGGCGAGCCGCGCCAGGAGTGGGCGCAGCGGCACGCCATCCGACGCGACGACGAGGAGGGCGCGCAGTGCTCCGTCGCCGCGGACGAGTCGAAGGTCCGCGACGCCGTCGGGAATGTTCAGGTCGACCCGAGACTCGCCGTCGAGAGCGAGCGCCGCCGCGCCGAATCCGAGCGCGGCGGCGAGCGCGTGCAGGCCATCGGGCGTCGTGGCGCGGGTAAGCAGGGCGGCGGCCTGGCGAAGAGTGCGCACCCGGCCAGACTACCGGCGGGTGCATCATCCCCCGGCATCGCTGTGCCGCGCGCGACAGCAGACCATTCTCGCCCGCCTGCGACCGACGCCGACGTCGACAAGGCGACGACGGGACGACGGGCGCTCGGATGCCGCGTCGCACGCCCGAGCGCGCTGTCTTCACCGTTGCCCCGTCCAGCAGCGCTCTCTACGTTGCACCATGCGACTGCCTCCACGACTCGCCCCCGGCGCGCGCATCGCGCTCGTGGCGCCCGCTGGGCCGCTGCGCGGATCGGCCGAGCTGGAAGCCTCCATCGCGCACGCGAGCGCCCTCGGCTGGGAGGCCGTGCCCGCTCCGCACGTCCTCGCGCGGGACGGCTATCTCGCCGGCAATGATGTGGAGCGCGCACACGACTTCAACGAAGCGATCCGCGACGACGGAGTGGATGGCATCTGGTGCGTCCGCGGTGGCTACGGCGCGATGCGAATCCTTCCCGCGCTGGACTACGACGCCCTGCGTCGTCATCCCAAGCCGGTGCTCGGCTACTCGGACATCACGGCGCTGCACGCCGCGATCGGCGTCCGCTGCGGGCTCGTCAGCTTTCATTCACCCACGGCGCGCAGCGCCCTCTCCGCATTCTCGCGAGATTCGCTCGTGAGGGCCGTCGTCGAGGGGCGCGACCCATGCGGGGCGGCCGCCGGCGCGCTCGGCCTTCGCGGCGGTCGCGCTCGAGGGCGGCTCGTCGGCGGCAATCTGGCGCTCCTCGCTGCGCTTGCCGGCACGCCGTACGCACCGGACTACAGCGATGCCATCCTCGTACTCGAGGACGTCGGCGAGGCGACCTACCGCATCGATCGCATGCTGCGGCAGCTGATCCTCTCCGGCGCGCTGGAGGGCGTCGCCGGCATCGCCTTCGGCCACTTCACCGATGGCACCGACCCGATCGACGTCGCCTCGCGTCCCCTCATCGATGTGCTACGCGAGGCGTGCGACACGGCCGGCGTACCGGCGCTCGCCGGCATTCCCCTCGGGCACGTGAACGATCAATGGACCATTCCCCTCGGCGCATTCGCCGAGCTCGACGCCGACGCCGGAACGCTGTGCGTCGTTTCCGGCTGAGCGCGACGGCTCCGCTCCTGCACATCCGTCCTTCTCCGATTCATGGAACCCGCGATGAAGACCGGCACCGATCTGATCAACGATGCAAAGGCACGTATCGGCGAAGTGAGCGCGCGCGACGCGCTGGCGCTCCACGCACGAGGCGAGGTGATCTTTCTCGACGTACGCGACCAGCAGGAGGTCAACCTCGGCCGGATCCCCGGCGCCATGCACATCTCGCGTGGCACGATGGAGACGAAGATCGAGGCGGCGGTGCCGCGCGATGCCGAAGTCGTGGTCTACTGCGCCAGCGGAAACCGGAGCGCCCTCGCCGCCGACACGCTTCGTCAAATGGGATATCGGAAGATCAGCTCGCTCGCCGGCGGCTTTCGCGGCTGGGCCGAGGCGGGCGGCGACATCGACGGATGAGCCTGCGGCGCGCGCTGGAAAGCGTCATCTGCCGCCCGAGCGGCCGGTTGGAGGACGAGTGACGTGAACATCCCGACCGCCGAGCTGGATCGCCTGGCCGCGCACCCAGTCGTGGCGCGGTTGATCCGCTCTCTCTCCGAGCGACCGGGCCGCGCCGCGAAGGTGGACGTGGAAACCCGCAGCGCCGCCATCCTGCTGGCGATTCGCGCCAGCGCCGACGGCGAGCCGGAGCTGCTGATGATCAAGCGCGCCGACGCCGAGCGCGATCCGTGGAGCGGGCATATCGCCTGTCCGGGGGGCCGGCGCGAGCCGTCCGACGCGGACCTCGCCGCGACTGCCGTGCGCGAGACACGGGAGGAGACGGGGTTGGACGTCGATCGTGACGGCCGCCTGATCGGCCACCTCGACGACCTCAGTCCGGTTTCACCCCACCTGCCGCCGCTGGTGATCAGACCGTACGTCGCGCTCGTGCGCTCCGACGTCGCCATCGTGCCGAGCGAGGAGGTCGCTGCCGCGTTCTGGGTGCCCCTCGCCGAATTCCGTACGGAGTCCGCCTGGGGAATGGACGTCGTTCACGTGCGCGGCGTGGACCGCCGGGTGAGCGTCTTCCGTCACGGCGGCTACACCGTGTGGGGGCTCACCGAGCGGGTGTTGCGGCAGTTCCTTCAGTACGCCGGCGAGGCACGGCAGGACGAGTCGGTCGACGACGACCCGTACCCACCCCCAGCTCGCTGAGCGGAGTCACCGCGCGACTTTCGGCCGCTCGCACATGAGAGCGAGCGTGTACTCGTCGGGGTCGCGGAAGAAGCACATCCACAGGTCGTGGTCGGGCATCGGTGCGACGAGGTGCGGCTCGTCCACGAACTGAACGCCGCGCTGGCGCATCGCCGCGTGCGCACCGACGATGTCGCCGATGCGGAGGTAGAGTACGATGCCCGAGCCGGGCGTGAATCCCTCCTCTGGCGCAGCGAGCATCAGCCGCATTCCGTCCCCGAGGTCGAGAAAGGCGAGGGATGGTCCCGCCGCGAAGAGAAATGGAAGACCGACCACATCACGATAGAACGTGGTGCTCCTCGCGACGTCGCTCACGGTGAGCGCGACCTGGCCGAGGCCGGTGACAGCGAGTTCGGAGCTGGCGATGGTCATCGGTCCTCGCGGGACGGAGGTGGGGCGACCGGACGGTGAGCTTGGATGATGTCGATCAAGGAGTCGGATGGCGAGGGCGAGGAGGTCTATCCATGGCCTCGAAATATGTTTAGGTTACCCTAAAAGCATCTCGCTCGTCCTCTCGACGTGCCGAGTCCCAGCCGCCACCGGATGACCATTCGCCTTCAGCCGCCCCCCGACGACGCCGCGCGTCCAGCCGACTCCGGTTGGCGCCGAGCGCGCGTCGCGCCGAGCCTGGCGGAGGTCTACCGCTCGGTGCCGGTCGCCGGGGCGACCAAATGGAAGAAGATCCTCGCGTTCGCCGGCCCTGGGTATCTGGTGGCGGTCGGGTACATGGATCCGGGGAACTGGGCGACCGACCTCGCCGGCGGGTCGCGGTTCGGCTACACCCTGCTGAGCGTGATCCTGCTCTCCAACCTGATGGCGGTCCTCCTTCAGGGACTGTCGTCCAAGCTGGGCATCGTCACCGGACGCGATCTCGCCCAGGCCTGCCGGGACCATTACAGCAAGCCGGTGTCGGTGGCGCTGTGGCTGATGTGCGAGATCGCCATTGCCGCCTGCGACCTGGCCGAGGTGATCGGGTCGGCGATTGCCCTCAATCTTCTGTTCCACATCCCGATCGCCATCGGCGTGTTCATCACCGCGCTCGACGTGCTGCTACTGCTCTACCTGCAGAACCGCGGGGTGCGGGTGCTCGAGGCACTGGTGATCGTGCTCGTCGCCACCGTCGGCATCTGTTTCGGCTTCGAGCTCGTTCTCTCGCACCCCGACGCCGGCGCGCTGCTGCGTGGCTTCGTGCCGAGCACCCGGATCGTGCGTGATCCGACGATGCTCTACCTGGCGATCGGCATCCTCGGGGCGACGGTGATGCCGCACAATCTCTACCTGCACTCCTCCATCGTGCAGACTCGGAAATACGAGGAGACCGCCGAGGGGCGGCGCGAGGCGGTGCGGTACGCCTTCGTCGATTCGACGATCGCTCTGTCGATGGCGCTGTTCATCAACGCGGCCATTCTCATCGTCGCCGCCGCGAGCTTCCACACGACGGGGCATCACGAGGTGGCGGAGATTCAGGACGCGCACCGACTGCTCACGCCGCTGCTCGGCGCCGGAGCGAGCACGGTGTTCGCGCTAGCCCTGCTTGCGTCGGGACAGAACTCCACCCTCACCGGCACTCTTGCCGGCCAGATCGTGATGGAGGGCTTTCTCGACATCCGGGTCAGGCCCTGGCTCCGACGGTTGATCACGCGGCTGATCGCCATTGTGCCGGCGGCTCTGATGGCCATCTTTGGAGGAGTGTCCGGCACGGCGCAGCTGCTGTTGTTCAGCCAGGTCATTCTGAGCCTCCAGCTCTCCTTCGCCGTTTTCCCACTGGTGATGTTCACGTCGGATCGGGCGAAGATGGGGTCGTTCGCCAACCCGCCGTGGTTGAAGATGCTCGCGTATCTCGTGGCGGGCGTGATCGCCACGCTGAACGTCTGGCTTCTCGTCCTGACGGTGCGGGGGTGGCTCGCCTAGCGTGAGCCCCGTCCTCACCCCGCACCCGGCGCTCGCCATGTACCGCCGCATTCTCGTTCCGCTCGAGCACTCGGACTACGACGACGCCGTCCTCGCGCACGTTCGCGATCTGGCTCGGCTATGCGCGTCGTCGGTGGTCCTGATCCACGTCGCTGACGGCTGGGCGGCGCGCAATCAGGAAGGGCTGGCGCTTCGCGAGAGCGCCGAGATGAAGAGCGACCGCGAGTACCTGGAATCGAAGGCCGACGCTCTCGAGG
>JBIOHU010000134.1:0-6226 GCA_044449225.1 Gemmatimonadales bacterium | reverse complement strand
CGTTGAGCATCGCTCAAGCTAATGGCACGGGGTCGCGCGTACGTGCTTCGCGTAGCTGGGTAGGTGGGTAGGTGGGTAGGTGGGTAGGTGAGGACTGCCACGACGAAGGGCACACCGGGCTGTTCCGGTGTGCCATTCCGATTCTCTCCCCACCTACCCACCTACCCACCTACGCGAAGCACTTACCTGAGCGCGACCGTCATGCCGTTAGCTTGAGCGATGCTCAACGCGATCGTTGCCGCCAAGGGCGTGCGACGCTGGGACGCCGGCCATCCGTGGATCTATCGCAGCGACGTGCTTCAGCGCCCGGATGGCGACGCCGGTGCGGTCCGCGTCACCGATCAGCGCGGCAAGCCACTCGGCGTCGCCCTCTGGAGTCCCCGCTCCGAGATCTCGCTCCGACTGCTCGATCGCAATCCGGAGGCGACACTCGATCGGGAGTGGTGGAGCCGCGCGATCGGTAAGGCGATGACGCGCCGGGCCGGCCTCGAGCGCGAGACCAATGCCTTTCGCCTGGTGCACGGCGAAGGAGACGGACTCCCTTCACTGGTCGTCGATCGGTACGACCGATGGCTCGTCATCCAGCTC
Organism: Gemmatimonadales bacterium; assembly: GCA_044449225.1. Lineage (GTDB taxonomy): Bacteria > Gemmatimonadota > Gemmatimonadetes > Gemmatimonadales > Gemmatimonadaceae > AG11. The sequence goes on along the minus strand of JBIOHU010000134.1, from coordinate 5,638 downwards.
ATGAGCGCCGGCCTCGAGCGCTATCGGCGCGAGATCGTCGACGCCCTGCGCGACCTCGCCCATCCCGACGGCATCCTGGCGCGAAACGACGTCTCATTGCGGGTGAAGGAAGGCCTCGGTACCGAGGTCGAGCTGCTCGACGGCACCGTGCCGGAGGAGATCGAAGTCCACGAGCAGGGCGTGCGGTATCTCGCCGCTCCCTGGCGCGGGCAGAAGACCGGCGCCTTTCTCGACCAGCGCGAAAACCGGTCGCTCGTCGGCCGCATCGCGCGGGGCCGCGCGCTCGACTGCTTCAGCTACCACGGCTCGTTCGCTCTCCATCTCGCACAGCACGCCGACGACGTGACCGCGCTCGACTCGTCGGCGACTGCGCTCGTCCGGGCGGAGGAGAACTTCCGCCGGAACGGCCTCGACAACGGCACCTTCGTCGAGGCGAACGCGTTCGAGTACCTCAAGGAGCGCGAGCGCGCTCGCGCGCGATTCGACACGATCGTGCTCGATCCGCCGGCGTTCGCCAAGACGCGGCCGGCGCTGGCGGGAGCGCTACGCGGCTACAAGGAGATCAATCTGCGGGCGATGCGGATCCTCGCCCCCGGCGGGCTGCTCTTCACGGCGAGCTGCTCCTTTCATCTCACGCGGCCGCTCTTTCTCGAGATGCTCGGGGCGGCGGCGGCCGACAGCGGGCGTCGCATCGCCCTCCGCGAGCTGCGCGGCCAGCCGCTCGATCATCCGGAAGTGCTGACGATCCCCGAGACGGGCTACATCAAGGGAGCGTTGCTGGAGGCACTCGATTGAGCATGTGGTGCGCCGACGCGCTCGAGCGCGCTCAGCCCTCCGCCTGGCACACGGGACAGAAATAGGTGCTGCGTCCCGCCTGCACGATGCGCTCGATCGGAGCGCGACAGCGGCGGCAGGGCTGGCCCGCCCGGTCGTAGACGTCGAGCTTCACCCGATCGTCGTCGGTGTAGCGGGAGCCGGTCGCGCGCTCGATGACGCGGGCGATCGCCGCCCGCAGGGCGCGCACCTGGGCCGGCGCCAGCGAGTTCGCCCGCCGGCGCGGGTCGATGCGGGCGCGCCAGAGCGCCTCCGCGGCGTAAATGTTTCCGAGGCCGGCGACGAGCTTCTGATCCAGCAGCGCCGGCTTGATCGGGCCGCGACGCTGGGCGAGCGCCGCACCGAGTTGGGCGGCGGTCCAGCTCGCGTCTGCGGCGTCGGGACCGAGCCCGAGCGCGAGATCGGTTCCCTTCGGATGCACGTCGAACGTCGCGAGGGCGCGCGAGTCGACGAGCGCGAGCCGCGTGCCATCGCCGAACTCGATCGCGGCGCGCGCGAAGCGAGGCAGCTCGTCGGTCGTGCGGCCGGCCTCCCAGTCGCCGTTCATCCGGAAGTGCACGTGCATGACGCGCCCGTCGTCCAGGTGCAGCAACTGGTGCTTGCCGCGCCGCTCGACGGTGCCGACGCGCGCGCCGGCCAGCGAGCGCAGAACGGCCGGCTTCACCCGCCGCCGCAGCGCCGGGTGCAGGAGGCGCACCGACGCGATCGTGCGTCCCTTCGCTCGACGACGCAGGACGTCGATCGCGGCTTCGATCTCGGGCAGCTCGGGCATGACATCCTCCCTCGGGCGTTGACAGCACTCGTGCGACCGACACAAACTGCGCCGATGCGCGCTCGAGCTCAATCAGCGGTCACGGTCCCCGGATCGGCGGAAGCGCGGGCGGCGGGCGTGCGGCGCGCACTCATGTTCGTCCTGCTGCTCAACGCCGCGTCCGCGGGACTGAAGATCGCCGTCGGCGCGCGAACGGGCGCGCTCACGGTGCTCGGCGCGGCGCTGGAGTCGACCCTCGACATGCTGAGCAACGGCGTTGCCATCGTGGCGATCTCCGTCGCGGCGCGCGCGCCGGACGAGGATCACCCGTACGGCCACGAGAAATTCGAGACGCTCGGCACGCTCGCGATCGTCGGGTTTCTCTCGATCACCTGCTTCGAGCTCGTGCGGCGCAGCGTGGGCGAGATCGCGCGCGGCGCCGCCGCTCCGTCGGCGCAGGCGATCGATGCCGTGCTGCTCGTCGCGTCGCTCGGCGTGAATGCATACGTGGTGATGTACGAGCGGAGTCGCGGAGAGCGGTTCGGGAGTGCCTTGCTGCTCGCCGACGCGTCGCACACGGCGAGCGACATCCTCGTCACGGCGCTGGCGATGGCGTCGCTCCTCCTGTCTCATCTGGGTTTCGTGCGCGCCGATGCGGTGCTCGGCATCATCGTGGCCACGATCATCGCGTTGAGCGGCTATCAGATCCTGCGCGACTCGATCCCCATTCTCGTCGATGCCCGCGCGGTCGATGCGGAGCGACTCGCGGCGATCGCGCGGGCGATTCCGGGAGTGGCTGGCGTGCGGGCGGTCCGGTCGCGGCGAACCTCGTCGGGACACCTGTTCGCCGAGCTGACGATCCTCGTCGACGGAACCCGGAGTGTCGCCGCGGCCCACGACTTCACCGACGAGGTGGAGCGGGCGATCGAGCGCGAGCTGGGTACCGCGGAGGCGATCGTGCACGTCGAGCCGGCCTGAGCTTAACTGCTCGTGTCGCAGACACTTGCGGCGCGACCGCCGGCATCTACCTTACCGTTCGTCTTCCTCCGGATCATGCATGGCGCAGCGGCCGTCCCGATCGCTCCAGCACGAATACGCGCTGTACCTCGAGCGAGAGATCGAGAACTACAAGGAGTCGGTGCCGCGAAGCGTCCTCCTGTCGATCGGGGATGACGCCGTCCGAGCGCTCGAGGCGCAGCAGCAGTTCGCCCTCACCGAGCTGCTCCTCGTGGACGAAGTGGACAAGATCATCTTCAAGCGACTGCGCCTGCCGGCCTTCTCCACCTGGCGGAAGCGGCGCATCAGGCTCCTCGAGGAGCTGCGGCGCCCCGAGCACTGGGGGCTGAGCGCCGACGACATCGTGGTGCGAACGGCGCAAACGGTGACTGCGTCTTCACGGGTCCTCGTCGCCGGCAATGAAGTCGCGACGCCGGCGCTGTATCTCGCGGCGAACGGCTGCGTCGTCACCGCGCTCGCCGGTCCCGACGACGTGCAACGGGTGCTCGACGCCGCCGAGGAGGCGGGACTGGGCGAGCGGGTTCACGCGAGCGCCGTCGCGCTCGACTCCTGGACGCCGGACCATCCGTTGATGGCGGTGTTCTATTCACCGGCGGCGTTCGCCGGCCTGAGCACGCCCGAGCGGGCGAGAGTGATTCAGGTGCTCCAGAGCGCGACGGCGGATGGCGGAGTGCATCTCGTCCAGACCATCGCGGCCGGCAAGCGGGCACCGGTCTCGCTCGACGAGCTCCGCCGGCGATATCGGGGCTGGGACGTGACGGTCGACGAAGGAGCATCGAACAGCTTCCTCGCCAGGAAGGGAGTGGCGTAGGTGGGTAGGTGGGTAGGTGCGGAGGTGCGTCGGTGAGGCGGAATGACACATTATAGGTCTACCGCACCCGTGTCAGTAGTACACACGCGAGCCGATCCGGCTCGCGTTTCATTTTTGTAAGTCGTTGCGGAGCATGGAGTTGTTTTTTGGGAACTCCGTGGCCCCGGAGGTGCTTTGGGGAGGGTGCCCCCGCCCGTTCCGGGGGCAACTCCTCTCTGCAGGTCCTATCATATGAAGAAGGTCAAGCAAGTGCAGCTCGACGAGCCTGTGGGGATCGTGATCTCCCGCGGTCGTGAGCCGGAGACGACGCCGCGGTTCTCCGCCTACGTGTGGGCGCCCGGTCCGGAAGACGAATTGGAGAAGGACGCTCAGCCCGCCTGAGCGATGCCCGATAGATCACGCGAGACGCCGCGAATTCATTCGCGGCGTCTCGCTTTTTCGGGGGTACGCGCCTTGCCTTCGGGGCGATGGTGGACATCCTGCCGGAGTGGGACCTCGAGCGCGCCGAATTGCTGGGGAGACGCATCTCGGAGCTCGGACTGGTCATCGACGGATCGCGAGTCGAACGGCTCGTCGCTCGACTGCACGATGAGCTGAGGGAACGGGGCATCGCCTTTCGCCCTCCGGTCTACCTAAGCGACCAATGGGGCTGTCCGGACGGCACGCCGGTGATCGGAGTGCCGTTCTATCTCGCCGATGCGCGCCTCGAGCGGATCGAAGCCGAGCATGCGGGGACGATCGAGAGCGACGAGGAGGCGATGCGCTACCTCCGTCACGAGGCCGGACATGCGGTCAACTACGCCTTCCGGCTGTACGAACGACCGGAGTTCGCCGCCCTGTTCGGCGATTACGCCCGACCCTATGATGAGCACTATCGCGCCGATCCGCTGTCGCGTGATCACGTGCGGCACATCCTTGGCTGGTACGCCCAGAAGCACCCAGACGAGGACTTCGCCGAGACCTTCGCGGTGTGGCTCACGCCGGAGCTGGACTGGCGCACGGAATACGCCGGCTGGGGTGCGCTCCGGAAGTTGACGTGGATGGACGAGATCATGGGCGAGATCGCCCTCTTCGCTCCCGAGGCGCCATCACCGGCGCATGATGACCTGCCGGTGGAATCGATGAACTGGACGCTCGCCGAGCACTACGCGGAGGACGAGCGGCTACCCGTCGGCGACGCGCGCCAATTCGATCGCGATCTGCGCCGTGTCTTCGCGACGGCGACTGATGCGTCCGCTGGGGAGCCCGCCTCCGGCTTCCTGCGCCGGCACGAAGGAGAGCTCGTGGCACGGATCAGCTACTGGGCGGGAGTCGCCCCGTCGGCGGTGCGATCGCTGGTACGCGCCCTCGCCGATCGCACGGCGACCCTCGATCTGCGCGTGACGGGCCTCGAAGCGGCAACGCTGATCGAGCTCACGGCCTTCGGCACGGCGGTGACGATGCACTGGCGGTACACCCAGGTGCGGAGCGGGAGCGGTCCGGCAGTGACGCGATGAAGGTGGCGCTGCTGCACGGCGCCGACGCCGCCGAGCCACCGGAGGATCCGGTGCTGGGCCAGATCGAGGAGGCGTTGCGTGCACTGGGACACGATTGCACGCGAGTCGTGGTGGCATCGGAGGTCGAGCCGGTGATCGCCGATCTGCGCCGCGTCGAGCCGGCGCTGGTGTTCAATCTCGCCGAGTCGTTCGGAGGGAAGAGCGCACTCGAGTCCAACGTCGCAGCGCTGCTGAACCTGATCGACCTCCGGTACACGGGGTCGAGTCCGGCCGGCCTGATGATGGCTGGCGACAAGAGCCTGACGAAGCAGGTCCTCGGCTTCCAGAAAATTCGCACGCCGGAATTCGCCACCGTCTTCCGCGGTGCCCTCGACCACGTGGGCGACCTGCGATTTCCACTGATCGTGAAGCCGCCGCAGGAGGACGCCTCGCTCGGCATCACGTCGAAGAGCGTGGTGCGCGACGTGCGAGAGCTGCTCGGGACGATGGATTCGCTGCAGCGGGAATTCCAGTCGCCGGTGCTGGTGGAGGAGTTCGTCGAGGGGCGCGAATTCTACGTCGGGGTGCTCGGCAACGCCGATCCGCAGGCGCTGCCGGTGATGGAGCTGGACTTCAGCGCCTTTCCCGAGGGACGTCCGAAGATCGCGAGCTACGAGGCGAAGTGGGGAGAAGGTGGAACGGGCGCGGCGGGGGAGAAGGGGGAAGAATTCGCCGGCACGACGTCGGTGT
>JBIOHU010000133.1:0-6263 GCA_044449225.1 Gemmatimonadales bacterium | reverse complement strand
TGCTGGGGGACGAGGAATCGTCGGCGGTCGCCTGGCGGGAGATGGACGTCACCAGCCAGGCCGCCGTCGCCGCCGCCGTGGACGCCGCGCGGCCCGACGTCGTCCTCCATCTCGCCGCGGTCAGCCACGTGCCCGATGCGACGCGGAATCCCGGCTATGCCTACGAGGTGAACGCCGTCGGTACGGTACGCCTGCTGGCCGAGGTGCGCCGCCGTCGCCTCGCCGGCACCGGCGACCCCGTCGTCCTCGTCGTCGGATCGGCCGAGCAGTACGGCCGGCACGAACTCGACGAGATGCCCCTCCACGAGGCTGCCGAGCAGCGGCCGCTCACCCTGTACGCGGCTTCCAAGGTGGCGCAGGAGGTCGCGGCGCTGCAGGCGTTTCGCAGCGACGGAGTCCGGGTAGTCTGCACGAGGAGCTTCAACCATTCGGGCGCCGGCCACGACGCCCGTTTTCTCGTCCCCTCCCTGGTCGCCAGGGCTCTGCGCCTTCCCCCCTCCGGGGGCACCCTCGCGATCGGGAACGGTGACACGGTCCGCGACTTCCTGCACGTTCGCGATGCCGTCGAGGCCTACCTCGGGCTCATCGAGCGGGGGGCGACGGGGGAGACGTACAACGTCTGCAGCGGCGAGGGGACGAGCGTCCGCGCCCTCGCGCAAGCCGTCTTGCGTCGGGTCGGCGCCACCGCCGATGTTGCAACCGATCCATCGCTCGCCAGGCCCGTGGACGTGCCCGTCCTGGTCGGCAGCAATGCCAAGCTTCGTCGCGCGACCGGCTGGACTCTCCGTCACACTCGCGACGACATCATCGATGACCTGATTCATGCCGCGACGCGCTGACCTGCACCGAATCCTCGTCATTGGCTCCGGCCCGATCGTGATCGGGCAGGCGGCCGAGTTCGACTACTCCGGCACCCAGGCGACGAAGGCGCTGCGCGAGGAGGGGTACGAGGTCATTCTCATCAACTCGAACCCGGCGACGATCATGACCGATCCGGAGATCGCCGACCGGACGTACATCGAGCCGGTCACGCCGGAATTCGTCGAGCTGGTGATCGAGCGGGAGCGGCCCGATGCCCTTCTGCCGACGATGGGCGGGCAGACCGCGCTCAACGTGGCGATGGTCCTGGCGGGCAACGGCGTCCTCGAGAAGCACGGCGTGGAGCTCATCGGCGCCTCGGCGCGGGCGATCGCCCTCGCCGAGGATCGGAAGCTGTTCGGAGAAGCGATGAGCCGGATCGGGCTCGGCGTGGCGAAGGGAGGGATCGCCAACGCCTTCGACGAGGCGGTCGAGCTGCTGGAGACCACCGGCTTTCCGGCGATCATCCGGCCGTCGTACACTCTCGGCGGGACGGGAGGCGGCATCGCCTACAACCGCGAGGAGTTCGAGGAGATCGTGCGGCGCGGACTGTCGGAGTCCCCGACGAGCCAGATCCTCGTCGAGCGGTCGTTGATCGGCTGGAAGGAATTCGAGCTCGAGGTGATGCGCGATCGATACGACAACGTCGTCATCGTCTGCTCGATCGAAAATCTCGATCCAATGGGCGTCCATACCGGCGACTCGATCACCGTCGCGCCGGCGATGACGCTCACCGACCGGGAGTACCAGACGATGCGTGACGCCGCCGTCGCGATCATCCGCGAGGTCGGCGTCGACGCCGGCGGCTGCAACATCCAGTTCGCGATCAACCCGCAGGACGGGGAGATGATCGTGATCGAGATGAACCCGAGGGTGTCGCGGTCGTCGGCGCTCGCCAGCAAGGCGACCGGCTTCCCGATCGCGCGCATCGGCGCCAAGCTCGCCGTCGGCTATCGCCTCGACGAGATCCCGAACGACATCACGAAGACGACGCCGGCGTCGTTCGAGCCGGTGCTCGACTACGTCGTGGTGAAGGCGCCGCGGTTCGCGTTCGAGAAGTTCCCCTCGGCCAGTCCGCAGCTCACGACGCAGATGAAGAGCGTCGGCGAGGCGATGTCGATCGGGCGCACGTTCAAGGAGGCGTTCCAGAAGTCGATGCGCGCCCTCGAGATCGGGCGGTCCGGCTGGACGGTCGGCTCGCGCCTCGTCGACGACCGGCTCGGCGACGAGACGATCGAAACGCTGCGCGGCGCGCTGCGCCAGCCGACGCCGGAACGGATCTTCCAGGTGAAGCGCGGCTTCCTCCTCGGGATGTCGGTCGCCGAGCTGCACGAGCTGACCGCGATCGACCCGTGGTTCCTGTCGCAGATGGAGGAGCTCGTCGAGGCGGAGCGGCGCTACGCCGCGCTGACCGACGTCGATGCCGCGGCGCTGCGCCGGATGAAGCAGCTCGGCTTCTCGGATCGCCAGCTCGCCGACCTCCGCGGCGGCGACGAAACCGCCGTCCGCTCGCTGCGATGGGCCTTGCAGGTTCGACCGGCGTACAAGATGGTCGACACCTGCGCCGGCGAGTTTCCCTCGGCGACGCCATATCTCTACGGCAGCTACGACGAGGAGAGTGAAGCGCCGCCGAGCGGACGGCGATCGGTCGTCATCCTCGGCAGCGGTCCGAATCGAATCGGCCAGGGCGTGGAGTTCGACTACTGCTGCGTCCGCGCCGTGATGGCGCTGCGTGAGCAGGGATTCGAGACGATCATGATCAACTCGAATCCGGAGACCGTGTCGACCGACTTCGATACGTCGGACAAGCTCTACTTCGAGCCGTTGACCATCGAGGACGTGCTGGAGATCGTCGATCGCGAGCAGCCGCTGGGCGTGATCGTCCAGCTCGGCGGCCAGACGCCGCTCAAGCTGACGCGTGGGCTCGAGGCGGCCGGCGTGCGGATCCTCGGCACTTCGCCTGATTCGATCGACGCGGCGGAGGATCGCCGGCGGTTCGAGGCGATCGCCCGCCAGGTCGGGCTCACCCAGCCGCCCAACGGCACGGCGACGAACGCGGGCGAGGCGCTCGCGGCGGCGGAGCGGATCGGCTATCCCGTCCTCGTGCGGCCGAGCTACGTGCTCGGCGGCCGCGCGATGCAGATCGTCTACGACGCATCGTCTCTCGAGGAATACTTCGCCACCGCGGCTCGCGTGTCCGAGGAGCGGCCGGTGCTGATCGACCGGTTCCTCGAGGACGCGTTCGAAGTCGACGTCGACGCGCTCTCCGATGGCACGGACGTCGTCATCGGGGGGATCATGCAGCACATCGAGGACGCGGGCATTCATTCCGGCGACTCGGCCTGCGTTCTGCCGCCGTACCTGATCGGCGAGCGGGACATGCAGACGATGCGCGAGCAGACGGTGGCGATGGCGAAGGCGTTCAACGTCGTCGGGCTGATCAACGTGCAATTCGCGATCAAGGGCGGCGTCGTGTACGTGCTCGAGGTCAACCCGCGCGCGAGCCGGACGATCCCCTTCGTGTCGAAGGCGATCGGCGTCCCGCTCGCTTCCTACGCCGCCCGGGTGATGTGCGGCGAGACGCTGGCGCAGATCGGCTTCACCGAGGAAATCATTCCGCCCTTCGTCTCGGTGAAGGAAGCGGTCTTCCCGTTCAGCAAGTTCGCCGGAACCGACCCCGTACTCGGACCGGAGATGCGGTCGACGGGAGAAGTGATGGGGATCTCCGATTCGTTCGGCAGCGCGTTCGCCCGGGCGCAGCTCGGCGCCGGCAACGGATTGCCGCTCGGCGGAGCGATCCTCGTCACCGTGAACGACTCCGACAAGCCGAACGTGACGCCGATCGCGCGACGGTTCCACGAGATGGGATTCACCTTGTTCGCGACCAGCGGCACGGCGAAGTACCTCCGTGCCCGCGGCATCCCGGTGAGTCGCGTGTTCAAGGTCCACGAAGGACGTCCGAACTGTCTCGACATGATCGTCAACGGCGACGTGCAGCTGCTCGTCAACACGCCCCTCGGCAAGCACGCCCAGTGGGACGACTACACGCTCCGCCAGGCGGCGATCCGCCACCACGTGGCGTACACGACGACGCTGTCGGCCGCGAGCGCCGCCTCGGACGCCATCCTGTCGCTCCGGTCGCGGCCGTCGTCGGTGCGGTCGCTGCAGGAGTGGCAGCAGGACATCTTCGCCGGCGTCGGGAGCGAGGCATGAGCGTGCATGGGGAGGCATTCGTGCACGAGTCGGCGTACGTGGACGAGGGGGCGACGATCGGCGCGGGGACCAGGGTGTGGCACTTCTGCCACGTGCTCGGCGGCGCGGTGATCGGCGAGCGCTGCTCGCTCGGCCAGAACGTCGTCGTCATGAACGGCACGCGGATCGGGACGAACGTCAAGATCCAGAACAACGTCTCGATCTACGAGGGCGTCGAGCTCGAGGACGACGTGTTCTGCGGCCCGTCGATGGTTTTCACGAACGTGATGAATCCACGGAGTCACGTCTCGCGGAAGAGCGAGTATCGGCGGACGCTCGTGAAGCGCGGCGCCTCCATCGGCGCCAACGCGACCATCGTCTGCGGGACGACGCTCGGGGCGTACGCCTTCATCGGTGCCGGTGCGGTGGTGACGGCGGACGTGCCGGCGTATGCGCTCATGGTCGGTGTGCCGGCGCGGCGCATCGGCTGGATGTGCCAGTGCGGCGAGCGGCTGCCGGACGGTGGCGCCGGCCGCTGCGCCGCCTGCGGAGCGACCTATCGTGTCTCCGGCGGCGCCATCGAGCAGGTGACGGGACCCAACCTCGGACTTTCGGAGCGGGAACGATGACTGCAAGGGCGACGCCGATCACCGGCGACGTGCGGGTGGCGCTGGTGGGGTGCGGGCGCATCAGCCGCAATCATTTCGAGGCGATCGCGCGCGTCGAGGGGATCCGGCTGGTGGCCGTGGCGGACAGCGATCGGGCGCGCGCCGAGACAGTCGGGCAGGAGCAGGGGGTGCCGTCGTTCGGGACGCTCGAGGAGATGCTGGCGACCGTCCCCTCCGACCTCGTGAGCGTGTGCACCCCGTCGGGACTTCATCCGGCTCACGGGATCCTGATCGCGAAGGCGGGGCGCCACGTCCTGACGGAGAAGCCGATGGCGATCTCCCTCGCCGCGGCGGACGAGCTCGTGCAGGCCTGCGACACCGCCGGCGTCCAGCTGTTCGTCGTGAAGCAGAACCGGCTCAATCCGGCGATCCAGTTGCTGAAGCGGGCCGTGGAGCGGGGGCGCTTCGGACGGCTGTACATGGCCAACGTGACCGTGCGCTGGACGCGACCGCAATCGTATTACGACGCCGAGCCCTGGCGGGGCACCTGGGAGTTCGACGGCGGCGCGCTGATGAATCAGGCGAGCCACTACGTGGACCTGATGCAGTGGATGATGGGGCCGGTGGAGAGCGTGATGGCCAAGACGGCGACCCAGGCGCGGCGAATCGAAGCCGAGGACTCCGGCGTTGCCGTGGTGAAGTTCCGCTCCGGCGCGCTCGGAGTGCTCGAGGTCAGCGTCCTCACGTACCCAAAGAACCTCGAAGGTTCGATCACGCTGCTCGGCGAGACGGGGTCGGTGAAGATCGGCGGCACGGCGGTGAACAAGGTCGAGCATTGGGCGTTCGCCGACTACGATGACGACGACAAGCTGATCGAGGCCGCCGCGACGGCGCCGCCGTCGGTGTATGGCTTCGGGCACGTGCCGTACTACGAGAACGTCGTGGGGGCGCTCCAGGGCCGCGGCCGCGCCGATACCGACGGGCGAGCCGGCCGGAAGTCGCTCGAGCTCATTCTCGGCATCTACGAGTCGGCCAAGACGGGGCGCGAGGTGCCGATCCCGCTACGTACGCGGTTATAATTCACCGTTCCACCATCCCTCCTTTCGCTCCGCCGCCCGACTCATGGCCGTTCCTCTGCTCGACCTCCGCGCCCAGCACGCGACGATCCGCGACGAGACCGTCGCGGCCGTCATGCGCATCGTTGACGCCCAGGCGTTCATCCTTGGCGAGGCCGTCGTCGAGATCGAGCGCGCCGTGGCCGACCTGTCCAACGCGAAGCACGCGATCGGCTGCGCGAACGGCACCGACGCGATCCTTCTCGCCATGCGCGCCCTCGACATCGGCCGCGGTGACGAGGTGATCACGACGCCATTCACCTTCTTCGCCACGGCCGGCACGATCCACAATGTGGGCGCGACGCCGGTGTTCGTGGACATCGAGCCGAAGACCTTCAACATCCGCCCCGATGCCGCGGCAGCCGCTCGGACGACCCGGACGAAGGCGGTGATCCCGGTGGACCTGTTCGGGCAGATGGCGGCGATCGAGCAGTTCGCTGCCGCCCTCCCCGGCGTGCCGGTGATCGAGGATGCGGCTCGGTCCTTCGGA
>JBIOHU010000132.1:0-6371 GCA_044449225.1 Gemmatimonadales bacterium | reverse complement strand
GACTACAACCGGCAGCTCGTCGCGGGATACACCAAGAACATGCCGAACTTCGGGCTGCGGACCTGGATGATCGATCACGGCAAGCTTGGGCCAGCCGGCGCACTGGTTGTCGTCCCGCCGAAGGCACCTCGGCGATCCTGAAGCGTGGTCGGTTCGGCGGCTCCCGCATCGCTCCTCGCGGATGAGTCTGTGACACGGCTCACAATTTGCGCTGAGCTGCCGCGCCCTTGCGGTCACTTTCTTCTTCGACGTCTCCGAGGCGAAGCTTACTTCGTCGTGGCTGGAGGCAGTCTCCGACACGGGAAGGCTCGAGTGGGTCACCCTTAGAGGAGAATTACCCGTATGTCGAGAACACAACCAGGGTTCGACGCCAGAGCGGTCGCACGATCGGCGGAGCTAATCAGTGCGCCTGGAAACGGCCCGGGAGGCAGGCGGGCGCCGACTCTCGCGCTGCTGGCCGCGTTTGCACTGCTCACCGGCGCGTTGCCCGCGATGGCCCAGATCACCCTCGGGACCGCCCAGCCATTTGGCGTGCTGGGAGCGTCGACCGTCACCAACACCGGCGCCACCACTATCATCGGCGACCTGGGGGTCTATCCTGGCACCTCGATCACCGGGATGGGGAGCATCACCCTGACCGGCACGGTGCATCAGACCGATGCCGTTGCGCGACAGGCCCAGATCGACGCCACCACGGCGTACAACGCGCTCGCGGCCCTGTCCCATACCAGCGACCTGACCGGCATGGACCTGGGCGGGCTGACGCTCACGCCGGGCGTCTACTTCTTCTCCTCGTCGGCGCAGCTCACGGGCAATCTGTTTCTCGATTTCCTCGGCAACCCGAACGCGCAGTTCGTATTCCAGATCGGCAGCACACTGACCACGGCGAGCGGCTCGACGGTGACGGAGATCGGCGGACCCGGTGCCAACGTCTTCTTTCAGGTCGGCAGCTCGGCGACCTTGGGGACGACGACTTCGTTCGCCGGCACCATCCTGGCGAATCAGAGCGTCACGATGAACACCGGCTCGACCATTCTCTGCGGCCGGGCCATCGCCCTCAATGGAGCGGTGACGCTCGATCACAACACCATTTCGACCGTCTGCAGCTCGATTGGTGTCGTCCCCACGCCGGAGCCGTCGACGCTGATGCTGATCGTCGGTCCTCTCGTCCTGATCGGACTCGCTGGGCGCCGCCGACTGTCGGCGCTCGGTGCGAGGCCGGTCGCGGCCTGAATGGACCGATGGGTGGTTGGTGAGACCTCCACCGCTCGGGTGCACCCGGTGCGGTGGTCGCCGTCGAGGCGAGGTCGCCGCGATGAAATGGGAGCGGCGGCGGCCAGGCGACGCCCGGAACGATAACCTTCGCGGCGGCGTGCGAACCTTCGCGGCCGCGATGGCCGTTCTCACGATCCTGGGGTGCTCGATGTCGGCGGCGGCCAAGGAGCCGACGCGCAAGATCATCATCGAGGGCGGCGGACTCGCTGGCTTGGTCGAGCTCACGGATTCGGTCACGCTGGCGTTGAGCGACGTTTATCGCGGCAACTTTCTCGGAAGTCCTACCTCCGAAGTGCCGCTGGAGAGCTCGGCGCGCTACGAGATCTCGTTCTATCTCCCGGATCATGATCGCGGTTGGTTTCGCGAACTCCTGCACGGACCCCGGCTGAAGCGCGCCTACGTCGTGTACTTCGTGCCCGACACGGTCCATCATACCGGATACGTCTATCTCCCCGGCGATGGCGACAGTTGGGCAGGCTGGAATCACGGCGTGATCATTCGTGAGCGGCAGGAGGGACGCTGGAGCATCGCTTCACCGTCCTGGAATGACCGCATCACCAGGGCGATCAGAGCAGCCCGCCGGTTGCCGCCGCCCCGTTGCCCTGTGACGGATCGCACTGGAGTCGTCGAACCAAGGGACGCGGTGTTCGCCGACGTCGCAGCGCTGACGGCGGTGCTCGAGACGCACGGCCTGCACGTGCTCTGCGCCTACCACACTACCTTCGACTGGACTCTTGGCCAGCGCGGCGCGGGATTCGAGACGAGCGTCGGCTCGTTCGCCGTGCTGTTTTTCTCCGCAGGAACGGGCGCGGACTCGGTGCGGGTGACGACCACCGTGATCGATGGCCAGCTCCTGACCGTGCTCCGACGTCCCGACCCGCGCAGTCGAGCGGATAGTCTCTTTTCGGCAGACAGAACGGACATCATCCTGCACGGGCGTTGGCTGTTCGACACGTGGGGACAGGAGCCGGTTCGATTCGCGCTGCTATCGGCGCTCGGGGCCGTGAGCAGGTAGCGTGACGGGACCGGGTAGCCGTTCCCTCGATGGTCAGATGCCAACGCGAACGCCGGCCAACAAGTGGGTCGTCGCCGGCACCGTGCTCACGGGAACGATCATGGCGGTGCTCGACTCGAGCATCGTCAACGTCGCGCTCCCCGACATGTCCGGCACCATCGGGGTGACGATCGAGGAGATCACCTGGGTGGTCACCGCGTACATCCTGGCCCAGGTGATCGTCATGCCGATCACCGGTCTGCTCGCGGCGCGATTCGGCCGGAAGCGGTTCTACATGGCGAGCGTACTCCTGTTCACCGTGACGTCGATGGCCTGCGGCATGGCGCACTCGCTCGTCACGATGGTGCTGTTCCGCGTGCTTCAGGGGTTCGGCGGCGGCGTGCTGCTCACCGTCTCGCAGGCGATTCTGCGCGAGAGCTTTCCACCGGAGGAGCAGGGGATCGCCATGGGCCTGTACGGCCTCGGCGCGGTGCTCGCGCCGGCATTCGGACCGACGCTCGGCGGATGGCTCACCGACAGCTACTCCTGGCCCTGGATCTTCTTCGTCAACGTGCCGATCGGCGCCATCAATCTGATCCTCGTCTCGCGGTTCATCGAGGATCCGCCCTACCTCGTTCGCGAGAAGGGCTACATCGACTGGCCCGGTCTTGGCCTCCTCGTCGTCGGTCTCGGCTCGCTCCAACTGATGCTCGAGGAGGGGCAGCGCAACGACTGGTTCCAGTCCGGCTATATCGTGCGATTGGCCGTCATCGCGTCGGTCGGGCTGGTGCTGTTCGTGTGGCGCGAGCTGACCGTCGACCGGCCGGCCGTCAGCCTGCGCATCCTTGGCAACATCTCGTTCAGCTCGGCCACCGCGCTCGGCGGGGTCCTCGGCCTGGCGCTCAACGGCAGCCTTTTCCTCCTGCCGGTCTTCCTCCAGAACCTGCTCGGCTTCGATGCGATGCAGTCGGGGCTCATCATGATGCCGCGCGGTCTCGCGATGGCGCTCCTGATGCCGATCAGCGGACGGTTCTACAATCGGCTCGGACCACGCGTGCTCGTCGGCAGCGGTCTGGCCGTGGCGAGTATCGGCTTCTACACGATGTCCGATCTCACGACCCAGGTCGGCTACTGGGACCTGTTCTGGCCGCAGGTATGGCAGGGGGTCGGATTCAGCCTGATCTTCGTGGCCCTGAGCACGGCGGCGCTGTCGACGATTCCGCGGCCGCGGATGACGGCGGCGACTGGGCTCTACAATGTCGTCCGACAGGTGATGGGAAGCGTCGGCATCGCCATCGCGGCGACGACGTTGACGTCGAGCACAGTGCGCTACCACGCCATCCTGTCCGAGGACGCGGGGGCGTCCGCCGTCGGACGGCAACGGCTCGCCACGTTGGCGCGCGCAATGATGGGCAAGGGATCGGACCTGTTCACGGCGAGGGAGCAGGCGATGAGGGTGCTCGACGGATTGATCGGGCGCCAGGCCGCCGTGCTGGCGTACAACCACGTGTTCTTCCTCGTGGCGGCGTTGTTCGTGCTCGGCCTGCCGCTGGTGCTGCTGCTGCGACGCGGCACGCCGGTGGCGGAGGCCGGGATCGTGGTCGACTGATCCGCGTCACCGAGCGCGTCGCTCGATCCGCGCGATCAGTTCACCGTGACGACGGTGCGCATCCATGGATGGATGCAGCACTGATATCGGACCGTTCCGGAAGTCGTCGCCGGCTGGGTCGCGACGGCGGCGCCGGCGGATACGAGGTCGGTGGCCTGGAGCGCGGCGCACTCCGGTGCCTCGACCGGATTGCCGGAGCCGGTGTTGAGCGCGGGAACGATGCCGCCGCCGAACTGTTCGACGCGGGTGAAGGTGTGCACCTCGCCCCCATCGTTCACGGCAGTGATGGTCTGCCCCACGCGCACGGTGAGGGTGGCGGGGACGAACTGCCAGGCGGCGACATGCTGTGACGCCGCGAGCTCGCTGTTGAACTGGGCGAAGGTCACGCTGCCGCTCGTCATGCAGCTCCCCGTGCCGAGCGCGGCGTCGAAGCTCGCCCGGTCGCACTGGTCCTGCATGCTGACGCGGGGCGCGTCGACCGGCGAAGCGGAGTCGCTGCAGGCGACGAGCTGGCAGAGGGGGACGAGCAAGGCGAGCGTACGAAGCGTGCGGTGCATGATGCTGCTCCTGAGGTTGGGCCAGGGATCACGGCTGCGAGTCGGCGCGGTCGCGAAGCAGGGAAGCGCAATTGTCGCTCTGGGTCGCTCCCGGGCGATCTCAACCTTCCAAGTCCATGCGGCGCTTGACACTGGCGGCGCGAGCGCCGAGTCCGCATCCGCGGCGACTCGGATCGCGGCGTTACTTGACGCATCGACCCGATACGCCTGTTCTTCACTCCGCACCTGCTCACGGAATGGCTCCTACCTTCGTCATGGACTTCGGGGCGGACCAGGCCCCGATGATGCTGAGGCGGGGGGTGAACAGGGCGTTCGACAAGATAGATTCGGACCCATAAACCGTTGCAGGCGTGCTGGATAGCCGTGCCGGTGGGCGCCGCGCCGGCCGGTCCTGCCGCGTCTGGATGAGTACTTGCGATGTGGTGATACTGGTTCAGGTCCTCATTCGAACATGGAGCGCTTATCCGAGTCGTCGTCAGCGCCAGTCGGGCGGGTCAAGCGTGATCACCGTTGCGATCATCGAGGACAACCGTCTCGTGCGCGAAGGAATAACGGACATGCTGAACGAGCTGTCCGACGTGACCGTCGTGCTTGCCGCGACCAGCTTCGAGACGACGACGCTCAGGAAGGCCATGGCGCGGGTGGTCCTGCTCGACGTCGGGCTCCAGGACGGCAGCTCGCTGCGGCTGGCCGAAGTCGTGCGGAGCGAGATGCCCGACTCGCGGGTGATCGTGATGGATCTCCTCCCGGCGCACGAGGAGATCGCCGAGTTCGTGAATGTCGGGGTCGCCGGTTTCATCCTCAAGGACGCGACGCTCGACGACTTCATCGGCACGATCCGATCGGTTGCCAACGGCGGACAGGTGCTGCCGCCGCGCATGACCGGCACTCTCTTCTCGCAGATTGCCCGTGCCGCGATCGAGCGAAGCCCGACGGTGGCCCTCGAGTCGGTCCGCATGACGCGGCGGGAGCGCGAGGTCGTGTCCTTGATCGCCGCCGGCATGAGCAACAAGGAGATCGGCCAGCAGCTCCACGTCGCCACCGACACGGTGAAGAGTCACGTGCGTAACGTGATGGACAAACTCGCCCTCCGCTCCCGCCTTCAGATCGCCGCGTACGCCTACGCGCAGGAGCAGTAGCAGCGAGAAGCGGGCGATCGTCTCACCCGAAAGAGGTACCTCCTCTTTCACCCGTTCAGGCGATATGGGCGGAAAATGACGTGCGTTAACGTCAAGGCATCGCCCTGTCGCGCGCGGCCATCGCCGTGCGTCTGCGCTCCATCGCGCCGACATGTATCAGGTCCGGAGACTCTCGATGCAACGCCTGAAGACGCTCTCGCACGAATCCTCGATCCGACCATTGCCCCGACGTCTCGTGCTGATGCGCGTCTTCGTCGCCCTCGCCGCCGCGGGACTGCTCACCACTTCGTGCGACGTGCACGGCGTGAGTGAGCCGGGCAGCCTCTCGTCGCTGTCCATCGCGCCGAATCCACAGACCCTTCCCGTCGGCGGCACCCAGCAGTTCTCGGCCACCGGCCAGGATGCGTCAGGCGCGAGCATGGCGGTGACGCCGGTCTGGACGGTCGTGGCAGGGGGAGGAACGATCAGCAGCTCCGGACTGTTCACCGCCGGCACGACGACGCAGACCTATGCCAACACGGTGAAGGCGACGAGCGGCGCCCTCTCGAGCACCGCCACCGTCAGCGTCAACAACGGTCCACGGGCGACGATCGCCGGGAAGCCGACGCCGCAGTCGGTGGTGACCGGTGCCAGCCAGCTTTTAATCGCCACCGTTGGCGATGCCGGCGGCAACGTCGTCCCGCTCACCGCGGTCTGGTCGGTGACGTCGGGTGGTGGTAGCATCGTCGCCGGCAGTGGCCTCTTCACGGCGGGCTCGACGACGGGGACCTTTACGAACACGGTCAAGGCGACGAGCG
>JBIOHU010000131.1:0-6400 GCA_044449225.1 Gemmatimonadales bacterium | reverse complement strand
GGGTGGGGGTGGCGCTTCTCCGCTTTCTGCACGGACTTTACTCGTTCACTGGGGGTGCGCTGTATGCGGCCTTGGGGCGGACGCCGGGATTGCAGGTCGGCCTCAGGGGGAGCGGCCACCCCGGCCCGGTTTGGCCGCTCCCCGTGCTCCGCTCCTCCATGCAGGCGATCCGCCAGATGCCGGCTTCCTCGGCTCGCACGGTGAAGGAGTACGGTCCGTCGAGAAAGCGGCACTGCGCCACCGCCTCGCCGGCGGGGACGGAGCGGGCGAGCCGCTCGAGCTCGACCATCCACGCGGCGAGCAGGGCGACGGCCGAGTCCGACCAGCCGACTTCGGGAAAGTCGGCCTGCACGTCGCTCCGCCCGTCGCGCAGCCAGACCCGCCCCGTGATGTTTCCGCTCGCGCCGGATTCGAGCGTCTCCGGCTCGACGACGATCTCGACGTCGGGGAGTCGTCTCACGGCGTCGACGCGGTGCAGATGGTCCGCCGTCGCGCCCGCTCAGCGTCGAGCACGGGTCAGTCCCTGTGACTCGAGCCAGTAGTAGAATTCGTCGATCCAGTGGTCGCTCGTGGTGCCCTGGTGCTTCATGCCGAAGCCGTGGCCGCCGGCGCTGAAGACGTGTACCTCCGGCCGGTCGCCCGCGGCGACGAGCGCGTCGTGAAATCGTTCGATCGGCCGCAGTGCCACGGCGTCGTCCTCCGCCCAGGCGAGAAAGACCGGCGGCAGCTTCGGTGGAATGCTCGGCATGACGCCGAACGGCCCGCCGTAGATGAGCGCCGCGAAGTTCGGTCGCGCCGCGGCGTATCGCTGGAGGAGCGCCCCGCTCGCGACCATCGCGCCGGCGGAAAATCCGAGGAATCCGACGCGGTCGGGACGAAGTCCCCACTGCGCCGCGTGCTGCCGCACCACGGCGATCGCCCGGATGCCGTCGGCGATCCCGTACCGGCCGGCGGTGTCCATGTCGAGCGCCGGTATTCCCTCCTGACGCTTCTCGATCGTGCGGTACTTGAGGACGAAGGCAGCGATGCCGCGCTGCTGGAGCCACCGTGCCGCGCTCGTGCCCTCGAGGCCGATCGCCAGGGCGACGAACGCGCCGCCCGGCGCGATGATCACGCTCGTGCCGGTCGCCTTCGAGCGCTCGGGGAGGTACGCCGTCAGCGTCGGCGTCACGACGTCGAGGATCACCGCGCCGATCGGTGTATCGTCGATCCGCCGCTCCTTCTGCGTCCAGTGCTCGGAGCCCGGCGCGGCACCGGGCCAGAGCCGTACGGTCTGCGCGGGAGCCGGTGCTGACGCCAGAGCGATGCCCGCCGCGGCGCCCATCGCCGTTCGGCGCGCGAGGATGCGGAGTCGATGCCGTCGAATCGAGAGGGTCATGAGATGTGTTGTCGTCGGGCCACCGGGCGCTGCCGTGCTCGCCGATAATAGGTGCCGTCACGCTTGCGCCGCCAGTCTGGCCGGGTGCGATCCGTGCTATACTGTGCGGTCCCGACCGCACTTATCGACACCGAGCAGCGACGCGCGTCATGACGAAGCCCGGCAAAATCGATCTGCGCGAGACGCAGCGCCGAGAGGAAGCGCGCGAGCACCCGCGACCCGTCGGCCTCCGCGCCTTCTGGAAGAGCCTCGGGCCCGGCATCGTCACCGGCGCCGCCGACGACGACCCCTCCGGGATCGCGACGTACTCGATCGCCGGCGCGCAGTACGGGACGTCGCTCCTCTGGTTGTCGCTCTTCACCTGGCCGCTGATGGTCGCCGTGCAGACGATGTGCGCGCGGATCGGCATGGTCACTGGCCAGGGCATCGCCGGCGCGCTACGACACAAGTTCCCCCGTCCCGTCCTCTTCGTCGCCGCGATCGCGCTGTTCGTCGCCAACACGATCAACGTCGGCGCCGACCTGACCGGAATGGCCGACGCCGCCGAGCTGCTCACGGGAGTGAACTCCCACATCTGGGTCGTCGTGCTCGGCATCGGCATCGCCGTGGCGACGATCCGCCTGCGCTACGCCGTCCTCGCGCGCGGGCTCAAATGGCTCGCCCTCACCCTCTTCGCCTACGTGATCACGGCGCTGTACGTCGGGCCGGACTGGGCGATCGTCCGGCACGACAGCTTCGTCCCGAGCATCCCGAAGCTCGGCGGCGCGTGGGCGACGATCGTCGCCATCCTCGGCACGACGATCTCGCCGTACCTCTTCTTCTGGCAGGCGTCGCAGGAGGTGGAGGAAGAGAAGGCGCTCGGCCGGCGGCGCGTCGCCGACCGGGTGGGGGCCAACGCCTACGAGATCACGACGCGCGCCATCGACGTCGCCGCGGGAAGCTTCTTTTCCAACGCGGCGATGTTCTTCATCATCCTCGCTACGGCGCTCACCCTTCACCGCGCCGGCATCACCAAGGTCGAGTCGTCGCGAGAGATCGCCCAAGCGCTCACCCCGCTCGCCGGCCGCTTCGCGTCACTGCTCTACACCGTCGGGCTGCTCGGCACCGGCGCGCTCGCGATCCCGACTCTCGCCGGCGCCGGCGCGTACGCCTTCGCCGAGATCTTCCGCTGGCGGCAGGGGATGGACGAGCCGTATCAGCGCGCACCGGGATTCTACGCCGCATTCATCATCTCGATCGCGATCGGCATCGGGCTCGACTTCTCCGGAGTGAACCCGGTGTCGGCGATGTACTGGACGGCGGTGATCAACGGAGTGCTCGCGCCCTTCCTGCTCGTCGGCATCCTCGTCGCCGCGTCGGACCGCGCGCTGATGCACGGCCAGCCGAGCCCGTGGCCGAACCGGATCGTCGTCGGGATCACGACCGCGGTGATGTTCGGAGCGGCGGTCGGGATGTTCCTGCTCTGATCCGAAAGTGAATCGTGACAACGCCGGTGAGACGTGAATCGTCTACCGCGTCACCGCCGTCACGTCTCACGTCTCACGTCTCACGTCTCACGTCTCACGTCTCACGTCTCACGTCTCACGTCTCACGTCTCACGTCTCACGATTCACTGGGCAGGTCGTCTCACGTTCTGGACGAGCAGCAGCCGCCGAGCGACGAACAGCGCGCCCGCGGCGAGGAGCAACGCGGCGCTGGCGAGCAACGGCATGATGCTGATCGGCCGCGTGCTGTCGATCAACCATCCGAACAGGATCGGCGCGCTCGCCGCGGCGGAGAGCGCGCTGAGCACCCCGCACATCGTGGCGAGCGTTCGCGCCAGGGCGTTCGTCCACATGGGCAATGTCTCCGGTGATCGATCGTCGACCGGCCACCGCACTCGGCGGCAGCGGGCCCGGACCCTACGTTGTCACCAGACGGGCCAATTGGCCAGCCCGACAACTGACGGCTGAATCGCCCCGATGTCACGGTGCCGACAGGTGAATCGACGCAGATTCACTGGTTCGCGCCGATCGCCCTCGTCCACCGGAAGGAGACATGACCGCTCGTTCGCTCCTCGGCGCCGTCGGCGCCATTGCCCTCATCGCCATCGCCGGAGCCGCGTCCGCACGACACGCGCCCGCGGCCGCCGACTACTCCGTCATCGCCCGCCATCAGATCGGCGGCGCGGGTGGATGGGACTACCTGACCGTGGATACGGCGGGCCATCGCCTGTTCGTCACTCGCACCGACCGCGTGTCGGCGATCGATTTGCGTACGGGCACAGTCGTGGCGGAAGTACCAGGACTGAATCGTGGCCATGGCGTGGCGTTCGACTACGCGCACCACCACGGCTTCGCCAGCTCCGGCGCCGACAGCACCGTCGTGATGTTCGACCTCGGCACGATGAAGGAGATCGGCCGCACGATCGCCGCCGTCGACGACGACGCCATCCTGTTCGAGCCGGTCACGCGGCAGATCTTCACCTTCAACGGCGATGCCAACAACGCCACCGTGATCGAGACGGCGCACGGGAAGCGCGTCGGCTCGATTCCCCTCGGTGGAAAGCCGGAGTTCGGCGTCACCGACGGTCATGGAACGATCTGGGTGAACATCACCGACAAGGGTGAGATCGCGCAGGTGGATGCGCGTCACCGGCGCGTGACGCGGCGTTGGTCGATCGCGCCCTGCGAGCATCCGAGCGGGCTGGCGATCGACGTCACGCACTCGCGGCTGTTCAGTGTCTGTGGCAACAAGCTGATGGCCGTCTCCGACACCAGGCGTGGCCGTCTCGTCACCACGGTGCCGATCGGCGCCGGCGTCGACGCCGCGGGCTTCGATCCCTCGACCGGGAACGCCTTCGCCTCCAACGGCGAGGGGACGCTCACCGTGGTGCACGAGGAAACACCCGACCGGTACTCGGTAGTCCAGACTCTGGCGACGATGTCCGGCGCGCGCACGATGACGATCGATCCGGCGACCCATCGCCTGTACACCGTCGGCGCGCAGTTCGGGCCGGTGCCGGCCGCAGCGACGACGGACAACCCGCGCCGCCGCGCGCCGATCGTCGCCGGTTCGGTCACCGTGCTGGAAATCGCTCACTGAGCGCTGTTGTCATCCCGCACGATCGGCCCGCAGGGCCGGGAGTGTGGGTGCCCTCTGGGCAATCTGCTTTCACTGCGCAATGGCTGGCTTCGGCGCAACGTGCAACAGATCCCGACACTCGCTTCGCTCGTGCGGGATGACACGCCCGGGCGCGCTGAAGTCGCCGTGGCACCCCGGCGCCCTTCCCGGGTATCAGGGACGTTCAGCGCGACGACCGTCCAACCCGTCGTCAGCCGAGCCGTCTCCACGACTCGGCTTCAATCGAGATCGCAGCAGGAGGAAGACAACATGAAGCGCCCCCCGCGCGTCGGTCGGAAG
This sequence comes from Gemmatimonadales bacterium, assembly GCA_044449225.1. GTDB lineage: Bacteria > Gemmatimonadota > Gemmatimonadetes > Gemmatimonadales > Gemmatimonadaceae > AG11. The sequence goes on along the minus strand of JBIOHU010000131.1, from coordinate 1,620 downwards.
CTGGTACTTCCCGCCTTCGCAACGTTCGCCGTCGCCGCCACCGGTGCCGGTGTGCTGGCCCAACATCCACGATTGCTCCACGCCACCCCGACTGCGGTCGACAGCGTCGCCGTCGTCACCCGCGCGCCGGCCTCGACCGGCTCGATCGCGAAACTGGAAGATCTCAGCGACGCCTTCGCCACCGTCGCGGCACGCATCAAGCCGAGCGTCGTCTACATCACGGCGCGCCAGGAAGCGCGCCCCGTGTCCGCCCGGTCCGGTGACGGCGGACCCGACCTGAGCCAGATCCCCCCCGAGTTCCGCCGCTTCTTCCAGCAGATGCCCGGCATGCCGCAGGGGCCGCGCTCGCACGGCGGCGGCATCGCCGCCGGATCCGGCTTCATCGTCTCCCCCGACGGCTACATCATGACGAACAACCACGTCGTCGATGGCGCGTCACAGGTGACGGTGCGGCTGCTCGACCGCCGCGAGTTCAGGGCGAAGGTCATCGGCCGCGACCCGAACACCGACGTCGCCGTGATCAAGATCGACGCGAAGGGCCTCACACCGGCGCCGCTCGGCAACAGCGACGTCTCGCGCGTCGGCGAGTGGGTGCTCGCCGTCGGCAACCCGCTCGGCGAGAATCTCACCTTCACCGTGACCCAGGGGATCATCAGCGCCAAGGGCCGCGCCCTTCAACTCCCCGGCCAGTCGCAGCAGACGATCCAGGACTTCATCCAGACCGACGCGGCGATCAATCCCGGCAACTCGGGCGGTCCCCTCGTGAACGTCCGCGGCGAAGTGATCGGCATCAACAGCGCGATCGAGAGCCCCACCGGCTACAACGCCGGCTACGGCTTCGCCGTGCCGATCAACCTGGCGCGCGAGGTGATGGACCAGATCGTCAGGACCGGCCACGTCGAGCGCGCCGCACTCGGCATCGCCGTGCGCGACGCGAGCGCCGACGACGCCGCCTACGTCGGGCTCTCCGAGATCCGCGGCGTGCTGGTCGAGGATTTCGGCGACGCGAGCTCTCCCGCACAGCGCGCCGGCATGAAGCCCGGTGACGTGATCATCGCCGTCGACGGCAAGCCGGTGACCTACGTCGCCCAGCTCCAGCAGAACATCGCCTTCCGTCATCCGGGCGACGTCGTGAACGTCGAGGTGGCGCGCAAGGGCGGCCAGCGCGTCACGCTGCGGATTCCTCTTCAGGAGGAGAGCGGCATGAAGACCGCCGACGCGGCGAGCAGCTCCGGGTCGAACGACGGCAGCGGCGCGCTCTCGTCGATGCTCGGCGCGCGGGTCGAGGCGGTGGATGCCACCACCGCGCGGCAGCTCCAGCTTCCACGCGGCATGGACGGGGTGATCGTGACCGACGTCGTGGACGGAAGCCCCGCGAGCGCGCATCTCGCGACTCCCTCCACCGGCGGCCCCGACATCATCCTTTCCGTCGAGGGCACGGCCGTCCATACGCCCGACGAGCTCCGGTCGGCGCTCGGCAGGGCGAAGGCGGGCGACATCGTCAGCCTCAGCGTCTACAACGTGCCGGCGAAGAACCACCGCATCGAACGCGTGCGGCTCGGTTCCGGCCAGTAGCCTCGCGGTTCGGTCGACATACGAAGCAGGGGCGGCTCATCCGAG
>JBIOHU010000130.1:0-6419 GCA_044449225.1 Gemmatimonadales bacterium | reverse complement strand
GTCGACCGTAGTTCGCCGTTCAGAACTCGATCTGCGCGCCGAGCTCGATCACCCGATTCGGGGGAATCTGGAAGAACTCCGTGGCCGAGCGGGCGTTCCGCGACATGACGGCGAAGAGCGCCTTGCGCCACCTCGACATCTTCGCGTGGCCGGACAGCACCAGTCGTTCGCGGCCAAGGTAGTACGAGGTATCCATCGGCGGGATGGACACGCCGCGCGCGGCCGCCATCGCGAGGACATGCGGAATGTTCGGGGACTGCATGAACCCGTAGTTCGCCACGATGCGGTAGAAGCCCTGGTTCAGGGGCTCGAAGGTCATGACGTGCTGTTCGCCGACCTCCGGGATGCCGCGAGTCTGCACGCTCAACAGGATCACCGTCTCGTGCAGCATCTTGTTGTGCTTCAGGTGATGCAGCAGCACCACCGGCACGCCCTCGGCGCTCGACGTCATGAACACGGCGGTGCCCTTCACCCGTACCGGGGGATTGCGGCTGATGCTGGTCAGGAAGGTCTCGAGCGGCATGGCGTTCCCGTCCTGGATCTCACCGAGCTGGATCCGGCCGCGCTTCCAGGTGCTCATCAGGGTGTAGATGCCGATGCCGATGACGAGCGGTACCCAACCGCCGTACTCGACCTTCACCACGTTGGCCGAGAAGAACGACAGGTCCATGGCGAGAAACGCCGCCGTGAGCAGGCCGACGTGCCAGAGCGACCAGTTCCATCGCGCACGCGCGACCACGGCGAAGAGCATGGAAGTGATCGCCATCGTGCCGGTGACGGCGATTCCGTACGCCGCGCTGAGTGCGCTGGAGCTGCGGAAGGAGAGGACGAGGAGGAGACATCCCACCATCAACGCCTTGTTGATCTCCGGGATGTAGATCTGTCCTGCCTCGCGCTTCGAGGTGTGAACGATCTGCATCCGCGGCGAGTAGCCGAGCTGGATGCTCTGCTGGGTCAGCGAGAACGCCCCCGAGATGAGCGCCTGCGACGCGACGACCGCCGCCGCCGTCGCAATGATGAGCAGCGGCCACTGAAAAGCCTTCGGAGCAAGCAGATAGAACGGGCTGCTCGCCGCGGAAGGCAGCCGGAGCAGCAACGCCCCCTGACCGAAATAGTTGAGCATCAGCGCCGGCAGCGCGACGGCGAACCAGGCGATGCGGATCGGCCGCTTGCCGAAATGACCCATGTCGGCGTACAGCGCCTCGCAACCAGTGATGCAGAGCACCACCGCGCCGAGGGTGAGGAATCCCGCGATGCCGTGACGATGGAAAAACTCCACGCCGTGCCACGGATTGATCGCGCGCAGCACCTCGGGCGTCTGGACGATCTGCCGCAGACCGAGGCTGCCGATCGTCACGAACCAGAGCAGCATCAAGGGACCGAAGGCACTCCCGACACGGGACGTACCATAGCGCTGGGCCAGGAACAACACGAACAGGATGATCAGGGTGATCGGCACGACCAGCCGCGCGAGCGCCGGCGCGCCCACCTGGAGCCCCTCCACGGCACTGAGCACGGAGATCGCCGGCGTGATCACGCCGTCGCCGTACAGCAGGGCGGCGCCGAAGAGGCCGAGCACGACGAGCGCGAAGCGCCGGCCGAAATCACCCTTGCGGCGCTCCTGCTGGAGCAGCAGCGCGAGCAGCGAGAGAATGCCACCCTCGCCGCGGTTGTCGGCCCGAAGAATGAAGACGATGTACTTCACGCTGACGACGAGGATCAGCGTCCAGAGAATGAGCGACAACACGCCAGCGATGTTCGTCGGGGTGGGACGGATGCCGTACTCGGCGCGGAAGCACTCGCGCAAGGCGTACAGCGGGCTGGTGCCGATGTCGCCGTACACGACGCCGAGCGCCGTGAGCGTCAGGAACGCCAGGCGTCGGCCGGTCGCCGGCGTGTTCGCGCCCGGCGCGATGGGGAAATTGCCTGTCTCAGTCGACATCAGCGAAATGGATGCTCGTCAATCCATGTGTACGACGCCGGCCGACCACGAGCAGTCACCGGCCGACCCTCAACATATGCACGCGTCCGGCAATCGACAGCCGTGCCTTGGTCCCGTGCCCTCGGCGTCGATCAGAACTCGATCTGCGCGCCGAGCTCGAGGACCCGGTTGGGAGGGATCTGAAAGAATTCGGTGGCCGAGCGCGCGTTGCGCGACATCAGCGCAAAGAGCCTCTTGCGCCAACGTGCCATCCGCGCCGGCCCGGTGAGCACGAGCCGCTCGTGGCCCAGGTAGTACGACGTCGCCATCGGCGCGATCGGCACACCGTGATGCGCCACTCGCGCCAGCACCGCCGGCACGTTGGGCGACTGCATGAAGCCATAGCTCGCCACGACGCGGAAGAAGCCGTGGCCGAGCGGCGCGAGCGTCATGCGGTCCGCATCGGAAACGTCGGGGATGCCGCGCGTCTCGACGCTGAGCAGGATGACCGTGTGGTGCAGTGTCTTGTTGTGCTTCAGGTGGTGCAGCAGCACGACGGGTGTTCCCCCGGCGTTGCCGGTCATGAACACCGCCGTGCCCGGCACTCGCGTCGGCTCGGAGCGCTCCAGGCTCGCCATGAACAGATCGATCGGCAGGGTGCGCGCGGTGTGGATGGTGTACAGCTCGGCCCGGCCCGCTTTCCAGGTGCTCATCAGCGTGTAGACGACGACCCCCATCGCGATCGGCACCCAGCCGCCATGCTCGATCTTGACGACGTTCGCGACGAGGAAGGCGAGATCCATCGCGAGGAATGCTGCCGCGAGCGGGCCGACATGCCAGATCGACCAGTTCCACCGTTCGTGCGCGACGACGGCGAACAGCACCGACGTGATGGCCATCGTGCCAGTGACGGCGATGCCGTACGCCGCGCTGAGGCCACTCGACGTGCGGAACGTCACCACGAGGAGCAGGCAGAAGATCATCAGCGTTCGATTCACCTCGGGGACGTAGATCTGGCCGGGATGTTCCTTCGAGGTGTGCACGACCTGCATCCGCGGCGAGTAGCCGAGCTGGATGCTCTGCTGGGTCAGCGAGAAGGCCCCGGAGATGAGCGCCTGCGACGCGACGACGGCGGCCGCGGAGGCGACGATCAGCAGCGGCCACTGAAACGCGGCCGGAGCGAGCAGGTAGAAGGGATTGGAGACCGCCGAGGCATCGTGGATGAGCAACGCACCCTGGCCGAAGTAGTTCAGGAGAAGGGCTGGCAGCACGGCGGCGAACCAGGCCACCCGGATCGGCCGCTTTCCGAAGTGGCCCATGTCGGCGTAGAGCGCCTCGGCGCCGGTCACGCACAGCACGACGGCGCCGAGAGTGAGAAAGCCGGCGATGCCGTGCTCGCCGAAAAAGGTCACGGCGTGCCAGGGATTCGCCGCCCCGAGGACGGCGGGCGCGCGAAGGATCGAGCGCACGCCGAGTACCGCGATCGTGGCGAACCAGACGAGCATGATCGGCCCGAAGGCGCTTCCCACTCTCGCCGTCCCGAAGCGCTGAGCCATGAACAGCAGGAAGAGAATGGCGATGGACAGCGGCACGACCACGTGCGCGAGGGAGGGCGCCGCCACCTCCAGCCCCTCCACGGCGCCGAGCACCGAGATCGCCGGCGTGATGACCCCGTCGCCATAGAGCAGGGCGGCGCCGAACAGGCCGAGGGAGACGAGCACGAGCCGGCGTCGGCTGTCCTCCGGCCGCCGTGACTGCTGCAGGAGCAGGGCGAGGAGCGCGAGGATGCCGCCCTCTCCCCGATTGTCCGCCCGCAGGATGAAGACGATGTACTTGACGCTGACGACGAGGATCAGCGACCACAGGATCAGTGAGAGGACGCCGAGGACGTTCGGGGGCGTGGGCACGATCCCGTACTCGGTGCGGAAACACTCGCGCAACGCGTACAGCGGGCTCGTGCCGATGTCGCCGTAGACGACGCCGAGCGCGGTGAGAGTGAGAAGACCGAGCCGCTTTCCCGTGGCGGGGGCGTGAAGCGCATCTTCGAGGTTGGTCGTGCCGGTATCGAGCGACATCTCTGCGGGTCCAGGACGACGCCGTCGCCAAACGGCGCGGGCCGGAGACGCATGCGTCTCCGGCCCGTCCGAAAGCTATCCAGCGACCCGCCAACCGGCAGTTGCGGCTCGTCTAGCGGGGAAGCGCGTCGATCTCCTGAGCGGCCCGCTTGAGGATCCCGACGATCTGCTTCAGGAGGGCTGGATCCTGAACGGCGTCGGTGGCGCGACTGTAGGTGGCCTTGCCGACGCTGCGGAAGGCGGCATGCACCTCCGTCATCGGCTCATCGAGGAAGTGGCCGACCAGCTTGCTGATCCGCTCGAAGATCGAGTCCACCGTCTCGCGGTTTTCGGCCAGGTACGCGCGGCCGGCGTCGGTGATCTCGTAAGTCTTCTTGCCGTCCTGTTCGGGGCGGACGGTGGCGAATCCCTGATCCTCGAGGAGCTGGAGGGTGGGATAGACCACGCCGGGGCTGGGGGAGTAGGCTCCGCCGAACCGCTCCTCGAGCGCCTTGATGATCTCGTAGCCGTGGCGGGGCTTCTCCTCGAGCAGGCGAAGGATGACGAGGCGCAGGTCACCCTGCTCGAACATCCGTCCGCCGCGCCACCGTCCGCGCGGACGGCCCTCGGTGCCGAAGAAGCCACTCATGAAGCTCGCATCCCATCCCCACTTGGCGCGGGCGGCGCCCGGTGGGCAGTTGCAGTGTGCATAGGGTCCGAACATGGTCTCCTCCACCGCGAAGGCGGCGATATATCGTGAGACGAAAAGATATATCAAAAGATAGATCTTTGTCCAGGGGCTGCCGCGCCCGCCACGCGGGCTCGAGGCACGTCCATTGCCCTGTCGAGGGACATCGAAAGGAACGCCACCTTCAGCTCTGAGGCTACATCACATGGCAGACGATCTCGGCACGGACGGCATGGAGAACCAGGTCAAGGGCGCCGCGAAGCAGGTCGAGGGCAAGGCCCGCAACGCAGTCGGCGGCGTGACCGGTGATACCAGCGAGCAGCTCAAGGGCAAGGCGAAGGATCTGGAGGGGAAAGCCCAGCGCAAAGTCGGCGAGAAGCAGAGCGACGTCGACCGAAAGCGCTGACCGCCTTGCGGGCGATCGATCGAACGGGGGATCGGCGCGAGCCGATCCCCCGTTCATCGTTTCGTCATCCCGGCGTCAGGAGCTCTTCATCCACTGCTGGTCGAGCCGTAATCGGTGCGCCATGAGGGCCTAACGGGAGGATGCTATTCTCGCGGTGAGACGGCAGAGCCACCCTCACGCGGAAGGCATTCATGCTCGACGTCCTGCTGGAATCCCATGCGGCACGCCCCCGCCGCCTGGGAAGCGCCATCACGAGCGCCCTGCTGCACGGCGCGACAGTCGTCGCCGCCGTTGCCCTGGCCCTTCCCGGCCGGGTCACCGCGCCGGTGTCGGCCGAGAGGCCGGATTCCGTCATCACCTTCGTTCTGCCGACCCAGCCGCCTCCTCTGACGGGGCGAATGCGTGCCGGCCCCGACGAGACTCCGCGGCTGCCGGAGCTCCCGACGCTCGTCCCGCCAACCGTCACCCCGGTGAACATTCCTCCGGTCGGCGACCTCGGACCGGTCGTGGACGACCGGATCCGCATCGGGCCCGAGGCACGACCCGGTTCTCCCCTCGCCCCTTCCGATCGCCAGCTCGACGTGGGATCGGGCGGCGTGGTGGACGCCGGAACGGCCGATCGAGTCCCACGACTCCTCGGCCGCGCCATCGAGCCGCGCTACCCGAGCCAACTGCGGGCGGCAGGCACGGAGGGGAGCGTCGTCGCCGAGTTCGTGATCGACACCCTCGGCCGCGCCGAGCTCGAAGGTCTCCGATTCCCGGGATCGACCCACCCGCTCTTCGCCGCCTCGATCCGGGAGGCGCTCGCGCGGTACCGGTTCACGCCCGGGGAGCTCGGGGGGCAGAAAGTCCGGACCCGGGTTCAGCTTCCGTTCGAGTTCAGGCTGACGCGGTGAGCAGCGGTGCGAGTGCTCCTGCTGGTTCCAGAGGAGACTTTCTGTCCGGTCGGGCCGACTCGATGGTCTGCCGAAGCAGCAAATAGCGCCCCGTCAGCGACTGAGTGGGAGTCCGAGGCGACGAAGTGGCATTCCGAGATGACGGAGTGCAGCTCCGAGATGACGGAGTGCACCTCCGAGATGACCGAGTGCAACTCCGAGATGACCGAGTGCAACTTCGAGACGACGGAGTGCAACTCCGAGATGACGGAGTGCAACGCCGAGATGACGGAGTGCAACGCCGAGATGACGGAGTGCAGCACCGAAATGACGAAGTCGTACTCGAAGATGGCTAAGTGGAACTCCGGGCCGACCGAGTCGAAATCCTGATCGAGCTTTCGGTCCTTCGATCCCCACCTACGCACCTACGCACCTACGCACCTACCCGCCTACGCGAACCCCACACGCGTCCTTC
>JBIOHU010000129.1:0-6462 GCA_044449225.1 Gemmatimonadales bacterium | reverse complement strand
GTTGGCTTCCTGCGCGGCGTCACGGGCTTCCTCGGCGTCCGTCGAGAGCTCCTGGAGCTGATCGTTGGTGTGCTCGAGCTCGGAGGAGACGGCGAGAGCCTCCTCGACCTGCTGCTCGAGCTCGTGGTGCGACGCCTCGATCTCGCTCGCCATCCGGTTGAAGCTGTTGGCAAGGCGCGCGACCTCGTCGCGGGTCGGCCGCAGCGAGTCCTGCGGCATGCGGGTATCGTAGGCGCCGCGGGCGATCGCCTCCGACACCGACGTGAGGGAGACGAGGGGATGGGTGATGCGCCGGCTCGCCACCCAGGCGATCAGGGCGCCGGCGGCGGCGAGGAGAAGGCTGATGAGCATCAGGTGCCGCACCGTGGCGCGCGGCTCGGCGAGCACCACGGCGAGCGGCACCTCGAGCTCGAACGCCCATGGGGTGTGGCCGATCCGCGCCTCGTAGGCGGTCACGGCGCCGACGCCGGCGCGCTGGCCGACGAAGTCCGGCCGAAGAGTGTCGAGCCCAGTGAGGGGAGCGGCGGGATTGCCGAGCAGCGTCGTCCAGTAGTCGTCGGTGACGTTGTGGACGAAGAGTGCGGCGTCGTTCCCGACCAGCTCGCGGAAGAGCTTCGCCGACTGCGGCGACGAACGGATCTGGCGCTGCTGGGCGATGACGCCGATGCGTTTGCCGTGATCGATCACGGGGACGACGGTCCAGTAGAGCGATTTGCCGCTCGAGGCGTACAGCGCGCCATACAGGACGCTGTCGACGCCGCTCTGGCGGGAGGGAATCACGGAGATCGGCTGGCCGCTCCGGGTGCGGAGCTCGGGTGCCAGCGCGAGGAGCGAATCACCGCGGACGTCCGTGCCGAGGTTCAGCACGCGCCGGCCGTCGGAGGTCCAGAGCTCGATCGGCAACGAGGAGTCGGGCTGGGCGCGGAGCCGCAGGAGCGGAGTCGCGGCGGCGCGCATGACCGGGCTGCTGTCGGCAGGCGCCGGCGTCGCGGCGGCGGCTCGCAGCGCGGCCAGCACCGCCGGATCGGCGGCGGTCTGGCGGTAGAGCGCCATCCGGGCGGCGATGGTCGGCTCGGTGGACTGGACGATCTGGGTCGCGACGCGCCGCAGGCGTTCATGGGTCACGTCGAGGCGCGTCGTCACGAGGGCTTCGTAGGTGAGCGCGAGCGAGACCGCGAGCACGAGCACGATGATGGCCGCCGTGAGCGCCGGCAGCTTGTGCGTCAGCGACCAGCTCGACCAGCGCCAGGATGCACGTCGCGGCACCTCCGGCACGGGGACCGAAGGGGTATGCCGAACCGGGTCGCTCACGTCGCCGCGACGGCGGCGCGCAGCCGTGGGAGCATTCGGGAGATCTGCTCCGGGGACACCGCGCCGACCGACAGGCGATACCATCCGGAGTCGTGCGTCACGCCAAACGCCTGGAAGGGAACGACGGCGACGCCGGCGGCGCGGAGGAGATACGCGCGCACCGACTCGTCGTTGTCGAGCCGAGTGCCGTCCGGTGCCGTCCGGCCAGCGAGGGCGAAGCGTGCACTGAGGTAGATCGCCCCTTCGGGGGCGATCGCATCCACCGGCAGGCCGGCATCCCGCATCGAGACGATGCCGGCGTGGAGCGCATCGAGGCGCTGGCGCACGCCGGCGACCGTCGCCGCACGATACGAGGACATCGCGACGCCGTCGCCGAGGAAAGCGGCGACGGCGGACTGTTCCGCCTTCGGCGCCCACGCGCCGACGTGGCCGAGCAGCCCGCTCATCGGTCCGGCGACGTCGGGGGGCGCGACGATCCAACCGACGCGCAGCCCCGTGGCGGCGAGCGACTTGGAAATTCCGTCGACGTAGACGGTGTAGGGCGCGACGTCGGGACAGACGCCGATGGGGTGCACGTGACGGGTGTCGCCGAAGGTGAGGGTCCAGTAGACCTGATCGTACATCAGGAAGAGCGGACGCTCGCCGGTGCCGCGCCGCTCGTTTTCCTCGACGACGAGCTCACAGATGCCGCGCAGCTCGTCAGCGGTGAAGGCGGTGCCGGTCGGGTTCTGCGGCGAGCAGAGCGCGAGCAGCCGCGCCCCGCGGACCGCACGCTCGAGCGAGGCGCGGGTGGGCATGAAGCGCGACGCGACGTCGCAGGCGACGGGCACTCCCTCCGCCGCGACGAGGTGGACGTAGTGATTGTTGTTCCACGACGGCGCCGGATAGACGACACGGTCGCCCGGGTCGACGAGGGCGCGGTAGGTGGCGTAGATGCCCGGCCGCGAGCCGGCGGTGACGACGACGGACGCGAGCGCGGGGGTGAAGCCGAGCTCGCGACCATAAAGCGAGCGTACCGCCTCCCGGAGCGGAACGATACCGTCAGAGGGGGGATAGTTGGTCTCGCCGCGATGGAACGCGTCGACGATGCCCCGCTCGAGCTCCGGTGGGATACGGAACTCCGACGGGGCGAAGTCACCGACGGTGAGGTTGCAGATCTCCTGGCCGGCGGCGGCGAGCGCTCGCACGTCGGCGGCGATCTTGAGGATCTCCGAGCCGACGAGCGAGCCGGCGAGCGCGGAAATGCGGGCGACGCGCTTCGACGCCGGTTCCGCCGTGCCGGCGCTGGCGGAATCCATGGTGACACTGAACATGGCCCAAGATACGAAAAGACGCCGCGATGCGCTCGGGATACCCTTGCCGGCCGGCGATCCCCGGCCGCACATTCGCCGATCATGCAGACCCGGCGGGAATTCATCGAAACGATGGGACTCGCGGCCGTCGGCGCGGCGTCGCTCGGGTGTGCGCGCGCGAGCGGATTCGCGTCGCACGCCCGGCAGGGACGGATCCCGACGGGACTCCAGCTCTACACGGTGCGCACCTCGATGGCACGCGACTTCGAGGGCACGCTGGCGAGCGTGGCCGGGATCGGCTATGAAGAGGTGGAGTTCGCCGGCTACTTCGGGCGCACGCCGGCGCAGGTGCGCACGTCCGTGGCGAACCATGGACTCAGGGCGCCGTCCACCCACGTAGCGCTGCCAGCGGACGACGCGGAGTGGACGCGTACCCTCGACGACGCGCGAGCGATCGGCCACCAATGGGTGACGATCGCGTGGCTGGACGCTCCTCTCCGGCACACGCCAGACGATTGGCGGCGGCTCGCGGATCGCTTCGACTCGTTGGCACGTCGGGCGAGCGAAGCCGGCCTTCACCTCGCCTACCACAACCATGACTTCGAGTTCACCCGTGCCGGCGACACCACGTTGTTCGACACCCTGCTCACGCGCACCGATCCGAAGCTGGTCGCCTTCGAGATGGACGTGTACTGGGTGACGAAGGCTGGCGCCGATCCAATCGCCTATCTGCGGGATCACCCCGGTCGCTTCGCGATGCTCCACCTCAAGGACGCGTCGGCCGCGCCGGAGCGCCGGATGATGGACGTCGGTGCCGGTACGATCGATTTCGCCACCCTGATGTCGCGCGCGCGGGACCAGGGAACGAGTCACGCCTTCGTCGAGCACGACGACCCCGTCGATCCGCTCGCCTCCGCGCGGGCGAGCTACGCCTATCTCTCCGGACTCTCGTACTGATGGTATCGATCGATCAGCGCACTGAATACGACGTCTGCATCGTGGGATCGGGCGCCGGCGGCGGCATGGCCGCCTACGCGCTCACTCAGGCCGGCGCGAACGTCGTCATGCTCGAGGCGGGCGGCGAGTGGTACGCGTCGAAGAACTCGCAGATGCTCACGCCGGACTGGGCGTCGCCCCGCCGCGGCGCGTCCACGCGGCAGCGCCCGTTCGGCGAGTTCGACGCCTGCGACGGCGGCTGGGACATCGAGGGCGAGCCGTACACCGTCGCCGCGGGCCAGAAGTTCAACTGGTGGCGCGGCCGCATGCTCGGCGGCCGGACGAACCACTGGGGGCGGATCTCCCTCCGTTTCGGCCCGGACGACTTCAGGGGAAAGAGTCGCGACGGGCTCGGCGACGACTGGCCGATCTCGTACGACGACGTTGCTCCCTACTACGACCGGGTGGACGACCTGATCGGGGTGTTCGGGAGCCGCGAGGGGCTGCGCAACCATCCCGACGGCAATTTCCTCCCCGCGCCGAAGCCGCGCTGCTACGAGCTGCTGGTGAAGAAGACGAGCGACAAGCTCGGCATCACCTGCATTCCGGCGCGGCTCTCGATCATCACCAGGTCGATTCACGGGCGGCAGGCCTGCCACTACTGCGGCCAGTGCAACCGTGGCTGTACGGTGAAGGCGAACTTCTCCAGCCCCGACGTGCTCATCGCGCCGGCGCTGCAGACGGGGAAGCTCACGCTCCTCACCAACGCGATGGCGCGCGAGATCACCGTCGGCACGAACGGCCTCGCGACGGGAGTCTCGTACATCGACAAGCGCACGGCGACCGACAGGCACGTTCGGGCGAAGATCGTCGTGCTGGCGGCGAGCGCCTGCGAGTCGGCGCGGCTGCTGCTCAACAGCCGGTCACCGCATTTTCCGCACGGTCTTGGCAATTCATCAGGCTCGGTGGGCAAAGGTCTCACTGACACCACGGGCACCGACGTGGCCGGATTCATTCCCGCGATGACCGACCACGTGCCGCACAACGAGGACGGCGTGGGCGGGATGCACGTCTACATGCCCTGGTGGCTCGACAACCGGAAGCTCGATTTTCCGCGCGGCTATCACATCGAGGTGTGGGGTGGGCTCGGTGCGCCGGGCAACGGTTTCATGGGAGGCATCGCCAACTATCCCGGTGGTGGCGGCTACGGGAAGTCGCTCAAGGACGACTACCGGAAGTACTACGGCGCGACGATCGGCTTCAGCGGCCGCGGCGAGATGATCCCGAACGCCGACTCCTACTGCGAGCTCGATCCGACCATGGTGGACCAGTGGGGAATTCCCGTGCTGCGCTTTCACTGGCAGTGGACTGACCACGAGTACAACCAGTCGAAGCACATGCAGGAAACCTTCCGCTCCCTTATCGCCGAGATGGGTGGCGAGGTGTTCTCGACGATGCCGACCAAGGACCAGAACTACGGGATCTCCAACGGTGGCTCGATCATCCACGAGCTGGGCTGCGTGCAGATGGGATCCGACTCGCGATCGTCGGTGCTGAACGCCAATTGCCAGGCGCACGACTGCCGGAACCTCTTCGTCGCCGACGGGGGCCCGTTCGTTTCACAGGCGGACAAGAATCCGACGTGGACGATCCTCGCCCTCGCCTGGCGCACCGCCGACTACATCACCCAGCAGCGGAAGCAGGGGGCGCTATGACCGACCTCTCCCGCCGCGATGCGCTGAAGCTCCTCGGTGCGGTGCCCGTCGTCGGCGCGCTCGACTGGTCGGCGCCGGGCGTCGAGCGGGCGACCCGGTTCGTCGCGCGGCTCCAGGCCGAGGCGGACGGCGCGCCATACACGCCGAAGTTCTTCACCCCCCACGAATGGCGGACCGTCCGCCTGCTCGCCGACATCGTGATCCCGAAGGACGAGCGCTCCGGCAGCGCGACCGACGCCAAAGCGCCGGAGTTCGTGGACTTCATGCTGATGGACCGGGAAACGAGCGAGGGCTCGCGGGTGCAGATGCGCGGCGGCCTCGCCTGGCTCGACGCCGAGCTGCGGTCGCGGGTCGGCGTCGACTTCCTCGGCGCATCCGACTCCCAACGTCGCGCCCTGCTCGACGACATTGCGTTCCCGAAACGGGCACGTCCGGAGATGAAGGCAGGGGTGGCGTTCTTCAGCCGCTTTCGCTCCTCGATCGGCGCCGCTTTCTTCTCCAGCAGTATGGGATGGCAGGACCTTCGCTACATGGGCAACGTGTTCAATCCCGACTGGAACGGCTGCCCTCCCGAGGCGACGCGGAAGCTCGGGGTGAGCTACGAAGAATACGACGCCAGTCTCGCGCGGAGGCGGAACGGATGAAGGGAGGGAGGCTTGGCGTCGGGTTCATCGGCAGCGGGTTCAACGCGAAGTTCCACATGCTCGGCTGGAAGGGAGTCCGGGACGCCGACGTGCTCGGCGTCTGGAGCCCGAACGCCAAGAACGCCGACTCGGCGGCGCGTCTCGCCCGCGATCTGGACATCGGCCAGGCGCGCGCGTTCAAGAGCATTGGCGACATGGTCGCGGACCCCGCGATCGACGCGTTCTGGCTGACCGGACCGAATCACGCGCGCATCGAGAACGTCGAGGAGATCGTGGACGCGGTCGAGAGCGGCCGCGGGTCGCTCGCCGGCATCGCCTGCGAGAAGCCGCTGGCGCGCAACGTCGCCGAGGCGAAGAAGGTGCGCGATCTCGTCAGCAAAGCCGGCATCGCGCACGGCTATCTCGAGAACCAGGTCTTCGCGCCGCAGGTCGAGACGGGCCGCAACCTGCTCTGGGCGCGCGGCGCGGCCACGACGGGTCGTCCGTACCTCGCGCGCGCCGCCGAGGAGCACAGCGGTCCCCACATGCCCTGGTTCTGGCAGGGCAAGCTGCAAGGCGGCGGGG
>JBIOHU010000128.1:0-6472 GCA_044449225.1 Gemmatimonadales bacterium | reverse complement strand
GGGGGGGCTCGGCTCGGGCGCCTCCCACCACACCGTCCCCGCCCGGCGCGGCCGCGCCGCCGAGACGCTCGTCGTGTCGCGCCTGGGACGGTTTCGATATTAGTCCGCCGCGACCGTCCCGAAGTCGTAGCCCGCCACCGACACCCGGGGGATCGGTTGGCCGATCACCCGCTCGATCGTGCGCACCATCGCGATCTCGTCCGGCGACATGAACGTGTATGCGTCGCCCTCCCTCGCCGCGCGACCGGTGCGGCCGATCCGGTGCACGTAGTCCTCCGCCTGCTGCGGCACGTCGTAGTTGATCACGTGAGTGATCCCCGAGATGTCGAGTCCCCGCTGCGCGATGTCGGTCGCGACGAGCACCGACGTCTTCCCGTCCTTGAAGTCCTGCAGGGCGCGCGTCCGCTGGGACTGCGACTTGTCGGCATGCATCGCCGTCGCGGTGAGCCCTGCCTTCTCCAGATCCCGCACCACGCGGTCGGCGCCGTGCTTCGTGCGCGTGAAGATCAGCACGGAGTCGTGCTTCTTTCCGGTGAGCAGCTGCACGAGGAGCGCATTCTTCTTCTCGCGCGGCACCGGATAGACGGCGTGGGTCACCGTGCTCGCGGCGGCGGAGCGCACGCCGACCTGGACGACGACGGGCTTCCGAAGATACTTGCGAGCCAGCGCCTCGACCTCGGGGGGCATCGTCGCGCTGAAGAGCAGCGTCTGCCGGTACTGCGGCACCTCGCTCACGACGCGATTGATCTGCGGCGCGAAGCCCATGTCGAGCATCCGGTCGGCCTCGTCGAGCACGAGCACCTCGAGGTCGTCGAACACCACGTTTTGCCGCTCGAGGTGGTCGATCAAGCGGCCGGGTGTCGCCACGACGACGTCGACACCGGCGCGCAGCTTCTTCTCCTGCGGGTCGATCGGCACGCCGCCGTAGATCGCCGCGACCTCGATCTCGGTGTACTTCGCATAGCGGCGGAAGCTCTCCTCGACCTGCACGCACAGCTCGCGTGTCGGGGTGAGGATGAGGGCGCGGGTCCGGCGCGGCCCGTCGATCAGCCGATCGAGGATCGGCATCGTGAAGGCGACGGTCTTGCCGGTGCCGGTCTGCGCGAGCCCCATGATGTCGCGCCCCTTGCGGGCGAGAGGGATCGCTTCGCGCTGGATGGGGGTCGGGCTGGTATAGCCCGCGTCGCGAATCGCGTGGAGCAGCGCCGGATGGAGGTCGAGCTCCTCGAAGCTGAAGGCCGGCCCGGCGGCCGCCTCCGCTTCGGCGAGAGTTTGCGTATTGTCGGTCATTAGTCCTGATGCGTCGCGCCGGGGCCGCGATCCCGGCACTTCCGGGACCGGCGCATGCACCGGAACTGGGCGGCTGACGCCGTCGCTCGACCGGTGCGATGATGAAAGGATGCGGCCGCACGATGCGGCCATGCACGGAGTGTGTCGTTCGGCCCGCTGCCGAACGGTCGTGGAGGGTTCCGCGGCCTCACGCGCCCGATGCGCGTGTCCCCCACCGCCGGCCGGCAACGACCGGGCCGCCTCGCGGCGCCCGCTCTTTCCCGGCCTGGTCTTCGTCGTCCAGGTCCCTGGAAGATAGCGCGTTCGCCCCCTGGCGTCTACACACAGGGCTCGTGGTCACGTCCGATCTCCGACCAGAAACGCGACGACGATCGGGACGACGTCCTCTGGCCGTTCCTCGTTCACCGCGTGCCCTCCCTCCTCCACGACCTGGACGACGAGTGGCGCTCCGGCGGCGACCAGGGCGGCGACGTATGGTCTCGCACCACGCACCAGTCGGTCGCGGCCGGCGAGCAGCACCATCGCCGGCGATGCCAGCGACCGGAGCCGCTCCGTCATCACGTCCGCGGGAAGACGCGTCCAGGTGAACTCGTGCACGAGCCGCCACATCGCCCGGGCAAACGACGGAAACTGCGACGGCGCCCAATATTCGTCCACGTCGCGCGGGGTGATTCGGGAGGGATCGCCATAGACCATCCGGTGCGCGCGCGCCACCATCCACCGCGACACGAGGCGGTGCATTACTCGTCCGACCGGCGCCGGGCTCAGTAGGCGGCCAACGCGCTGCAGCCCGACGACCCCGAATTGGGCCGGGTTGATCAGCACCAGCCGTCCGATCGTCGCTCGTCCATCCAGCGCGACCTCCAGCGCGATGGTTCCGGCCATGGACTGGGCGACGACGTGTGGCGACACGAGGCGCTCAACGACGATCAACTCCTCCACCACCGCAACCAGCGCCCGGAGCCGGTATGCGGCCCGGTCGCGCGGCCGGTTGGAGAGCCCGTGGCCCGGGAGGTCCACCGCGATCGCGCGGAAGCCGGCCGCGGCGAGAGGAGCAAACCACGCGCGCCACATGTAGAGCGACGCCCCCCATCCGTGCAGCAGCAGCACCGGCCGCCCCGTCTCCTCGCCCGACTCGGCGACGCGGAGCCGAAGCCCGCCGGCAAGCTCGACGAAACGGCTTCGGATGCCCGCCACGCCGGCGGGATACATCGCCGCCGGCGCGAGCCGCCCCCTGAGTCGGCGCTCGGCTGCCTCGACGGGACCGCTCAGGCGATCTCGATCGGTCGGCCGGCGAGTCGCGCGATCAGGCCGAGCCGGAACGTCATGTCCGCCCAGCGCTCCTCCCCCGCCAACTGCGCTTCGAGCGGATAGGTCGGCCAGACGAACGGGCTCGAGCTCTTCGGCGCGGCCATGCCCTTGTGCGGATGCCAGACCCCAGCGCGATCGCGATCTTCGAGAAAGCGCTCGAACAACTTCGACCAGTTCTCGTTCCGCTTCAGATAGCCGAAGCGCGCCATCAGCTCCATCCAGAACAGCGAGAAGGGGACGTCGGCGTCCGCTGCATTGCGATGCGGCAGCGGATCGCCCAGCACGAGGTGGGGCACCGGGAGCGCCTTGCTGCCCATCAATTGCACCGCCTCCTGGCGCGGCTGCGCTTGAGTCAGGTGGGTGTACAGCGCATCCATCTCCCGGTGATGCTCGGCACGGAACAGGGGCATGTAGGCCAGCATCATCACCGTATGAATCGACGGCGGCGACGCTTCGGCGGCGAGCATGTGCTGATTGCCCTGGCGAATGAACGGCTTCTGCGCCAGCGGCGAGCGAAGGTAGTCGGCCATGCGGGTGATGATCCGGCGCGCTGCACCGCGCAGGCGAGGGTCGCCTTCGTAGCCGGCCTGGGCCAGCGTCGCCGCGGCGGCTTCGCGCAGCAGGGCGCGGCCGCGCCGAATCGCGTCCTCGACAGGCGCATGCCTGCCGCCCAGCTCGAACAGGAACGACGGGTCCTCGTCCTCCGCGAGCAGACGGAACAGGATCCGTCGCGCATGGACGAGCGGCGGCGTGTCCCTGTGCCAACCATATTCGATCAGCCGTCTCACCGCCGGAATCGTCCCCACCCCCTCGAAATGCTCGGCGCGCGACGAGGGCACGCCCAGCATGCCTCCAGCCCAGGTGCCGTCGGCCGCCTGCTGCATCGCCAACAGCAACGCGGGACGGTGCGTAAAGGGTAGAGCGCTCACCTGCTCCGCCTCCTCCGGCGTGAGCCGGGCGACTTCGGTGAGCGACCGATACTTGATCGGTGGCGAGGCGTGCGTGAGCAGCCAGTCGAGCGGAAACTGAACCGGGCTCGATGGCGGCGGCGAAGGTGGCGCGACCGGGGGTACGACGGGTCCAGTCGTGGCAATCGCGCCGGTCGGAGTCGGCGCGGCAGGTGTGGCGGAACTGTTCGACGGCGACGGCAGGGTCACAGAGGGCTCGCAGTGCTAGCAGTCAGATCCGGACGACGCGGCACGCGCCGGACGGAACGGCCCGGCGAACGGCGGGTAAGCATAGCAGATTCACCCACGCCCGCTAGAGGGGGCCTGATAAGTGTCTTCGTTTCAACGGCTTACGTTTTAGCACGTCTCTCCATTCTCCCCGAGGGTATGAAAATGAAGGCAGTTCGCATTGCGGCGCTCGGCGCCGCGCTCCTGATGGGTGGCGCAACGATCGCCAGTGCGCAGGCCGGTGCAGCGCAGCAGCAGGGCGAGCGGCGCGGCGGCCGCAACACGCAGATGAACGGCATCGAGCTCACCGATGCGCAGAAGGTCCAGTACGAGGCGATCCAGAAGAAGTATCAGCCCGAGATGACCTCCATTCGCAACGACATGATGAATGGCGGTGATCGCGCCGAGCTGATGAAGAAGGGCATGACGCTCCGCGAGAACTCGGCCAAGGAAATCCGGGCGATTCTCACGCCCGAGCAGCAGGTCGTGTTCGACAAGAACATGGCCGAGCAGAAGGCGCGCATGGAAGAGCGTCAGAAGCAGGGACCGCCCTCGCGCTGAGGTCGAGCCTCCCAGACATTCGTTCGGGAATCGCGCGCCGGGCGAGGTGAATTCATCGACCTCGGCGGCGCGCGACTCTATTACTACGCCGCGGGCTCGCGCGGCGCAGGGGAGCCAGTCGTCTTTCTGCACGGCTTCGCGACCTCCGGGCATCTGTGGAGCGACGTCGTCGCGCTCATGCCGCCTGGCCGGCGACTGGTCGTCCTCGACCTGCTCGGATACGGCCGCAGCGATCCGCCAGGATCCCAATCGCTCACGCTCCACGCGCATGCCGAGCGGGTGCTCGCTCTCCTCGACGCCCTCCGTATCTCCAACGCCTGCCTCGTCGGTCACGGCCTTGGCGGCGGTGTCGCGCAGTCGATCGCCGTGCACTGGCCCTCCCGCGTGTCGCGGCTGGCGCTGGTGGCGAGCATCGCCTTCGACCGCTGGCGCCCGCGCGACCTGACGCTCGCGCGCGCCACCCTGCCGATCACTCGTCGCCTGCCCGCCCCATGGTTGCTCTCCATGGTGCGCACGGCGCTCGAGCGCGGCTATGCCGATCCGATACGCGCCGCGCGTTCGATCGACAAGTACGTCCGGCCGTTCGCCGCGGATTCCGGTCGTGATGCGCTCGTGCGCCACATCGCGGCGCTCGATGCGCGGGACTCCGCGAGGCTCGGTTCGCGCCTTGGCGAGATCTCCGCACCGACCTCGGTGATGTGGGGCGCCGAGGATCCTTTCCTTCCGCTCTCGCTGGGACGGCGACTGGCCGAAGCGATTCCTGGTGCGTCGCTGGAGGTCATCGCCGGCGCGCGACATTTCGTGCCGGAGGACTCACCACGTCAGGTCGCGGACTCGCTCACGGCCCTGTTCGACCGTTGAGAGGCGACGTCGCGCTGTCGGCGACCGCCGGCTTGCGCGCCGGCGCCTCCACGGCTTCGTCCAGGATCGCCGGCCGTAGCGCACCGACGGTGTAGCGGCTGGCGGAGTTCCAGAGCATCCAGCTTCGCACGCCATTGTCGTAGCCCGCCTGCATCTGTGCGCGCAGTTGCTTCGCGCCGTAGTGCGGCGCGCCGAGGGTGAAGTCCTGATACCAGGGGACGATCTGCGCCGCGTGCCTGACGCCGCGGTTGCGGGCGAGGCCGTCGGTGAGCGCGTGATCGAGCACTTCGTAGGGGTTCGCGTTGGGGCGCGCGATGCCGTAGGTACCGGGCGCGTAGTGGGAGGGATAGGTCATCGGAAGCACGATGTCCGCCTGGTCGGCGAACTGCTCCCATCGCTGGCCGATTCCCATGTCCGTGCTGTCCGACGTCGTCAGCCCGAAGACGTCGATCGCCATCGGCACGCCGAGCTTCGCGACGCGCGAACGCAGGTACCCGAGCTGTTCGCGGATCACCTGCTCGCGGGGTCGTCCTCTGGCGAGGGGGAAGCTCGCCTGGCGGATCAGCCGCGGGTCGTCGGGAAAACGCACGTAGTCGAACTGCACCTCGCTGAACCCGAGCCGCACCGCCTCTGCCGCGAGATCGGCGGCGTACTCCCACACCCCGTGCTGATGGGGGTCGAGCCATGGATTGCCCTGGCGGTCGAGCCACGGCGTGCCGTCGGTGCGGCGTCGCACTGCCCAGTCGCGCCGAGCCTTCGCCAACAGAGGATCCTTCGCCACGACGATCCGTGCGATGGGCAGGATGTCGTGAGCGCGCATCGTGTCCAGCACGGCACGGATCCGCGACGCCGGCATCGGATTGACGGTGTCGGCGCCGATCCGGTGCGCCAGCGGCACCGACGAGCGGTAGAGCACGTACCCGCGATCGTCCTTGACGTCGATCACCAGCGCGTTGACCTCGGTGCGGTTGGCGACGTCGATCAGCGTCCACATGGTCGACCCGATCGCCGCCCAGCGACTCACGTACAACCCGCGCACGACCGGCGGCCGCGCCACGAACGGCTTCGGCGTGGAATCGGCGCGAGGAGCGGAGTCGGCACGCGCCGCGGAGTCGACGGCCGTCGACTGAGCCGGTGCGGAAGCGCTCGAGCCGGCGAGGACGAGCGCGGCGAGCAGCTGCTGCGTTCGAGTCATCGGCCTACAGGTTCTTCACTTCGCGCACTGCGTCCACGGCATGCCCGATGTCGCGAGACAGCGCCCGGGCCTCCTGCGT
>JBIOHU010000127.1:0-6504 GCA_044449225.1 Gemmatimonadales bacterium | reverse complement strand
GGCGCGGGCGCTCGATCTGGGTCTGGGTACTCGGCCTCATTGCGGCGGCGGCGGCCTTTTTCCTGCTCAGGGGACGCGCGTGAAGACGCTCCACGCTGCACGGACGGACGTCGGGATGATCCGGTCCGGCAATGAGGACAATTTTTCCGTGGACGCCAGTCCGACTCGCGGCATTTTCATCGTCGCCGACGGAATGGGCGGGCATGCCGCGGGCGAGGTCGCGAGCGAGATGGCCGTCGAGATCGTCCAGCGCGAGCTGGCGCCACTTCGCGATCTGGACGCCGACGACGTGGTCCAGCGAGTGGCGACCGCTCTCAAACGCGCCAACCGCGCCATCCACGACCGCACGTTGACCGAGGTGGACAAGCAGGGGATGGGCACCACCGTCTCGGCACTGCT
The DNA here is from genome assembly GCA_044449225.1 of Gemmatimonadales bacterium. Taxonomy (GTDB): domain Bacteria; phylum Gemmatimonadota; class Gemmatimonadetes; order Gemmatimonadales; family Gemmatimonadaceae; genus AG11. The sequence continues at coordinate 6,105 of JBIOHU010000127.1, read as the reverse complement.
CGTGGCGGGCTCGCGCTATCTGATCGGCCAGGTCGGCGACTCGCGCGTCTACCTGATGCGCGATGGCAGCCTGTCCCAGCTCACCAAGGACCACTCGTACGTGCAGGAGCAGGTCGACGCCGGTTTCCTCACGCCCGAGCAGGCGCGCTACCATCCGTACAGCAACGTCATCACCCGATGCGTCGGAGCGGGTCAGGACGTGGAACCGGATATCTATCGCGGCGAGGTGCGTGTCGGTGATCTGTTCCTCGTCGCGAGCGATGGTCTGACCGGGATGGTGGACGACCGCCGGCTGGCGCAGCTGCTCGGCTCGCGCGCCGAGCCCGAGCGCAAGGTCCAGTCGTTGATCGCCGAAGCGAATGGGCGGGGAGGACTGGACAACATTACGGCCATCATCGTGCAGGTCCTCGAGGTCGGCAGCGGGTCGGGCGATCCGAATCTCACGATGGAGACGAAGTCGCTTGGCTGAGGAGACCGTCGCCGAGCTGGCGCGGCTCTACCTCGGCAACATGCTCTACGCACTCGAGCTGGCCGCAACGTGGCTGGAAGAGCAGGGCAAGCCGGACGACGCGGCGTTCTATCGCGGCCTGGCGAGAAAGCTGGCCGAAGCGCACGGGCGATCGAAGTCGTGAGTCGAGACCCGTCGGCCGTCGGCTCGGCCGTGGCAAGTCGCGGCTAGCCCGTCAGCAGCCCTCCTCGTTCCAGCCGCTTCGCAACCTCGGCCGACGTGAGCTGCGCCAGCTCGATGATCGCCTCGCGGTCGATCCCGACCCTCCGGCAGGCGAAGACCCTCAGCCACCGCGCGCTGCCGTACAGCTCCTCGGACAGCTTCGGCAGATTCATCGCCCCTTCCCATCCCGCGGCGGTCAATCGGCGCACGCTGCCGTCGCGGCGGAGTACGGGAATGTCGAGGCCGAGCATCTGGGTCTTCGTCGGATAGTCGAGTAGCAGCTCGCCCGGCGCGAGGCCGACCTCACGCGCGAGTTGATCCTCGACGGCGATGGTGAGTGGGCGGTCGTCGGCGATCCACTCTCCCGTGCCGGAGGGAAGCTCGGCGGCAGGGCACTCGAGGATCCGCTTGTACAATCGCCGCTCGCGGAGCGCTGCGAGAAGCGGACTTGGCGCACGCTCCGCGAGCTCGTGCAGCAACCCCTCGTCGGTAAAGCCGGCAAGAGTGGCGGCGTCCAGCGAGCCGGCGCGCAGCGCGCCGTCGACGAGGCGCTTGTACATCGCCGTCGCGCTGCGCACGGCGTGGTGCCAATAGACGTTGCGATACATCTGGTACTTGGCGAACAGCAGTGACTCGAGGGCCGACAGCCCTTTCTCGGAGATACCGACGGTGGGCGTTCCCCGCTCGGGGTCGGCCACCAGCATGAGGGAATTGAGGAGGCGATCGACGTCGATGTCGCCGTAGTTGACCCCGCACATGAAGGCGTCGCGCTTCAGGTACTCGATCTTGTCGAGGTCGAGCGAGCCGGAGATCAAGCCCTGAAGAGGACTCGCACTGGCGCCGCGGATGAGCGCCATGATCCGCTCCGGCGCGTCCGCCCCGAGCTCCGCGCGCAGCACGTCGGCGACCTCGCCCGCCGTGACCAGCGGGCGGGCCACTTCCTCGTGGTGCAGCGCGCCGATCTCCTCGAGCGCATGGGAGAACGGATAGTGCCCGATGTCGTGCAGGAGCGCCGCGCACCGCACGATCACGCAGGCGTCGTGGCCGACGTCCCGCTCGAGGTCGCGCTCGCCGAACAGCGACAGCGCGCGCTGGGCGAGGTGATAGGCGCCGAGCGCATGCTCGAAGCGCGAGTGGCTGGCACCTGGATAGACCAGATAGGCCAGGCCGAGCTGGCGCACGTAGCGCAGCCGCTGGAAGGGGGGCGTATCGACCAGTCGCAGCGCGAGCGGATCCACCCGGATGTTGTTCCAGAGCGGATCGCGCACGATCTCGAATCGCATTCGCGTGCCCGAGGAAAGGATGTCTCGCACGGTGAGAGGTGAATGGTGAGAGGTGAATGGTCACGGCGTCGGAGCTACGTCTCACCTCTCACGATTCACCTCTCACCGGTCGTTACCCCTGCGGACCCGCGTCGCGGATCTTCGCGGCCACGCTGCCGAACTTCTCGAAGTTCGTGCGGAACATGCCGGCGAGCTTCTTCGCCTGTGCGTCGTAGGCGCCGCCGTCGCTCCAGGTGCCCCGGGGATCGAGCACCTCGGCGGGAACCCCGGGGACGCTCTGCGGTACGGCGAGACCGAACACGGGATGGGTGCGCGTCGCCGTGCCTTCGAGCCGGCCGGCGAGCAAGGCGTGCACCATGGCGCGGGTGAACCCGAGCTTCATCCGCTTGCCCACGCCATAGGGGCCTCCCGTCCAGCCGGTGTTCAGCAGCCAGACCCGCGAGTCGTGCTCGTCGACCAGCCGGCCGAGCAGCTCCGCGTACTTCGTCGGGTGCCAGACGAGAAACACCGCGCCGAAGCAGGCGGAGAATGTCGCCTGCGGCTCCGTGACGCCACGCTCGGTCCCGGCGACCTTCGCCGTATAGCCGGAGAGGAAGTAGTACATCGCCTGTTCACGGCTCAGGCGCGCGATCGGCGGCAGGACGCCGAACGCGTCCGCCGTCAGGAGGACGATGTTTCGCGGGTGTCCGCCGCGTCCGCTCGGCACGTGATTCGAGATGTAGGACAGCGGATAGGACGCGCGGGTGTTCTCGGTGATGCTCTGATCCTCGAACTTCACCTTCCGCGTCAGGGAATCGAGCACGACGTTCTCGAGGATCGTTCCGAACATCTGGGTGGTGCGGTAGATGTCCGGCTCGCTCTCCGCGGAGAGATTGATCGCCTTGGCGTAGCAGCCGCCCTCGAAGTTGAAGACGCCCTCGGACGACCAGCCGTGTTCGTCGTCGCCGATGAGCGAGCGCTGCGGATCGGCGCTCAGCGTCGTCTTGCCGGTGCCGGACAAGCCGAAGAAGAGCGCGGTGTCACCCTCGGGACCGATGTTCGCCGAACAATGCATCGAGAGCACGTCCTGCTTGGGCAGATAGTAGTTCATCACGGTGAACATCGACTTCTTCAGCTCGCCGGCGTAGCGCGTCCCGCCGATGAGGATCATGCGCCGCGCGAGATTGAGGACGATGAAGGTGCCGGTGCGCGTGCCATGCTTCGCCGGATCGGACTGATATTCCGGGGCGTGGAGCACGGTGAAGGTCGGCGCGAAGGTCGGCAGCTCGCTCGCGTCGGGGCGGATGAACATGTTGCGCACGAACGCCATCTGCCACGCATTGGGCGAGACGTAGCGCACGGAGAGGCGGTACTTCGGATCGGCGCCGCAATACAGATCCTGAACGAACAGCTCGTCGCGCCCATCGAGGTATTTCTGCACGTCGGCCAGGAGCAGGTCGAAGTGCTCCGGGGAGATCGCCTGATTGATCTTGCCCCAATCGACGTCGCCCTCGGTCGCCGCCTCGCGGACGATGAACTTGTCGTTCGGGGAGCGTCCGGTGTGAGGCGCAGTGATGCCGACGAACGGTCCCATGTCGGCGAGCTGGCCCTCGTCGCGGCGGATCGCGTGCTGAATCAGGACGGGTTGGACGAGATTCCAGTGGACTTCGCCCGACGGGTTGAGGCCTTGCGCGTCGAGAGTGCCTCGCAACCCCGTATCGTCCTGCGGCTTCGTCTGTGTCGCCATCGCTGTATGCCCTCGGGTGAAGACACGGCGCGGTTGGTCGCGCGCCGGCCTAGAGTTTGGAGTAGATAGTCGGCGGCGGGCTCGATGCAGCGAAGGCCGGCTCGACCGACTGGGTGCGCTCCTGCGCGTCCACGACCGCCACGGCGGCCATGTTGACGATGTCCTGCACGTCGGCGCCGCGCTCGAGCACGTGCACGGGACGACGCATGCCGACGAGGATCGGTCCGATCGCCGTCGCCCCGCCGAGATGGTGCAGCAGCTTGTACGCGATGTTGCCGGCGCTCAGGTTCGGGAAGATGAGCACGTTCGCCTGTTCCTTCAGGGCGCTGAACGGATAGTCGCGGCGCAGGATCTCCGGGTCGAACGCCGTGTCGGCCTGCATCTCGCCGTCGACGACGAGCGAGGGGTCGCGCTCCCGCAGGAGCTGCGCGGCGCGTGCCATCTTCTCGGCGACCGGATGCTTCACCGACCCGAAATTGGAGAACGACAGCATGGCGATTCGCGGAACGATGCCGAGGGTACGGGCGATCCGGCTGGCGGCGAAGGCGATCTGCGCGACCTGTTCGGCCGTCGGATCGATGTTCACCGTCGTGTCGGCGCAGAACACCACGTGCCGTTCGGTGACGAGCATGTACATCCCGCTGACGAGCTTGGCGCTGGGATGGGCGCCGATGACCTGGAGCGCGGGCCGGATCGTCTCCGGATAGTGCATCGTGACGCCGGAGAGGAGAGCATCGGCGTCGCCGCGCGCCACCATGCACGAGCCGAAGTAGTTGCCGTTGAACAGTTGACGGCGTGCCTCGTCGAGCGAGAGGCCCTTGCGCTGGCGCAGCTGCCACATGAAGTGCGCGTAGTCCTCGCGACGGGCGGAGGTCGAGGGATCCTCGATGTCGATCTCCTCGAGGGAGATCCGGTTCTCGGCGGCGATCTCCTCGATGCGAGCGCGGTTGCCGAGCAGGATCGGCGACGCGATGCCGTCGTCGACCATGATCTGCGCAGCGCGCATGATCTTCGGCTCTTCCCCTTCGGGGAAGACGATGCGCTTCGGCGCGCGCTGGGCGCGGGTGATCAGCCCGCGGATGATGCCCCGCGCGCGGCCGAGCCGGACCTCGAGGGTGTCCCGGTAGCCCTCGAGATCGATGAACTCCCGTGCGGCGCCGGTCGCGACCGCCGCCCACGCCACGGCTGGGGCGACCCAGAGCAGGACGCGAGGATCGAAGGGGAAGGGAATCAGATAGTCGGCGCCGAAGTGCACGTTGCGCAGTCCGTACAGCGCGGCGACGGAATCGGGAACGTCCTGCTTGGCGAGTGTCGCGAGGGCGCGCGTCGCCGCCATCTTCATTTCCTCGTTGATCTCCGTCGCCCGCACGTCGAGCGCGCCGCGGAAGATGAAGGGAAAGCCGAGAACGTTGTTGACCTGGTTCGGATAGTCGCTGCGGCCGGTGGCGACGATCGCGTCGTCGCGGACGGAACGGACCTCGTCGGGAGTGATCTCCGGGACGGGGTTGGCGAGGGCAAAGATGATCGGACGAGCCCCCATCTCGGCGACCATCTCGGCCGTGACGGCGCCCGCGGCGGAGAGCCCGACGAAGACGTCGGCGCCGACGAGCGCGTCGGCGATCGTGCGCGCCGTGGTCTTCTGCGCGAACCGCGCCTTGTAGGGGTCCATGTCGGCTTCGCTTCGCCCCTCGTGAATCACGCCAGCCCGGTCGCACATAAGGATGTGCGCCCGCTTCACGCCGAGCCGCACGTAGTGCTCGGCGGTGCTGATCGCCGCCGCGCCAGCGCCGGAGAACACCACGCGCACCGTGCCGATGTCCTTGCCGACGATCTCGAGCGCGTTGAGCAGGGCGGCGCCCGAGATGATCGCCGTGCCATGCTGGTCGTCGTGGAAGACGGGGATGTTCATCGTCTTCCGCAGCGTTTCCTCGATGTAAAAGCACTCGGGCGCCTTGATGTCCTCGAGGTTGATCCCGCCCACCGTCGGCTCGAGGAGCTGGCAGAAGCGGATCATGTCATCGGCCGATTCCGAGCCGACCTCGAGATCGAACACGTCCAGGTCGGCGAACTGCTTGAAGAGGTTGCCCTTGCCTTCCATCACCGGCTTGCCGGCGAGAGCCCCGATGTTGCCGAGCCCGAGCACGGCGGTGCCGTTCGTGACGACGGCGACGAGGTTGCCCTTCGCCGTGTACCGATAGACGTCCTCGGGATTGTCCCTGATCGCGAGGCAGGGCTCCGCGACCCCGGGCGAGTAGGCGAGCGCGAGGTCACGTTGGTTGTTGAGCGGCTTCGTCGGGACGACGGCGATCTTCCCGGGTCGTCCGCGCTCGTGATTGTCGAGGGCCTCGTCGCGTTTGGTCAGGGGCAGACCGAACGGTAGCCGGTCGGCGGGAGCGGGCGGGTGGGCCGGGCGTGCTGTCCCGGCG
>JBIOHU010000126.1:0-6565 GCA_044449225.1 Gemmatimonadales bacterium | reverse complement strand
GCCGAGCAGGATGCGATAGCCCACCGAGTCCGGCGCGTCGACGCGAGCGAGGAGCGAGCCGCGCGGCGTCCAGCGCGGCGGTTCGGCGGTCACCGCGGTCACCGATCGGTTCGCCGGTGGATCACCGCCCGGCACGAGGAGCGCTACCGGCCCCGCGACGCGTGAGGCCGTGCTCCAGGCGGAGCGCTGGCCGTCGGTGACGACGGCGACGACATGCGATGGAAGGTTGGCGCTGCTGACCGCCGCCGCGGCACGACGCAGGGCGAGCGGCAGGTCGCCTGCTCCCTCCGACGGCGCGATGCGCCCGAGCTCGGACAGGAGGGCGTCGCGCGTCCCCGCCTGAAGCCGTCCGTCAGCGGTGAGGAGCCAGAGCCGGTCCGCTGGCGTGGCGGTGAGCAGCACCGTTCTCGCCGCCGCCTTGAGCCGATCGAAGGTCGGCGCGCCACCGCTCACCGCAGAGGTGGAAAGCGAGTTGTCGAGCACGATCGCAACTGCCGTCGCGCCATGACCGCTTCCGATGCCGATGCGGACGACCGGTTGCGCAGCGGCCAGGGCCAGCGCGAGCAGCAGCAGGACGCGGAGAAGCATGAGCAGCAGGTTCCGGATCCGCAGCGACCGGCTGTGCTCGCGCTCGGCGCGCTGCAGGTAGCGGGCGGCCGGAAAGTCGACCCGCGCCGAGATGTTCCGCCGGAGCAGATGCAGCAGCAGCGGCACGGCCGCCGCTCCGGCGAGGAGAAGAAAGATGGGCGCGAGGAAGCTCACGGCCGCCGCTGTCTCGCGTCGAACGCATGCCGGAGCGGGACGACGTACGGCTGGTCGGTGAGGACGAGCTCGTAGCGCGCGCCCATCGCAGCCAGCGCGTGGCGCCATTCGGCGATCACGGTGCTGACGGTGCTTTCGTACGCCGAGCGGACGTCGGAGCCGGCGGCGGGAACGGCGATGCCGGTCTCCGGATCGGCGTAGCGCGCCTCACCGGTGAGGGTGAACGAGCGCTCGGCGGGGTCCATCACGTGAAGGACGGTGACGTCGTGACCGGCGGCGCGCAGCCCGCGCAACGCCGGCAGCGCCGCCTCGGCGTCGACGAGGAGGTCGCTGAGCAGGATGACCATGCCGCGGCGGGTCACCAGCCGTGCCGTCTGGCCGAGGGCCGTGGCGAGATCCGAGGCGCGGCCGCCGGCTGGCTCGACGAGCGCGGCGAGCAGACGGCGCCACTGCGTCGTGCGCGCGCGCGGCGGGATGCTCGTGCGCACGGCGTCGTCGAAGCGAACCAGCCCCACCGCATCGCGCTGGCGAAGGAGCAGCAGCGCGAGGGCGGCGACGAGCTGGTCGGCGTAGGAGCGCTTGGTCAGCCGCTGCTCGGCGGGCGCACCGCGCCAGTCCATCGAGCGGCTCACGTCGAGCACGATCGTGGCGCGGAGGTTCGTCTCCTCCTCGTACTGCTTGACCACCCAGCGGTCGGATCGCGCGGCGATCTTCCAGTCGACGTATCGAAGGTCGTCGCCGGGTTGATAGGGACGAAAATCGGCGAACTCCACCGAAAACCCCTTGCGGGGCGACCGGTGCAGTCCGCTGAGAAATCCATCGACGACCCAACGCGCCACTACCTCGAGATGACCGAGCGACGCGAGCGCCACCGGATCGTACAGGTCGGCGCGAACAGCAGATGACTCCATGCCACGCGTAAGCTAGACGGAGGCGTGCCTCCCGATCAACCTGCTATGTTTCGGGGTTGGAATGTTCCCGTCCCTCTCCGTGTCGCCGTGAAGCTCGATCACATCCGCAACTTCTGCATCGTCGCACACATCGACCATGGGAAATCGACGCTGGCCGACCGCCTGATCGAAGAGACGGGGATGCTCCAGAAGCGTGAAATGAAGGCCCAGGTGCTGGACACCCTCGACCTGGAGCGGGAGCGCGGCATCACGATCAAGCTGAATGCGGTCCGGATGACCTACCGGGCGAGGAACGGTCAGGATTACGAGCTGAACCTGATCGACACCCCCGGCCACGTGGACTTCACCTACGAGGTGTCGCGGTCGCTTGCGGCGTGCGAGGGGGCGATCCTCGTCGTCGACGCCTCCCAGGGCATCCAGGCCCAGACGCTGTCGAACCTGTTCCTGGCGGTGGACGCGGGGCTGGAGATCATTCCGGTCCTCAACAAGATCGACCTGCCGGGCGCCGAGCCGGACCGGCGCCGCCAGGAGCTGTCCGATCTGCTCGGCGTCGACCCGGAGGACATCCTGCTCGTGAGCGCCAAGGCGGGGATCGGCATCTCCGATCTGCTGGAACTGGTCGTCGAGCGGGTGCCGGCCCCGGTCGGCGATCCCGATGCGCCGTTACGGGCGCTCATCTACGACTCGTACTACGACAAGTACCGGGGCGCGATCCCGAGCGTGCGCGTCGTGGACGGTGTGCTGAAGAAGGGGACGAAGATCACCTTCGGCGCGTCGGAGTCGGTGTACGAAGTCGACGAGGTCGGCTACAACCAGCTCCGTCAGGTGACGACGGACGCGCTCGGTCCTGGAGAGGTCGGCTACGTGGTGGCGAGCGTGCGCTCCGTGAGCGAGACGCGCGCCGGCGACACGATCTTCGACGCGTCCAACCGTGCGTCGGAGCCCCTGCCGGGGTACCAGGAGGTGCGCTCGTTCGTGTTCGCCGGCATGTACCCGACTGACACCCAGCAGTACGAGACGCTGCGCGACGCGCTGGAGAAGCTCAAGCTCAACGACGCCTCGCTCAACTACGAGCCGGAGACCTCGACGGCGCTCGGCTTCGGCTTCCGCTGCGGATTCCTCGGACTGCTCCACATGGAGATCGTCGAGGAGCGGCTGACGCGGGAGTTCGACCTCGATCTCGTGCAGACGGTGCCGAGCGTGGAGTACAAGGTCTACCGGACCGACGGCACGATGGAGCTGGTGGAGAATCCGGCGCTGATGCCCAACAGCGCGGTGATCGAGCGCATCGAAGAGCCCTACGTGAAGGCGCGGATCATGGCGCCGGCGGAATACATCGGTCCGATCATGACGCTCGGCAACGAGCGGCGCGGCGTCTATCGGAACATGACGTATCTCGATCAGCAGCGGGTCGAGTTCGACTGGGAGTTTCCACTCGGCGAGATCATCCTCGATTTCTTCGATCGGCTGAAGTCGATCAGCCGCGGCTACGCGTCGCTCGACTACGAGATGCTCGAGTACCGGGCGAGCGACCTCGTGCGGCTCGACATGCTGATCAACGGCGAGGCGATCGACGCGTTCAGCGTGATCTGCCACGAGGACAAGGCGTACGACTGGGGGCGCAAGATCGCCGACAAGCTCAAGGAGCTGATCCCCCGACAGCTGTTCGAGGTGGCGATCCAGGCGGCGATCGGCACGAAGGTGATCGCCCGGCAGACGGTCAAGGCGGTCCGCAAGGACGTGCTGGCCAAGTGCTACGGCGGCGACATCAGCCGGAAGCGCAAGCTCCTCGAGAAGCAGAAGGAGGGGAAGAAGCGCATGAAGCAGGTCGGTTCGGTGGAGATTCCCCAGGAAGCGTTCTTGGCGGTTCTCCAGGTCGACTGAGACCGGACGCGCGTGTCCACGTCGCTCGTCATCCAGACATCGTTCCTCGGCGACACGGTGCTGACGACCCCCCTGCTCGCGCAGCTGGCGAATCGGGGACCGGTGGACGTGGTGACCACGCCGGCGGCGGCGGCACTGCTCGCCGGCCATCCGGCGGTGCGGTCGATCATCGTCTATGACAAGCGCGGGGCCGATCGCGGACTCGGCGGGCTGCTTCGGCTGGCGCGCCGCCTGCGCGAGGCCCGCTACGACCTCGCCCTCCTCGCGCAGGGATCGTGGCGCAGCGCGGCACTCGCACTGCTGGCGCGCGTTCCGGTGCGCATCGGGTTCGACACGTCGGCGGGCCGATGGTTGTACACGAAGCGCGTGGCCTACCGCGACGACCTGCACCACGCGGCGCGGCTGCTCATGCTCGCCCGTCCGAATGGCCGGGAGCCGACGCCGGAGGAACGTCGGCCGACGCTCGCGCCGGGCGACGCCGAGCGCGCGGCGGTGGACGAGCTGCTGGCACGCCATGGGGTGAAGCCGGGGGACGCGCTCGTCGCGCTCGCGCCGGGCAGCATCTGGGGCACGAAGCGCTGGCCCTACTATCCGGAGCTCGCCGCGCAGCTTGGCGAGCGGGCGCGCGTCGTCGTGATCGGCAGCGCCGGCGACACGGTACTCGCCGAGGCGATCGGGGCCGCCGCGCCGATGGCGATCGACGCGACGGGGAAGCTGTCCCTGCTCGCGTCGGCCGAGCTGCTCCGCCGCTGCGGCGCGGTGGTGACGAACGACTCGGCGCCGATGCATCTTGCATCGGCGATGGGAACGCCGACCGTGGCGATCTTCGGGCCGACGGTGCCGGAGTTCGGGTTCGCGCCGCTCGCGCCGCGCGCTTCGGTCGTCGGGCTCGACACGCTCCCCTGCCGTCCGTGCGATCGACACGGACCGCAGCGCTGTCCGCTCGGCCATCATCGGTGCATGCGCGATCTCTCGCCGGCGCTCGTCGCGGAGCGCGCGCTGACGCTTCTCCTCAACCCGGACGTTCTCGCATGACCAAGGCGCAGCACGAGCAGTACATCGTCGGCGTGGATCTTGGCGGGACGAACATCGCCGCCGGCGCGTTGACGGTCGACGGCGTCCGCCACTACGCGATGCGCAGCATTCCGACCACTTCCGCAGCGGGCGACGAAAGCGTCGCGGAGCGGATGGTGTCGCTCGTCGAAGAGATCATCGCCCAAACGGAGCGGGAGACCGGCGCGACGCGGGCGAACTTCGTCGGCGTCGGCGTTGGCGCGCCCGGTCCCCTGGACCGGGAGGAGGGGATCGTACTCATCGCCCCCAATCTCGGGTGGAAGGACTTCCCCCTTCGCCAGCGGATGCAGGACCGTCTGTCGCTGCCGACCACGCTCGACAACGACGCGAACTGCGCGACGTTCGGCGAATGGTGGCAGGGTGCCGCACGCGGCGCGCGGAACGTCGTCGGCCTGACGATCGGCACCGGGATCGGCGGCGGCCTGATCCTGAACGGCGCGCTGTACCACGGCTCGTCGGACATGGCCGGCGAAGTGGGACACACCACGATCGACATGAACGGCCGCCACTGCAAGTGCGGCAACTACGGCTGTCTCGAGGCGTACGCCAGCGGGCCGGCGATCGCGACCCGCGCGCGCGAGGTACTGGTGCGCGAGGGAACGCAGTCGTCCATTCGCGGCATGGTGGAGGGCCGGCTCGAGGACATCACGGCGCAGACCGTGTACGACGCGGCGAAGCAGGGCGATCCGGTGGCGAGCGAGATCGTTCGCGACACCGGCCGGTATCTCGGCGCGGGGATCGCGAACCTGCTCAACATCTTCAATCCCGACCGGGTCGTGATCGCCGGCGGGGTGACGGCGGCGGGCGAGGCGCTGTTCACCCCGCTCAAGGCCGAGGTGCGGCGGCGCGCCTTCATGCCGGCGGTCAACGCCGTCAAGATCGTCGCGGGCGAGCTCCCGGGCACCGCGGGAGTGGTCGGCGCGGTGGCGAGCTTCAAGCAACAGCATCTCGGCGGCGTGTGACCGGCGCGGGATCGGGCGGCGCGGCGTCCATGCCGCGCCGGCGTATCGGCGTGATCGGCACGTTCGTGTGGGACGTCATTCACGGCCGCGACGCGCGCACCGTGCCGATCGAGGAATGGGGCGGCATCACCTACAGCCTGAGCGCGCTGGATGCCGCACTGCCGGACGGCTGGGAGATCGTGCCGATCATGAAGATCGGCTCGGATCTGGCGGCGCGGGCGCGAGACTTCCTGTGCACGCTCCGCCGCCTTGCCCCGGACGCCGCGCTCGTCGAGGTGCAGCTCCCCGGACACCGGGTCGAGCTGCGCTACTACGACGACGAGCGGCGGACCGAGGTGCTGACGGGAGGAATTCCGGGGTGGAGCTGGATGGCGCTCAAGCCGCTGCTCGACGACGCGCGACTCGACGCGCTCTACATCAACTTTCTCAGCGGTTGGGAGCTCGATCTGGAGATGGCGCAGCTCGTCCGCCGTCATTTTCGGGGACCGATCCACTGCGACCTGCACATGCTGGCGATGGCGGTGCAGCCGGACGGTCTCCGGACGCCGCGCCCGATTCCGAACGTCGCCGAGTGGTGCGGGTGCTTCGACTTCCTCCAGATGAACGAGGACGAGCTGGCCTCGGCGGCGCCGGACTCGATGAGCCTCGCCGCCACGGCCCTTGCGGCGGGGGTCTCCTGTCTGTTGATCACTCTCGGGAAACGGGGCGCCGTGTATTTCGCGGCGCCCGGATTCGAGCGGATATGTGATCTTCCGCCCAGGGCGGGACTGTCCACGTCGCCGCGGGGCGGCACGGGCCCGCTCGGGGCGGTGCGGACCGCGCTCGTCCCGGCGGTCGCCGTCGACGCGCCAGGCGATCCGACCGGATGTGGAGATGTCTGGGGCGCAACCTATTTCTCCCGGATGGTCGCCGGTGATAAGTTGTCGGACGCGATGACGGCGGCCGCACGGGCCGCGGCCCGGAACGTCGGGC
>JBIOHU010000125.1:0-6621 GCA_044449225.1 Gemmatimonadales bacterium | reverse complement strand
GCAGATCGTCGCGTTCGCGTTCAAGGAGATGGGCCTGATGGTGACGATCAACCAGCGCCTCGACTTCGACCAGATCGAGTTGATCGCCGGCGAATTCGGGTTCCAGGCGATCCGCGAGAGCGAGTACCAGGCCGAGGAAGGGGGAATCGCCGCGGAAGCGGACCTGCCCGAGGAGCGCGTGTCGCGCCCGCCGGTCGTGACCATCATGGGTCACGTCGACCACGGCAAGACGTCGCTCCTCGATAACATCCGGAAGGCGAACGTGGTCGCCGGGGAGGCCGGGGGCATCACGCAGCACATCGGCGCCTACCACGTCGAACTGCCGAACCACAAGATGATCACCTTCCTCGACACGCCGGGACACGAGGCGTTCACCGCCATGCGCGCTCGCGGCGCCCAGGTCACCGACGAGGTCATTCTCGTCGTGGCGGCCGATGACGCCGTGATGCCGCAGACGATCGAGGCGATCTCCCACGCCAAGAACGCCGGCGTGCCGATGATCGTCGCGATCAACAAGATCGACCTGCCGCAGGCGAACGTCATGAAGGTGAAGCAGGACCTCCTGCAGCACGGCGTCGTGCTCGAGGAGTTCGGCGGTACCACCCTGAGCACGGAGATCTCCGCCAAGAAGGGAACGAACATCGAGGTCCTGCTCGAGCAGATCCTGCTTCAGGCGGAGCTGCTCGACCTCAAGGCGAATCCCGACAAGCGGGCGACCGGAACGGTGGTCGAGGCGCAGCTCGACGCGGGAAAGGGGCCGCTGGCCACCGTCCTCGTGCAGAGCGGCACGCTTCGGGTCGGCGACGACTTCATTGTCGGGATGTTCTCCGGCCGCGTCCGGGCGCTGCTCGACGAACGCGGCAAGCCGGTGAAGTCGGCGGGTCCGGCGATTCCAGTGCAGGTGCTCGGCATGCAGGGCGTGCCGATGGCCGGAGACCAGCTCCTCGTGGTGGAGGACGCCGGCGCGGCACGCGAGGTCGCGCAGCGGCGCGAGCGGCTCGATCGCGAGGCGAAGAGCCGCCGCACGACGCGCGGCGGGGTCACGCTGGAAGACTTCATGTCGCAGTCGGCAGCCGGCGAGATGCGCTCGCTGCGCATCCTGATCAAGGCCGATCAGGGCGGACCGGCGGAGGCGCTCGCCGATGCCCTCAGCCAGCTCGGCACGAGCGAGGTGCAGGTCGAGGTGGTGCATCGCGGCGTCGGTGCCATCACCGAGAGCGACATCCTGCTCGCCCGCGCCTCGGGCGCGATCATCATCGGCTTCCACGTGCGGCCCGACAACAACGCGCGTGCCGCGGCCGAACGCGAGAACGTCGACATCAAGCTGTACCGCATCATCTACGAGGCGGTCGCCGACGTGCGCGCCGCGCTCGAGGGGATGCTGCGGCCGGAAGAGCGCGAGGTCGTGCTCGGCGAGGCGGAGGTGCTGGAGACCTTCAAGGTGCCGAAGATCGGGCTCATCGCCGGATGCGCCGTGCGCAGCGGGATCATCCGCCGCGACGGAAGGGTCCGCATCATCCGTGACAGCGTGGAAGTGTACGAGGGCACCATCCACTCGCTCCGCCGCTTCAAGGACGACGTCAAGGAAGTGCGCGAAGGTTTCGAGTGCGGCATCGGCATCGAGAACTTCAACGACCTCAAGGTCCGTGATCGCATCGAGTGCTACCGCACCGAGGAAGTGGCGCGGACGCTCGAGTCGGCTCCGCAGAGCTGACGAGCGTCGCGGCCCGGGGACGCGCCAGCTCGGCGCGCCCCACCGCTGCCGAATGTCCCGCACCGGTGCTCTCACATGCCTGCTGACCACCATCGCTCCGACCGGGTCGCTGCCGCGATGCGCGAGGAGATTGCGACCTTTCTCGCCAACGACGTGAAGGACCCGCGCATCATGGGGCTCGTGACCGTGACGGGCGTCGACATGTCGCGGGACCTGCGTCATGCCAGGGTGTTCGTGAGCGTGCTCGGTTCCGAGTCGCAGCGTGCCGCCACCTTCGAAGGGCTGGACAACGTCGCTCCCCACCTGCGCGGCCGCGTGGGCCGCGCGCTGCGTCTGCGCGTCGCGCCGGAGATCGAGTTCCGCAACGACGAGAGCGTGGCCCATGCGGCGCACATCGAGCAGCTCCTCGCGCAGGTCCGCCGGGAGAGCTCCGGTGGGCCGGCGTCCGAGGCCCAACCTCCCGCGCACGGCAATGAGGGAAGCGACGACTGACGGGCTGCTGCTCGTCGACAAGCCGGCCGGCGTGACGTCGCACGACGTGGTGCTCGCCGCGCGCCGCGCGTTCGGGGAGACGCGCATCGGCCACGCCGGCACCCTCGATCCCTTCGCCACCGGGCTGCTCGTGCTCCTCCTCGGCCGCGCCACCCGCCTCCTTCCCCATCTCGACGGCGTGCCGAAGGAATACGAGGCGACGATCGCGCTGGGCGCGGAGACCGATACCGACGACCTCGAGGGTGCGATCGTGCGGACGGCGGCGACACCCGATGACGCCGCGATCGTTGCGGCGGTGGAGCGGCTCACCGGCGCGATCGATCAGGTGCCGCCGGCGTACTCCGCCAAGCGCGTCGCCGGTCGGCGGGCGTACGCCGCGGCCCGCGCGGGCGAGTCGCTCGATCTCGCTCCGGTCAGGGTGGACGTCTTCGCCTGGCGCGACCTGCGCCGTGACGGCTCGACGCTCCACGTCACGATCGACTGCGGAGGCGGAACCTACATCCGCGCTCTTGCGCGCGATCTTGGCCGGCTCACCGGCAGCGCGGCACACCTCGCCGCACTGCGCCGTGTGCGCAGCGGGCCGTTCCGGGTCGACGACGCCGTCACGCTCGACCATCTCGTCTCGGGTGCGGCGATCCTGCGTCCGGCACTCGATGCGTTGCCTGGAATCCCGCGCATCGCCCTCGACGACGAGAGCGCCGAGCGCGCGCTGCGCGGCATCGCCGTCCCTCGCACCGCCGACGCGGCGAGCCGTGCGCGGGCGGCGGCGCTCGTCGACTCCCGCAGCGGGGCTCTCGTCGCGTTCGCCGAGGCGGACGGCACCCGCTGGCAGCCGCGGGTCGTCATGCACCGGGTAGATTGACCGTGGAGGTCGCCGCCCCGACCGAGTCCCCGCTGCCGCCACAGGTGCGCGGAACGGTGGTCACCGTCGGCACCTTCGACGGCGTGCACCGAGGCCATCTCGACGTCCTCGCCCGCCTCGTCGGTCGCTCACGAGCCGTCGGCTGGCCGAGTCTCCTCGTCACCTTCGAGCCGCACCCGCTCGAGGTTCTGAACCCCGCTGCCGCTCCCTTGCTGTTGACGACGCGCGACGAGAAGCTCGCCGTCCTCGCCGCCACCGGTCTCGACTACGTCGCCATCGTCCCGTTCACTCCCGCCTTCTCGACGCGGTCGGCGGAGGATTTCGTCGACCGGTCGCTCCGCGAACGGTTCCGCATGCAGGAGTTGCTTATCGGGCACGATCACGGCTTCGGCCGGGGCCGCGAGGGGGACGTCGAGACGCTGCGCTCGCTCGGTGCCTCGCGTGGCTTCCGGGTGGAGGTGGTGCCGCCGGTGGACGGAGAAGCAGGCGAGCCGGTGAGCAGCTCACACATTCGCCGGGCGCTGCTGGACGGACAGCTCGACGTCGCGGCGGCGGGCCTCGGCCGAGACTATGTCCTTTCGGGACGGGTGATCGCGGGCGAGGCGCGCGGTCGGCTGCTCGGGTTTCCGACGATCAACGTCCTGCCGGAATCGCCGAGGAAACTCCTGCCGCCCGACGGTGTCTATGCCGTGGACGTGTGGACGCCGCATGGCCGGTTCGGTGGCATGCTGAACCTGGGAGGGCGGCCTACCTTCCATGACGACCGCCGTACGATCGAGGCGCACCTGTTCGATGCCAGCGGAGATTTCTATGGTGACGTCGTGCAGGTCGGCTTCGTCGCCCGGCTGCGCGACACGATGCGCTTCGCCGATGCGGCTGCATTGGCATCACAGCTTTCCAGCGACGAACGCGCCGCACGGCGCGCGTTGACGGCTCCTGTCGGGCCGGGTACCCTTAGGGGTTCCACACCCGCTCCTCCCTCCACCCCGTAGTCGCATGTCCAACCTGAAGTACCGTCTGGCGATCATCGTCGGGCTCGTGCTGCTCTCCATCTACGCGCTCTTTCCGCGCGACGAGAAGGTGCGCGAGCGCCGCGCCGACGGAACCTTCTATGATACGGTGACTCACCGGGTCCCCCTCCGGAAAGGACTCGATCTCTCCGGCGGGATGCACCTCGCCCTCGACATCGACGAGTCGAAGGGCGCCGTCGCCGACAAGAGCGCGGCGATCGATCGCGCGCTGAAGGTGGTGCGGACGCGCATCGAGGGCATGGGGGTATCGGAGACGATCGTCCAGAAGGCGGGCAAGGACCGCATTCTCATCGACATCCCGGGCATCGACGACCGCGAGCGCGCGATCCGGATCGCCCAGGACCAGGCGGTGCTGCAGTTCCAGATCACCGACAAGACGAACGCGCTGGAGAAGGCGCTCCCGAAGCTGGACCAGATCGCCAAGGCGAAGGGCTACGGCACTGCCGCCGGCGCGACGGTCGCGACGACCGCGGCAGCCAATCCGGGGCTGAACGGCCTGCTCACCACGAGCGGCGACTCGGCCAAGGGCGCGAAGGCGAAGGCCGACAGCGCAAAGGCGGACACCGCTGCGATCCCGACGAGCGGCGGCGTGATCTCCAAGATGATTCTCGCCGGCCAGATGCCAGGCCAGTTCATGTACGACCAGGTAAACACGGACCTGCTCAAGAAGTTCTTCGACGACTCGGCCGTCGTCGCGGCGCTTCCGCCGGGCAAGGTCGTCCGCTTCGGGAGTGACTCCACGGTCATCCAGAACACGACCTACCGCTTTCTCTACATGCTGGACGAGCGGCCGATCATCACCGGCACCTCGCTGACCGACGCCAAGCCGAACACGTCGCCCGAGGGCACGATCGTCCAGTTCACCCTCAACAACGAGGGGGGCCGCAAGTTCCAGCGCGAAACGTCGCGGCACATCAAGGACTACATGGCGATCGTGCTCGACAATGTCGTGATGGGCATGCCGCCGGTGATCCAGAGCGCGATCAGCACTCAGGGGCAGATCACGATGGGGCAGGGGCGCGACCTCCAGGCCGCGCAGGATCTTTCCCTCGTGCTGAAGGCGGGCGCCCTGCCCGTCGCGCTCAAGGTCGCCGAGGTCCGCAACATCGGCCCGAGCCTCGGGCACGACTCGATCAATCATGCCATGACCGCGGGCGCGATCGCGGTCATTCTCGTGATCACGGTCATGCTCGTCTACTACAAGTTCTCCGGCGTCCTCGCCGTCGGCGGGTTGCTGCTCTACGTGCTGTACACGCTCGCGACGCTCGCCGGCTTCAACGCGGTTCTCACCCTGCCGGGACTCGCCGGGTTCGTGCTCTCGATCGGCATCGCCGTCGATGCCAACGTGCTGATCTTCGAGCGCATCCGCGAGGAGCTCGACCGAGGCAAGACGGTGCGCACGGCGATCGAGGAGGGCTTCCACCACGCGAAGTCCGCGATCATCGATTCCAACGTCACCACCGTGCTCACGGCGATGGTGCTGTATCAGTTCGGCACCGGCCCGGTCAAGGGCTTCGCCGTGACGCTCATCGCCGGCATCGTCGCGTCCATGGTCACGTCGATCTTCGTCGTGCGCACCTTCTATCTCCTGTGGCTGAACCGCTCGCGCGGCGCCCAGACGCTGAGCATCTAAGACCCATGCTGCGCATCCTTCACGGCACCAGCTACGACTTCATCAAGCCCTGGCGCATCGCCGTCGGCATCACCATCGCCTTCATCGCCATCGGCCTCATCTACCTCGGCGTCCACGGCGTCCGGAAGAGCATCGAGTTCACCGGCGGAACGCTGATCCAGCTCCAGTTCGAGCAGCCGCCCGACGTGGGCGTCATTCGCGCCACGGTCGACGGCGCGGGGTTCAAGGGCTCGGAGATCCAGCAGTTCGGCACCAATCGGGAGTTCACCGTTCGCGCCGCGGGCCAGGATTCGGTGGCCGGCACCCACGTCGAGAACACGGCGAAGCTGATCCAGTCGGCGCTCGAGGCGAAGTTCGGGACGAAGGACATGAAGGTGGTCCGGACGGAGATCATCGGCCCGCGCGTCGGCAAGGAGCTGACCCGCAACGCGCTCCTGGCGATCCTCATCTCGTTCGGCGTCACCCTTCTCTACCTCGCCGTCCGCTTCGAGTGGCGCTTCGGCGTCGCCGCCGTCATCGCCACAGGGCACGATCTGCTCAGCACTCTCGCCTTCCTGGCGATCATGCGGCTCGAAGTGTCGCTCACCGTCGTCGCGGCGCTGTTGACGGTGATCGGCTATTCGCTCAACGACACGATCATCATCTTCGACCGCGTCCGTGAGGACCTCAAGAAGAACCGGAGCGACTCGCTCTACGTCGTCCTCAACAAGGCGATCAACGAGACCCTGCCGCGCTCGGTCCTCACCCACGTCACAGTCGCCGCGGCGACTCTGTCGCTGCTGCTGTTCGCCGGCGAGGTGATCCGTCCCTTCGCGTGGATCATGCTGTTCGGCATCGTGACGGGGACCTTCAGCTCGATTTACATCGCCGGCCCGGTCCTCCTGTGGAT
>JBIOHU010000124.1:0-6682 GCA_044449225.1 Gemmatimonadales bacterium | reverse complement strand
CGCCGCGCATACTGGCTCGCTCCTTCTCGTGCTGACCACGCTCGCCGCCCTCGCCTGTGGCGACGCCAGCCATGCCGACCCGTCCCGGAAGGGGTCGCGGGGCTCGGTCGAGCAGGAATCGGGGGGCGAGGTCGTGATAGCCCCGCCGAACGCGCCCTATCGGGTGGCGGCGGTCCAGTCGTCCGGGAAAGTGACGGGGACGGTGAGCCTCAAGTCGCCGCTGACGCTGCTGCCGCCGGTGCCCACCGGGCGCGACAGCGCGCTCTGCGGGCCGGCGATCGCCGACAGCTCGCTCCAGCAGAAGGGCGGGACCGGGCTCGGCAACGTCGTGGTGTGGATCGAGGGGGTGCGGGCCGGTCGGCCTCTTCCCATCGAGCGGCGGCTGGAGCTGGAGAGCGCCGACTGCATGCTCACCCCGCGCGTCCAGGGCGCGGTGATCGGCAGCGCGGTGAACGTGATCGGCCACGACGTGTTCCGGCAGCACCTGCGCTTCATCGCCGGGGGCGATACCGCCGCGAGAACCGTCGTGCTGCTCGGCCGCGACGAGCAGGTGATTCCGACCAACCTGCCGTTCAAGTCTCCCGGCATGGTGATCATTCACGACACCGATCACCCGTGGCCGCGCGCGTACATCGCGGTGTTCGATCATCCCTACTTCGCCATCACCGGGCGCGACGGCAGCTTCTCGATCGACGGCCTCCCGCCTGGCAAGTACACCCTCGCCACCTGGCACGAACGCACCGGCAAGCACGAGCAGCCGGTAGAGGTCGCGGCAAACGGAACGACCTCCGTGAAAATAGAAATCGAAAAGCAGTGAATGGTGAATGGTGAGAGGTGAATGGTAACCGCGGTCGCCGTCACCATTCACCATTCACCTCTCACCCTTCACCATCAGTCAGGTTTCTCTGAGCTCCGCCTTGTACAGCTTCCCGTAGACTCCCGACCCGATCGACAGCTCCTCGTGGGTTCCTTCCTCCACGATCCGCCCGTGATCGAGCACGAGGACGCGGTCGGCGCGACGGACGGTGCGGAGGCGGTGGGCGATGATCAGCGTGCTGCGGCCGCGCAGCAGCTCCTCCATCGCCTCCTCGACCAGCCGCTCGCTCTCGTTGTCCTGGCTGCTCGTCGCCTCGTCGAGCACCACGACCGCGGGATCCTTGAGGAACACCCGCGCCAGCGCGATGCGCTGGCGCTGGCCGCCGGAGAGCTTGACGCCGCGCTCGCCGACGAGGGTGTCGAGTCCGGCCGGCAGCCGCTCGATGAACTCCATCGCGTGAGCGGCCCGCGCCGCCGAGATCACGTCGTCGTCGTTCGCCGCGGGCCGCGCGTAGGCGATGTTCTCGCGCACCGTGCCGCTGAACAGCGCCGGCTCCTGCGGTACGAGGCCGATCGACCCGCGGAGGTCGGCGAACGACAGCTCCCGCACGTCCACCCCGTCCAGCGCGATGCGGCCGGCG
This sequence comes from Gemmatimonadales bacterium, assembly GCA_044449225.1. Classification (GTDB taxonomy): domain Bacteria; phylum Gemmatimonadota; class Gemmatimonadetes; order Gemmatimonadales; family Gemmatimonadaceae; genus AG11. Next base: position 5,225 of record JBIOHU010000124.1, on the reverse strand, counting down.
TCGACGTCCCAGAAGCGCGGGATCAGCGACGCCACCGTCGTCTTGCCGGCGCCGGACGGACCGACGAGCGCGACGACCTCGCCCGGCGCGATGGTGAACGACACGTCGTCCAGCGCCGGCGGCAGGTCGGGGGCGTAGCGGAAGTGCACGTCCTCGAGCGACAGCGCGCCGCGCACCGGCCGCTTCAGCGGCGTCGGCGTCGCCGGCTCGGCGACCGTCGGCATCATCTCCAGCAGCTCGAACACCCGCTGCGCCGCGCCGACCGCCTCCTGGTAGCTGCCGAACAGTGACGCGAGCGACCCCACCGCGGCGGCGACGGTGATCGCGTAGAGGAGGAACTTCACCAGCGCGCCCGGCGTCAGCGCGCCCTCGAGCACGAGCTGTCCCCCCTGCCACAGCACCGCCACCACGCCGGCGAAGGCGACGAAACCGACGACGCCGAACAACAGCGCTCGATGCTTCGCCCGCTCGATCGCCGCGTCCACCACCTCGCTCAGCAGGCTGCGATACCGCCGCACTTCCTCCGCCTCGCGGACGAAGCTCTGCACGGTGCGGATCTGCGAGAACGCCTCGTCGGCGGTGCCCATCGCCGCCGCGACCTTGTCCTGCACTCCCGTGCTCGCCCGCCGCAGCCGCCGCCCGAAAAAGAACGCCGTCCCGACGACGACCGGCACCACGGCGAGCGTCGTCGTCGTCAGCCGGGGATGGGTCAGCGTCAGCAGGATGACTCCGCCGACGAGGAAGAGCGACTGCCGCGACAGCTCGGAGAGCCAGGTCGCCATCAACGTTTGCAGGATGGCGAGATCGGCCGACAGCCGGCTCGTCAGCTCGCCAGACCGCTGCTCGGTGTAGAAGCCCGGCGACAGGCGCACCAGGTGGGCGAAGACGTCCTCGCGCAGCCGCGCCACGACGCGCTCCGCCGTGCTCGTGAGCAGGAAGACCTGGATGAAGTTCATCAGGCCCTGCAGGGCGAACGCCGCCACGAGGAAGAGGGCGATCCGGTCGAGCAGGGCGCGATCGTGCAGCTGGAACGCCGCGTCGAGCAGCCGCTGCACGACGGCGGGAAAGGCGAGGCCCACCGCCGCCGCGACGACGAGACAGACGGCGCAGACGACGAGCCGTCCGCGATACGGACGGACGCGCGGGATCAGCGCCTTGAGCGGGGTGGGTGCGACCGGACGGCCGCTCCTCACGCGACCGCGCGGTCGGCGACCATCGCCGCGAACAGCAGCGCCAGATAGAGCAGGGAGAACTTGTACACCGACCACGCCGGCTTCACGAAGTCGGCGGCGCGCATGACGCGGATCACGCCGAACAGCAGCCAGCCGCCCAGCGCCGCCGCCGTCACGAGGTAGGGCAGGCCGAGCGCGCCGAACGCCACCGGGAGCAGGGTGAGCGGCACGAGGATCAACGTGTACCAGAGCATGTTGCGCATCGTCTCCCGCTCGCCCCACACCAGTGGCGCCATCGGCACGCCGGCGTTGCCGTAGTCACGCTGCTTGTTGAGCGCGAGCGCCCAGAAATGCGGCGGCGTCCAGTAGAAGATGATCAGGAACAGATAGACGGCGAACAGGTCGATGCGCCCCAGGACCGCCGCGCAGCCGACGAGGGGAGGGAACGCCCCCGCCGCGCCGCCGATGACGATGTTCTGCGGCGAGCTGCGCTTGAGCCAGCGCGTGTACACGAACACGTACGTGTAGAAGCCGCCGAGGGCGAGCGCCGCGGTGAGGAGGTTGGCGACGTGAGCGAGGAGAAAGGTCGCCGTCGTCGCGCAGAGGATCCCGAACGCGAGCACCGCCTCCGGCCGCATCCGTCCGCTCGGGATCGGTCGCAGCCGCGTGCGTGACATCACGTCGTCGATGTCGCGGTCGATGTACATGTTCACCGCGTTCGCGCCGCCGGCCATGAGATAGCCGCCGGCGAACACCGCGAGCACGAGCTGCCAGCGCGGATGCCCGACGACGTACATCGGCGCGATGGTCGTCACGAGCAGGAGCGAGATGATCCGCGGCTTGGTCAGCGCCACGAAGTCGCGCGCCACGCTCTTCCGGGTCGGCCTGATCGCTGTGCCGGTCACAGATCGGCCCTGCGCGCGAGCGCCGACCCGCCGCTGGCGATGCGGGCGAGATAGGCCAGCACGAAGGTCGCTATCCAGATGCTCACGCCGGTGGCCTCGTGCAGCGACCGCAGCACGGGAGGAAGCCGCAGACCGATCATCGCGCCGGCGACGACGAGCTGGAGGACGCCGAGGGAGAAGGCCACCGTGACGGCGCGCCGCACCACCGCCGACTCGCCACGCCGCCGCCGCTGCGCGATCAGCATCCCGAGCAGGTGGAGGATGAGGAGTACGGCGAGGATGCGATGAGTGACCTGCACGTGCACCGCCCCCGCCGCGACGGAGGGATCGGCGCCGCAGAGGGGGAAGCTCCGGCAGGCGATCGCGCCGTCGGGAATCTTCGCCGTCAGCCCACCCATCACGACGACGAGCAGCGCCAGCGCCGCGCCGGCGAGCGCCGCGCGCTTCACGCGCGGCGCCACGTCGCCGAGCTGCGCGCTCGCCCCCCCGAGACCGCCGGCGCGGATCACCGTCGCCGCGACGGTGGCGACGAGGCTCATCGCCACCGTCCAGTGGGCGACAGTGGCCAGCGGCGCATTGCCGAGCTTCACCGTGATGGCGCCAAGGATCGCCGCGCCGAAGCCGAGCGCCACGGCGAGCGCCGCCATGCGCAGCACTCCCCCGCGTCCACCCACCCCCGGCTCGGCGCGGCGGCGCCACGCCGCGACGAGGAGGCCAATCAGGCTGAGGAGCAGGATCGACGCGAGGTACCGATGCGACACCTCGATGATCAGGTCGGGGCGGCTCAGCGGCGGAAAGAGGTAGCCGTAGCAGAGCGGCCAGTTGTCTCCGCACCCCATCCCCGACCCGGAGATGCGGACTATCGCGCCGAAGACGAGATGGGTGCACGCCACGCCGAACACGGCGTACGCGTAGCGGCGCAGCGTCCTCACCGCGCGGTCCCGGACCGTCCGACGACGACCGCCGCGGGGCGCCCGTCCTGCGACTGCGACGCGCGCACGGCGCGCCAGGTGAAGACGAGGAGGACCGCCAGCCCGATCGCCGGCAGCACCGCCCACAGCATCTCCACCGCGCCGCGCTGCCTCGGCATTCCGGGGGCAGACTCGGGGGCATGATGAGCTCCCCCCACCGACCGGAGGATCAACGATTGGGCGAGCGCACAGCACGCCACGGACAGCCAGAAGAGCCCGTCGGCGAAGGAGATTGTCATGCGGGACGGTGGGGTCGACAACTATTTGGGGGACAGAACGAAAGCTCACCTTGCGCAGAGCAGGGGTCAACCGGGCAAACCCTGATCGCTCACCCTCCCCGTCCGCGACGCCCCGTCGTAGCTTGGCGCATGGCGACCACTCCCATCCCCGCTGTCGGCTCGGCGACGCTCAAGCGTCAGCTCGGCCTGTGGAGCGCCGTCGCGGTGCTCATCGGCTCGACGATCGGCTCCGGCATCTTCCGCTCTCCCGCCGGCATCGCCGACCGGCTCCCCGGGCCCTTCCCGCTGATGGCGGTCTGGGTCGCCGGCGGCCTCTTCGCCCTCTGCGGCGCGCTGACCCTCGCCGAGCTCTCCGGTGCATTGCCCGAGACCGGCGGCGCGTACGTCTTCATTCGCGAAGGGTGGGGCCGGCTTCCCGCCTTTCTCTTCGGCTGGTCGGAGCTGGTGCTCATCCGCGCCGCCTCGCTCGGCGCGATCAGCACGACCTTCGCCGAGTACCTGCTCCGGGTGCTCGGCTACGATCCGTCGGTGGCCCCGTACACCGACTACGTACACTATGTGGCCGCCGTCGCCATCATCCTCACGGCGACCTTCAACTACGTCGGCCTCCGCTGGGGCTCGCTCGTCCAGAACCTGACGACGCTGGCGAAATACGGCGGGCTCCTGTTCATCATCGTGCTCGCCTTCTCGCTCGGCCTGCCGCGCACCGGCGGCCACTACACCCCCGCCGTTCCCGCCGGCTCCTTTCACGTCGCCGCGTTCGGGCTCGCGCTGGTCTCGGTGCTCTGGGCGTTCGACGGATGGGCCGACCTGAGCTTCGTCTCCGGCGAGGTGAAGGATCCGCGCCGCACCCTGCCGCGCGCGATCATCATCGGCACCGTCGCCGTGATAGTGATCTATCTGCTCGCCAACCTCGCCTACATGGCGGTGATGCCGGTGGAGGAGATCCGCCACTCGCGGCTCGTCGCCGCCGACGTCGCGCAGCGGCTCATCGGCGCGCCGGGCGTGATCCTCGTCGCGCTCACCGTGATGCTGTCGACCTTCGGCACGCTGAACGGCACTCTGCTCACCTCGCCGCGGGTCTTCTTCGCGATGGCCGACGACGGACTGTTCTTCCGCAAGGTCGCGTCGGTCCACCCGCGCTTCGGGACGCCGTACGTGTCCATCGTCCTCGTGACCGCGCTCGGCGTGGTGTTCGTTCTGCTGCGCACCTTCGAGCAGCTCGCCGACACCTTCGTCACGGCGATCGTGCCGTTCTACGCGCTCGCGGTGGGGGCGATCTTCGTGCTGCGCAAGCGCGCGAACTACGACCCGCCCTTTCGCGCTCCCCTCTATCCCATCGTGCCGGCGCTGTTCATCCTCGCGACGTTCTTCCTGCTCGGCAACGCCATCATCGACCCGTCGAGCCGGTGGCAGACGCTGGGGGTGCTGGGGATCGTGCTCGTGGGGATTCCGGTTTACTACGCGACGGTCGGCCGGAAGTCGAAGGGCGGTCGAGGTACCGAACTGCCGTCGACTTACTGAACTGCGGTCGACTTACCGAACTGCGGTCGACTTACTGAACTGCGGTCGACTTACCGAAAGGCGGTCGACTTACCGAACTGCGGTCGACCTACCGAAAGGCGGTCAACCTATTGAACTGCAACAGCGGTCAACGTAGTGAAGTGCGGTCAACGCATTGAATTGCGGTCGACATGGCGGACCACGGTCGAGAGACTGGCCGCCGAATGTCTCGAACGCCGTTGCAGTTCATGAGTTGACCGTCGTTCGGTAAGTTGACCGCAATTCAATATGTCGACCGCCGTTCGGTAAGTTGACCGTTCTCGAGTGCCACTCAGAAGATCGAAAGATTAATGTATTTCTTCGGATTCTTCTTCAAATCCGCCAGCACCGAATCAGCCTGGGTCACCAGGCCGCGGAGGTTGGTGTAGAGCAGGG
>JBIOHU010000123.1:0-6709 GCA_044449225.1 Gemmatimonadales bacterium | reverse complement strand
TAGCTCGTGATGTCCTCGTACGAGTTCAACTTGTCCGGCTCCGACGGCAACTCATTCCCCACCTCTCCCTCCGAGGTCCGTGCCGTGCGCGCCTCTCCCGCATCGCAGGCGGCCCCGCCCATCAGGGAGAGGCCAGCGAGTCCGAGGCCGATGCCGCCCGCGCGCGTGATGAATTCCCGCCGGCGCAGGTAGACGGACTCGGGAGTGATTTCCGACGACGGGACGTCGGGCGGACGGCGGATGAGCATGGAAACACGGAAAGAGTTGAACGCCGGCGGTGCAGCTATCCGTAATGACAGCAGGTAACGGCGGAGTTCCCTCCGGCACAAGGCCGTCGACGCGCATCGCGCGAGCTTCGCTGACGACCTGGCGGCCTCGTGCTGCGGGCCCGCTTCCTGCCTTTCCACTCTCCATGCCTCGAGCAGCGACGAAGAGCCGCGCTCGCGCCGTGCTGCGCGAGCGCTTCGGCCATGCCGATTTCCGGACTGGGCAGTGGGAACCGGTTCAGGCAGTCCTCGACGGGCACGACGCGCTCGTCGTCATGCCCACCGGCAGCGGAAAGTCCATCGTCTACCAGCTGCCGGCGCTCATGCTTCCCGGGCTCACCGTCGTCGTCAGCCCGCTCATCGCCTTGATGAAGGACCAGCAGGACAAGCTCCAGGCGCACGGCGTGGGCGCGCTCGCCATGCACTCGCACCTCTCGGCAGGCGAGACGCGGGAAGCGGTGCGCCAGGTGGCGGAGGGCGAGGGTGAGATTCTCTACCTGACCCCCGAGCGGTTCAAGGACCGGGACTTCTTCGATCATCTCCTCAGCCGCACCGTCTGCCTGTTCGTCGTCGACGAAGCGCACTGCGTGAGCCAGTGGGGACACGACTTCCGCCCGGATTACCTCACCCTCGGCTCCGTCGCGGCGCGGCTCGGAAAGCCGCCGGTGCTCGCGCTCACGGCCACCGCCACCGCCGAGGTGCGCGCGGACATCGTGCGCCAACTCGGCATGCGCGATCCCGTGGTGACGATCACCGGTTTCGCGCGCCCGAACCTGCGGTTCGAGGTGCGGCGCACGGTGAACGAGGCAGCGAAGGACGCCGAAGTGGAGCGCGTGCTGGCCGAGCACCGGGGGAGCGGCATCATCTATTGCGCAACGATCAAGGATGCGGAGCGCCTCCACGCGCAGCTGAAGGATCGCCATTCCATCGGCCTGTACCACGGCCGGATGAATCCGTCCGACCGGAAGGCGTCGCAGAACGCATTCATGGATGGCACCGTGTCGACGATCATCGCCACCAATGCGTTCGGGCTCGGCATCGACAAGCATGACCTCCGCTTCGTGCTGCACTACCACTTTCCCGGCTCGGTCGAGTCCTACTATCAGGAAGCGGGACGGGCCGGCCGCGACGGCAGGCCGGCGATCTGTACAGTGCTGTATCGAGTCGAGGATTCGCGGGTGCAGTCGTACTTCATCGGCGGGAAGTATCCGGCGGTGGAAGAGGCAGCGAAGGTCGCGCTGCTCCTCGAGCAGCACCCGCTCGGAGAGCGCGTCGAGCTCGACGGGCTTGCCGAGCGCTCGGGGGTGGCGCGCCGGAAGGCGCGCATCGTCCTCGGGCTTCTGAAGCGGCACGGCCTGGTGCGCGAGCATCGCGGCGGAGGGTGGGAGCGGCTGCAGAGCAGGCTCACGTCCATCGACCTCAGCGCCGATCTCAGCAACTACGAGGAGCGTCGCGTGCAGGACCGCGCCAAGCTCCGGATGATGGTCGCCTACTGCCAGAGCGCGCGTTGTCGGACCCGCTTCATCCTGGAGTATTTTGGCGAACCGGTCGATGACGATTGGACCTGCGGCAACTGCGACGCGTGTGACGAGCAGCAGGTCTTCACCGAGCGCGAGCGACGACGCGCGGCGGCGCTCGCCTAGCGCCGGTCAGTCGGCTCGAAGCCCGTCCAGGCAGCGCACGAGCTGCTCGTGATCGGATGGCATCGCGATGACGGTCAGACCGAGTCGTTCGGCGATCACGGCACCGTCGTGTCGCCGGTTGTCGGGGGCGACGAGGAGGATCAGCGCCCCGGTCATCAATGCCGGTCCGACGAAGGACTCGCTGCACGCCTCCTCATGGTCGCAGTCGATGACCGCGAGGCGCGGGCGGACACGAAGTAACGCCTCCCGCGGCGACTCGTCTGGCCGCGGGAAGCATGGGTCGTGTCCGGCGAGGTCGACGACGGCACCAAGGAGTGCCGCAGCGACGACGTCGGCGGAGAAGATCAGTACGGCAGGACGGATCAAGAGAAAATCCCGGCGCGGCAGCGTGGGTGGTCTGTCGCGAGACGGCGGGAGTGCCAGCAAGAGGGAGACCAAGAATGGCAACGCTTCCGGGTCCTCGCGGTCGACGGACTCGAGGCGGGTGGCCTTGACGGGCGCGCTGCGCCGATAAACATTCGTCTCCGCCAGCGACGGTCCCGCCCCGACGCTCGGCCTCTCCTCCGTCCAACCCCGCAGCCGCCCCGAACGCATGATGATGGCGCCCGACTCGAGCCACACGCCGGCGAGTCGTCTGGATGCGGACACCGTGGATGCGGTGCGCATCGCGCTGCGTGCGTATCTGTCGGATTCCTCCGAGCCGGCCACGCTGCAGCGAGCGCTGCTGCGCATGTCCGGCGAGGCGCGGCAGCGCGAGATCCTTCCCGAGCAGCTGCTCGTGGTGCTCAAGGACGTCTGGGCCAGCCTCCCCGAGGTGCATGCGCTGACCGACATCGGCACGCAGACTCTGCTGCTTCAACGGGTCGTCACGATGTGCATCAAGGAGTACTACAGCGCTTGAGCGTGGGGCGACCGCCGGCGTCCCGGGTGCGTTGCCTCCTGCTGGCGCTGTACCTGCTCACTGCATTTCTCGATGCGGCCGGAAAGACGCTGGCGACGAATCCGGCGGTCAACGAGACCGCGTCGCGCCTCGTAGGGGGAGCGGTCGCCGAACGGATCTCGTCCGCGCGCCGACCGTCGGGAAATTTCGAGATCTTCCGTGCAGCGTCCCGACATCTCTTCAGCGGCGACGATCTCTACGCCGAGTATCCGGCCGAGCACGTCGATCGCTTCAAGTACAGCCCGACCTTCGCGCTGCTCTTCGCTCCGCTCGCGTGGCTTCCGTCGCCGCTGGCGCTCTTCCTCTGGAGCTCCCTCAACGCCCTCGTGCTGTTCGTCGCCGTCGAGCGGCTCCTGCCGCCCCGCCAGGCGCTGCTCGTGCAGGCCCTGCTCTATCTCGAGGTGCTGCGCGCGATGCAGAACGCGCAGAGCAACTCGCTCGTGGCCGGATTGATCATTCTCGCATATCTGGCGCTCGAGCGCAGCCGCGTCTGGCGGGCGGCGTTCGCCGTCGTCGCCGGCGTGTGCGTGAAGATCTTTCCTCTCGCCGCACTCACCTTCGCCATTCCGCGCCGCCGCTCACTGCGCGCCGGCGTCGCCACGGCCACCGCCGGCGCCACGCTACTACTCGCGCCGTTGCTCGTGACGCCACCGGGAACGCTCCTGACCCAGTACCGCTCGTGGCGTGCCGTCGAGGCGATCGATGCACAGCAACGCTGGTTCTCGGTGATGGAGCTGCTGCACCACTGGCTGGGGGTGACCTGGCCCAACTGGCCCGTCCAGCTCGCGGCGACGGCCGCGCTGCTGCTGCCGCTGCTGCTTCGCCGCGACCGCTGGGACGAGGCGCGATTCCGCCTGCTCCATCTCTGCTCGGTGCTCATGTTCGTCGTGCTCTTCAATCACCAGGCCGAACGCGCGAGCTACGTCATCGCCTTTGCCGGCGTGACGATCTGGTTCGCGACCGAGCCGCGCGCCTGGTGGCGAACCACACTGTTCGTCGTCGCCTTCGTCGCGATCCCCCTCATGTCGACCCTGATTCCGGGGGCGCCTCATTCGTCGACGGCCATGCTCTACCGACTGTCGCTGCCCACTCTCGTCATCTGGTTGACGATCCAGGCCTCACAATGGGCCGGTCCGCGCCGCCGGCCATCGAGCGGGCCGTCGAACGGTCAGGGCACGAGCTTGGCTTCGAGCTCCATTTGAACGTTGTTCTTCAGCGCACCGGACACCGGGCACCCCTCCTTCGTCGCCGCGGCGATGGACTGGAACTTGGCCTCGTCGATCTTCGGCACGGAGGCGCGCGTCGTCAGGCGCATCGTCGTGATCTTGAAGCCAGCGCCCACCTTCTCGACCGTGCAGGCCGCCTGCGTGTCCACCTGCTTCGGCGTGAAGCCGGCCTGCTCGAGCCCGACGCTCAGCGCCATGCTGTAGCAGGCGGCGTGGGCCGCAGCGAGCAGCTCCTCCGGACTCGAGCCGGCGCCGTTCTCGAACCGTGACGAGAAGTTGTACTGTCCCTGCAGCCCGGTCTGCCCCTTGAAGGTACCATTGCCCTTCTGCAGTCCGCCCTGCCATGTCGCGCTGGCTGTTCGCGTCGGCATCGATCGACCTCGCTGGTGGTGAGTGAGCCTGCCACGTGGACATCACCCGACGCTTGACGCGTCGTCGTCCCCGCGGTTTATGTCCTGCCATGACGCAACCGGCCGCCGAGCAGCCGCTCCCGCCTACCGTGAGCCGAGTGTTGAGCAGGTTCCGCGCCCTCGGGCGCGAGGAAAAGATGCAGGCGCTGCTCCACTATGCGAAGCAGCTCGAGCCGCTGCCCGACCGCTTGCGCGGTCTCGACCGCACCGACTTCACCGTGCATGAATGCCAGACGCCGGTCGATCTGTTCCCGGAGCTACGCGACGGCAAGCTCTACTTCTACGCCGACCTCAACGCGCGGCAGTCGCCGACGATCGCCGCCTTTCTCGCCATCCTGTTCTCCGCCATCAACGGCCAGGTGCCGGAGACGGCACTGGCGATCCCGAACGACTTCGTCCGCCAGATGATGGACGGCATCGGCCTCGCCGGCCGCGAGGTGGGGCTCAATGCCATCCTCGGTCGCATCAGGCGCCACGCGCGTGACGCCGCAGCCTGACCTCCCCCTCATCATCACTCCTTCGCGCCTCACGGCGAATCCTCACCCGAGCATGCAACGACTTCTCAGCGCGTGGGCCTGGATCGCCGCCGTTTCCGTCGTGCTGTTCGGCTTCCTGTACGTCGCCGCCGTCTGGCTCGTCACGGCGCCGTTCGACCGCGGGCGCTATCACGCCGGCCGTGCCTTCCGGCAGCTCGCCGTCAGCGCGGTGTCGCTGAACCCGCTCTGGCACTTCGAGACCGACGGCGAGGCGCCGCCCGATCCGCGCCATCCGTACGTCGCCGTCTCGAATCACGAGTCGTACGCCGACATCTTCCTCATCAGCCATTTTCCCTGGGAGATGAAGTGGTTGTCGAAGGATACGATCTTCCGGATTCCGGTCATGGGCTGGATGATGCGCATGGCGAAGGACATCCCGATCAAGCGTGGCAAGCGCGAGAGCGTCGTGAGCGCGATGCAGGGCTGCCGCGACCGGCTCGGACGGCGCGTCAGCATAATGATCTTTCCCGAAGGCACCCGATCGAAGACCGACGAGCTGCTCCCCTTCAAGGACGGTGCGTTCAAGCTGGCGATCGAGGCCGGCGTCCCGATTCTCCCGATTGCCGTCGCCGGCACGCGCCACTGCATGGCGAAGGGAAGCTTCGCCTTTCGGCGTGCCCGGGCCAAGGCGCGCGTCCTCGCCCCGATTCCCACCGCCGGTCTGACGAGCGCCGACCTCGCCGCCCTGCGCGACCGCACCCGCGACACGATCGACGCGGCGCGCCACGTGCTCCAGCGCGAGCTCGAGGCCGAGGGCGTCGGCGCGGCGAACGCAGGATGACTCGCGCCGCCGGCGCGGCGGCGCCCCGCTCCGAGGCGGAGCTGGACGACATCCTCTCGCGTCCCGCTCCCTCGCTCGGCGCGACGCTCGCGCGGGCGCCCGGGGACATCATCGTGCTCGGTGCCGGTGGCAAGATGGGGGCGGCACTCGCGCGGATGGCGAAGCGTGCCGACCCGCTGCGGCGCGTGATCGCCGTCTCGCGCTGGTCCCAGCACGGGTTGGCCGCCGCTCTGAATGAGTCGGGCGTCGAGACGTTGCGCGCCGATCTCCTCGACGCGCGCGCCCTTTGCGCGCTGCCCGAGGTACCCAACGTCGTCTTCATGGCCGGCCAGAAGTTCGGCACGGCCGGCGACCCCTCGGCGACCTGGGCGATGAACGCTGGCGTTCCCGCCCTCGTCGCCGAACGGTTCCCCGGCGCGCGCACGGTGGTGTTCTCCACCGGCAATGTGTACCCGCTCACTCATGCGAGTGCCGGCGGCTGTCGCGAGAGCGACCCGCCGGCGCCGGTGGGTGAATACGCCTGGTCGTGCCTGGCGCGTGAGCGGATCTTCACCGCGGCGGCGGCCCGCCACGGAACACCGACCGCGCTCGTGCGCCTCAACTACGCCCACGACCTGCGCTACGGCGTCCTCACCGACCTCGCCGTGCGGATCGCCGCCGGCTCGCCGATCGACGTCTCGATGGGCTACGTCAACGTCATCTGGCAGGGCGACGCCAACGTCGCCGCCCTCGCCGCCCTCGCCCACGCTTCGACGACCGAACCGTTCATCGTCAACGTCGCCGGACCGACGGTCCTGCGCGTCGCCGACCTCGCCCGCGAGCTCGCCGCGCGGCTCGACCGGCGCGTCGAGCTCACCGGCACCGAGGCGCCCGACGCGCTGCTCAGCGACGCGACGCGAATGCTGAC
>JBIOHU010000122.1:0-6740 GCA_044449225.1 Gemmatimonadales bacterium | reverse complement strand
TTGATCCCCTTCACCTTGCCAACGTCGATCTCTGCCAGCCGCTTCCGCGTCCCCCCCACGGCGTACAGCCAGATCCGGTTCCGCGTCGGGTCGCTCACCACCGCCACGTCCCCGGACCGCGAGATGCCGAGCCGGTAGGCAAAGCCGAAGCCGCCGATGGTGTCGATCGCCGTGGCCTTGGAGGCGTCGAGCACCGTCACCCTGTGAGCGCTGTTGCTGCCGACCCAGAGATGCACCCCGCCAGGGGTGACGGCGATCCCCTCGTTCATCGGCGCGGCGGGATAGGTCCGACCGGTGCGCATCTCATCGAGATCGTACTCGGTCACGCTGCCATCCTGGCTGTTGGCCGTCCACCCGCGCCGCCCGTCGCGGCGGACCGCCACCATGTGCGAGCCGCGTCCATTCGTCGCCAGCGCGGTGTCCACCTTCCCGCTGGCGAAGTCGACGATCACGAGTCGTTGCCGGCTCTCGCTCGTCACGGCCAACCTGCTGCCGTCGCCGATGAAGGCGAGGCCGTGCGGGCGGTGGTAGTCGCCGAGGTCGATCGTCCGGCTCACGACCGGCGTCGTCGCGGCGAGATCGATCACGCTCAGCGAGTTCCCCTCCGTCGTCCGGTCGCCGTAGTTGGACACTACCGCCCACCGGCCGTCGCGCGAGACCGCCACCTCGTGCGGGCCGAGTCCGACCGGGACGGTGGCGATCGTCTGCAGCGAGGCGGCATTCAGCACCGTCGCGCTCGAGCCTTCCTGGTTCGCCACGACGAGCGTCCCCGCCCGCGCCGGCAGATCGGGACGAGCGTTCTCGATCACCTTGTTGCCCGGCATCGAGTCGCGCTGCCCTGGCCCCCGCCCGCTGCCCGGACGAGAGCCCGATCCCGGCGAGGGATTCGAGCTGCAGGCGGCGCCCAGGACGAGGGCGGCGAGGGAAGCGGAGACGGCGACGAAGCGCATCGATCGGTGCGGAGAGGGTCGGGAACGGTGAGGATGGAATCTGCCGCGCAGTCCTACACCTGCGCCAGCACCCGGTTCGCCGGTGCCGCGTTCAGCGTCGGCAGCGACAGGGTGAAGGTCGTTCCGCGTCCGACTTCGCTCGACACCGAGATCTTCACCCCGATCAGGGTCGAGAAGGTTCGAACGATCGCCAATCCGAGCCCCGTCCCGCCGAACTCCCGTTGCGTCGACGAGTCGCCCTGCTCGAATGGCTCGAAGATCCGGTGCTGGCGCTCCGTTGGAATGCCGATCCCCGTGTCGCTCACCATGATCGACGTCGGCGTGCCCTTCGTGTCGGCCGTCACCCGGACGCACACCTCGCCGGCGGCGGTGAACTTGATCGCGTTCCCCACCAGGTTGATGAGGATCTGTCGCAGCTTGCCGGCGTCGGTATCGATCGACGCGACCTGGGGCGGCAGCTCCCAGCGCAGCACGATCCCCTTCGCTTCCGCCGTCCCCTCCAGCATCGCCAGCGTCTCCCGCACCAGCACGTCGAGCGCCACCGCTTCCACGTCGAGCTCCATCCGTCCCGCTTCCACCTTGGCGACGTCGAGGATCTGGTTGATCAGCGACAGCAGGTGCATCCCGTTGGCGCGGATCCGCTCGGCATAGTTCGCGGCGCCAGCCGACAGCGACCCCTCCTTCCCCTGCAGCAGGACGCGCGAGAAGCCGATGATCGCCGTGAGGGGCGTGCGCAGTTCGTGGTTCATCCGCGTCATGAATTCGCCCTTCATGCGATTCGCCGACTCCGCCGCATTCTTCGCCGTCCGCAGCGCATCCTCGACCGCCTTTCGCTCGGCGATGTCGTGCCACACCGCCAGCGTGGCCTCGCGGCCGTGGAGCCGCACCGGCGTGAGGGTGATCTCCACCGGGAAGCCGGTGCCGTCGGCGCGCTGGTGCACCCACTCGAAGCGGTGGAAGCCCTGCACCCGCGCCTTCTGGCGCATCTGTTCGCCGATGACGATCGACAGTCGGCCGTCGGGTTGGCGGCGCGGCGAGAGATCGACCAGCGTCCGTCCCAGCACGGCGTCCTTGTTCGAGTAGCGCAGCAGCCGGAGCGTCGCGTCGTTGCAGTCGATGATGCCGCGCTCGTCGAACAGGAGATGCGCGTCCGACGATCGCTCGAACAGGATGCGGAAGCGCTCGTCCGAGGCCTCGCGCTCGGTGATGTCGGTGCCCGCCGCGATCAGACCGTGCACCGGCGCGTTCTCGCCGTCGCGTAGCGGTGTGATGTTCCAGAGCACGGTGAAGCGTTCTCCCGTCCGCGACTTCACCACGCCGACCCAGTTTCGCAGCGGCTGGCCGGCCAGCACCGCGGCGATCCCGCCGCGCATTCGCTCGCGATGGACGTCGGAGACGAATTCCTCGGCGTAGGAGTGGCCGATCGCTTCGCCGCGTGGCACCCCGTACAGCGCCTCGGCCTCGCGGTTCCACTCGAAGATGACTCCCGTCGTGTCGAGTCCGACGATCGCGCTGCCGGCCGTCTCGACGACGGACTGAAAGAGCGCCTGTCCTCGCTCGAGCGCGTCCGCCTGCTGCAGGAGCTCGCGGTTCTGCATCTCCAGCGCCTGGGCGTGCGCCGCCCGCTCTTCCTCGACCCGCCGGTCGAGGGTGACGTCGCGGAAGATCGAGACCGCGGCGTGCGGCGGCTCGCCGGCGGCGCGGAAGAGCGGATGGCTGTTCACCGCGAGCCATCGCATCTCGCCCCGTACGCGCAGTCCGAGCAGCTGGTCGGTGACCGGCTTGCCGGACTGCATGGTGATCCGGCTCGGCAGTCGGGCCACGCTCCGCGTGACGCCATTCTCGTCGACGAATCGTCGCGTCACCCCTTGCAGCTCCGACTCGGTGGCATCCGCACCCAGGCCGAGGATCTCGAGTGCGCTCGGATTCCAGCTCAGCATGCGGCCGTGTGCGTCCACGAGGACCATCCCCTCCCGCATGGAATCGAGCACGGCGCGGGTCCGCGCCTCGCTCTCCGCCAGCGCCTCGACCGTCTCGAGCAGCCGCTCCTGCGTCGGCTGAAGCGCCAGCCGGACGCCGAGCCCGAGCGCGGTGAGCAGGAGCAGGACGCAGATCGTCTCGGTGAGCACGAGCATGTCGAGCTGGCGCGCCGCATCCGCTTCCAGGTCTCCGACGATGCGGTCGATCGCCCGAAGGTATCGGCGTTGGGTGGCCTCGAGCTCGTGCTGCGCCGCCGGCGGGCTGCCCTCGGCGGCGGCGACCTTGGCGGCTGCCATCACCTCGCGCTGGAGTCTGACCAGTCCGGCGAAGCCCCGCAGCGTCTGCTCGTCCGGGGCGAACATCACGTCGATCGGGGTGCCGGTGCGCAGCCGCGACGCAGCACCCAGCCACTCGCTGATCGTCTCCTCGAGCTGGCGCCGCCGCGCTGGCCGCTCGCTCGGCGGCATCGTGCGCACCGCGAGCGCCTCCGTCACCACCTGTACGCTGTAGTACCGCTCGCGGCCGGCGGCGTTGGCGAGCGGGATGTCGTTGCCGTGCTGCGGCGTCTGCACCAGCAGCACGCCAAGCATCGCCACCGCGAGGGCGATGACGACGAGCACGGCGACGCGCGAGCGTCGGCCGAGATCACGCGGAGTGGGGAGATGCAACGGCGGGAGGGGTCCGTGGCGGGTGGCACTCTCAGGACAGCCAGATGCCCCGTCGCGTCACGGCCCGCCCGCCGGCTACAGCTTCACGCGCGACCGCCGGCGCTTGCCGGCGTTCAGACGGCCGGCGTGGGCGGTCAGCAGATCGGAGCGGGAGATCATCCCGATCACCTTGCGTGGCGCCAGCCGGTCCACCACCGGAAGACGCCCCACCCCGGCCCGGACCATCTGGTCCGCGGCGTCGCGGAGCGTGTTGTGAGTGAACACCACCACCGGCGCCCGCTGCACGAGGGCCGACAGCGGCACCGACTCGTCTTCCGTGCTGCCGATCAGGTCGCGGCGCGTCAGCACGCCCACCAGCATGCCGGAGGCGTCGACGAGCGGAAAGCCCTGGTGCGAGCTGCCGGATGCGCGCGAGTTGAGCCACTGCCGCACCTCGCCGAGCGTGTCGCTCGCCTTGAGCGCGACGACGTCGCGCAGGCTGGTGTCGCGCACGAGCTTCTGCGCCAGGTAGTCGGCGGTGTACTCCACCCGCACCGACGCGCCCCGGCGCGCGAGCTTCTCGGTCATGATGGAGTTGTGGCTCAGCAGCAGCGAGACGAAGTACGCCGCGGTGCCGCCGGCGAGAAGGGGCAGGAGGCCGAAGGGCTGCCGCGTGATCTCGAAGGTGAAGATGATCGCCGTCAGCAGCGCATGCGACGCGCCGGCGAAGATCGCCGTCATGCCGACCAGCGCCGCGACCTTGGGGTTCACGTTGGCGGCGGGAAAGGCCGCCGCCGCCCCCACGCCGAGCATCGCGCCGAGGCCGCCGCCGATCGTGAACAACGGCGCCAGGGTGCCTCCCGACGTACCGCTCCCGAGGTAGATCGCCCAGGAGAGGAACTTGGCGATCACGAAGACGACGAGCGCCGTCCCGACGATCTGGCCGTTGATGATGGCCGTGATGTTCTCGTAGCCGATGCCGAGCGTCTTCGGCTGGAAGTAGCCGATCACGCCGACGAATACGGCGCCGATCGCCGGCCACCACGCCCAGTGCAGCGGGAGCTTGACTAACAGGTCCGCGATGCCGTACGTCGCGCGGGTGACCCCCGCCGCGGCGACGCCGACGATCGCCCCGATGATCGTGTAGAACGCCAGCGCTTCGTAGTGCACCTGGCCGATCGTGCCGATTTCAAACGCCGTACCGGTCCCGACGAAGGCGATCCGCACCGCCATCGCCGCCGCCGACGCCAGGGCGACCGGGATGAGCGACCGGGCGCGGTACTCGAACAGCAGGAGCTCCACCGCGAGCAGCACGGCGGAGATCGGGCTGCCGAAGGTGGCGCACATGCCGGCGGCCGCGCCGGCGGCGAGGAGGATCTTCCGCTCGTCGGCGCTCATGTGCACGAGCTGGCCGACGAGCGACCCGAGCGCCCCACCGGTCGCGATGATCGGGCCCTCGGCGCCGAACGGCCCGCCCGTGCCGATCGCGACCGCCGCCGACAGCGGCTTCAGCACCATCACCCGCGCCGGAATCCGGCTCTCACCGTAGAGCACGCGCTCCATGACCTCCGGGATGCCGTGGCCGCGGATCGCCGGCGAGCCGTAGCGCGCCATGATGCCGATCACCAGTGCGCCGAGCACCGGGATGACGATCACCCACGCTCCGACGTGCGCCGCGCCAGGCGCGGTCAGCCGGAACGAGATGGTGTGATAGAACGCGATGTTGGTGATGAATCCGATCAGCGCCGTCAGCAGCTGGGCGACGAGACCGGCGCCGATCGCGACGATGATGGCGAGGCCGGCCATGAGCGCCGTCCGCCGGTCGACCGGCGAAATGTCCGGCGGAGTCTCGAGCTCGGTGAGGTAGCCTTCCTCGTCCGCCAGACCGGGCGAGACGGGAAGCGTTCCGTCGGCCCGCATTGTATTGGTGTCCATATAAACGAATCGTAGTCGGCTGTGCCTCTGCCGTACAATAGCGGCGACTCGCCGACGCCGACATCCGTCGCGGCCCGCCGGCGAGCCATGCTCAACCGGATACGAGCCACCACCCGCTCAGGCAACCGCAGCGGTCAGTAGGTCCGCTCCGGCGCCATCAGCCGCTTCGCCACCCACCAGACGAGGACGATCGGCACGAGGATCATCAGCGCGATCTTGAGGGCCGCGAACATGAGCCCGATGATCGCGCCGGCGATCCCGAGCGTCACGCCGAGCGCAGCCATGCCGAGCACGAAGACGAGGAACGCCGCCGGGATCCCGACGAACAGCACCAGCGCGGACACGAGGACGAGCTTGAGCAGCTTGCGCATGACGGCTCCCGGTTGGACTCCGAGGTCCTTACGGCGCTCGACGCCGCGAGTTTCCGCCCGACCTAGTCAACCACGCCCAGCATCAGCAGGGCGTCCGCGTCGAGCCGTCGCCAGTCGGCCGGATAGCGCCAGATCCGGCGGACGCATTCCCGCGAGTTCAGCACCAGACAGCGGTCGCCCCTCGCCCACGGCTGCGGTGTCACCACCTCGCGAACCGCCCACTCGACCCCGCTCCGGTCGACGATCACGTGCGGATATGGCTCGTCGGCCGCGCCACCGTTGGCGGGGAAGACGTGGCCATGTGCATCGACGCTCCAGGACACCAGGTCACCTACGTCTGTACCGATGACGGACGCAGCCGGGAACCGGCTCATGGCATCCGACTGCGAAACTCACATACGGAAGCTTCGTGCCGTAACCATGCTGCGGACTGCCATTGCCTTCAGATTTCGCCCAGCAGGTTGTCGATGCGCTTCTCCGCGGCATCCATCGCACGTCCCTCGAGAATGGAGCGCATGAGATCGTCGACCTCCAGCTCGAAGTCGTTGGGAAAGCGCCGGTTCTCCGGAAAGCGCAGCACGACCCCGATCACGAGCGGAAAGTGGGGCTCCCCCCCGTCCCCGCTGGCGTCGTCCTCATCATCATCATCGTCCTCGTCGTCGTCGTCCTCGTCGTCGTCCTCGTCGAGGTCGTCCTCCAGGTCGTCGTCGTCCTCGTCGTCCTCCCCGCCCACGACCTCCTCGTAGGTCGTACCGGCGAGCGAGGCCGACGCGGCCCACGGCGCGGCCTCCTCCTCGTCATCCTCGTCCGGCGAGACGCTCTCCTGGATCGCCCGCATCGTGCGCTCGGGCAGCAGG
>JBIOHU010000121.1:0-6747 GCA_044449225.1 Gemmatimonadales bacterium | reverse complement strand
GTACCGCACCTGGGCATCCTGGAGCAGGGTGAGCACGCGGGTCGCCGGCGGGTTCACCTCGAGCTTTGGCAGCCGCGGCGCGTTCTCGTGGGTGAGCACCTCGAGCACGCCGGGCACTTTGCTCGCCGCGCTCGCGTCGATGCTGGTGACGCGGCCGCGAGCGATGGTGCTCTGGACTATCACCGCGTGCACCATCGACGCCGCCGGGAACTCGGCGGAGTAGCGCGCCGACCCGGTGACTTTCAGCCGACCGTCCACCCGGCTCATCGGCTCTCCGACCGACTCGACACCGGTGACGATCCCGCGTGCGTTTCTCGATTCGGTCATGGCTCAGCCCATCGCGGCGACGGTGGTGAGGGCGCGCACCATCGTGCGTTTCGCCAGCTCGATCTTGAACTCGTTTTCCCGATGTGCCACGGCGCCCCTCAACTCCGCCTCGGCGGCGGCGCGGAAGTTCGCCGGTGTCGGCGCCTTGCCGATCAGCGCTGCTTCGGCAGCGTGTGATCGCCACGGTTTCGTGCCGACGCCGCCAAGGGCGATGCGCGCGTCGCGGATGCGGTTGCCGGCGAGATCGAGGGCGACGGCGGCCGACGCGAGCGCGAAGGCGAACGACGCGCGGTCGCGCACCTTGCGGTAGTGCGACCGTCGCGCCCACGGAAGAGCGGGAATGTCCACCGCCGTGATGATCTCGCCATGTCGTAGCACGGTTTCGCGCTCGGGACGGGCTCCGGGAACGACGTGGAAGTCGACGAGAGGAATGGTCCGGTTTCCCTGCGGGGCGTGCACGCGCACCACGGCACCGAGCGCCGCCATCGCCACGGGCATGTCGCCGGGGCTCGTGGCGATGCAGTGACTGCTCGTGCCGAGCACGGCGTGAATGCGATTGTGTCCCTCGAGCGCCGAGCAGCCGGAGCCCGGCTCGCGCTTGTTGCAGGGCGAGGCCGTGTCGCGGAAGTAGTAGCAGCGCGTGCGCTGCATCAGGTTGCCGCCGACGGTGGCCATGTTGCGGATCTGCCCGGACGCGCCGGCGAGCAGTGCTTCGGAGAGCACCGGATAGCGCTCGCGGATCATCCCCTCCCAGGCGAGGTCGCTGTTGCGCACCAGCGCTCCGATGCGAACGCCGCCGTCGGGGAGCGAGACCACCTGGGTCATCGCCGGCTCCTGTGCGGCGATCGTGTTGATGTCCACCAGCCGGCTCGGAGTCTCCACCTCGAGCTTCATCAGATCCACCAGCGTCGTGCCGCCGGCGATGAAGTGGCTGCCCGGGTTGGCGGCTGCGAGCTCGGCGGCCTGGGCGCTGTCGGATGCCGCGACGTAGTCGAATGGTCGCATCGTCTCAGCCTCTCGCGGTGCGACGGACGTCCTGAATCGCAGCGACGATGCCGGGATAGGCGCCACACCGGCAAATGTTGCCGCTCATGCACTCCTTCACGTCGGCATCGGCGGGGCCGCACGGCTCGTGGAGCAGCGCCGTCGCGGACATGAGCTGGCCCGGCGTGCAGTACCCGCACTGGAATCCGTCGTGCACGATGAACGCCTCCTGCATCGGGTGCAGGGCGTCGCCCGTCGCCAACCCTTCCACGGTGGTGATGTCCTGGCCCTGATGCATCACGGCGAAAGTGAGGCAGGAGAGGTGCCGCCGCCCGTTGACGTGCACCGTGCACGCGCCGCACTGGCCGTGGTCGCACCCCTTCTTGGTGCCGGTGAGGCCGGCGTACTCGCGCAGGGCGTCGAGCAGCGTGACCCGCGGCTCGAGGTCGAGGGGCAGGGAACGGCCGTTCACGCGCAGCGTCACCCGCACCGTCGCCGCGGGCTCCGGTGTCGGAACGGACGTCGGCAGGCGACCCGCGAACTGCTCGGCGCGCGCGACCAGCGGCATCGCCGCCAGCACGAGCGCGGCGGCGAGGGCGGTGGCGATGAACTCGCGGCGCGTCGTGGGAAGCAGCGGGACGGACCCGGTCGATCTGTCATACGATTGCATGCAGGGTGGCAGCGCGGCGTCGGACTCGCCTGGCGCGAGGTCCGCCCTCGCGGCCAGCGACCGAAGCGCGTCGAGCAGCTCGTCGGAGCGCGGCGGTGCACTCGCCGTCCCGACGTGGCTCCACGTCACGTCGCCGTTCGCGTCGACGACGAACAGAGCCTGCCTGCCGCGGACGCCGTAGCGCTCGGCCACGGAGCCCTGCGGGTCTCGATCGGCGAGCAGTGGCACCCGTACCGAATCGCCGTGAAAGGCGAGCTGGCACCACATGCCGTCCGTCGAGATGCCGAGCAGCTCGGGGCTCATTCCCGGCACCTGGCGCACGAGCCAGTTGAAGTGTGCGAGCTGGTCGGCGCGGGCGGGATCCCAGTCGGGGGGACAGAAGGCGAGGATGACCGGCTGACCGCGCAGGTCGCTCAATCGGACGGTTCGGCCGTCCCCGTCGGCGAGGGTGAAGTCGGGCGCCGATGCGCCGGCCCTGAGCGAAGGGGCGGCCGGGAGGGTCGAGGGCTCCATGCCCGAATTTCCCCGCAAAGGGCGAACCGCGATCGCGAGATCTGCCGACGAGCGACGAGGTGCGGGGGGTGCCCCGCTCAGGTGGGGAGTCCGAGGATGAACCGCGACCCGACTCCTGCTTCGCTCTCCATGGTGAGGCGGCAGCCCATGGACTCGGCGAGGCTGCGGGCCACGAAGAGGCCCAGGCCGGCCCCCTCGTGACTCCGGCGTGAGCCGATCTCCCCCTGGACGAAGGGCTCGAAGATCGACGAGTGGAGCGCCGCGGGAATGCCGATGCCGGTGTCGCGGACGACGAGCGCCGTGGGCCGGCCGCTTCGCGGATCACCCTGCACCGTGACGACCACTTCGCCCCGAACCGTGAACTTCACGGCGTTTCCGACGAGCTTGCGCAGGATGCGGAGCAGTCGCGCCGCATCGAGCTCGACGAGAACGCCCGCAGTCGATTCCACCACGACCTCGAGGCGAAACCCCCTCGCCGTCGCCATGCCGGCACTCTGCCGGACCGCGGCTTCCGCCGCGGCCGCCACGTTCACCGGAACGAGCACCGGCGACCGCTCCGGCGCGGGCACGGTCGCATCGAACAGGTCCTCGACGAGGTCGAGCAGCCGCTCGCCGCTGGCCCGGATGCATTCCAGCATCGCCAGATCCTTCGCGCTCTGATTGCCGGCACGGTTGCTCGTCAGGACGCGAGAGAATCCGATTACCGAGTTGAGCGGCGTGCGCAGCTCGTGGCTCAGCCTCGCGAGGATCTCCCCGTCCAATCGGCTCCGGGCCGGCGACCCACCGGAGTCCATCATCGATCGGTACCTTCGTCGATGCCGTCGCCGGACACGATGCGGACCTTGCGCCGGCGGGGAACGAGCCGGAAGGTGACGCTCCGGTTCTCACCCGCCGACAGGACGACGGGAACCCGTTCGAGCTCCCATTGCATCTGCAGCGGAGGCTCGGCCAGCACGATCACCGTCCAGCTCCCGCTCGGCACGTCGGTGAACAGGAAGGTGCCCGCCGCATCGGTCGTGCGATACACGGTGTCGCGCGCGCCGGCGAGAGCCACGCTGACCCCCTCGAGCGGGCCGGCGTCGGCCAGGGAGTCCGGCGCCGCGCCGATGCCGGTGCGGGCGAGAGCGAGGCGACGGACGGTTCCCGAGACCGTGCCGGCCGCTTCCAGGACGACGTGGAAGGTCGCCGGTTCGCGGCGCGCGCTGTCCACTCGCACGTTCGGATCGCCGGCGAATACGGTGGATCCGCCGGCGAGCTGCTGAGCCAGCGAGACGCGGTAGGCGCCGGCGGGGAGGCCGGCGAAGGCGACACGCCCCTCGTCGTCGGTAATGGCGGCTTGCGGCCCCAGGCGCACGAGGGCACCGGCGACACCCTGTCCGGTGCGCTGGTCCACCACCTGGCCCCGGACGCGGCCGGGCTCGCGCGACGGACCGATCGGCAGCTGGAGCGGCGTGCTGTACTCGAGATACGCCAGACGCTGGCCGGCCGGATCGGTGAAGTCGCGGCCGCCGAGGCGAACCCGCATGCTGAGACTCGCGCCAGTCGAGAGCATGCGCGTGAGCCGCGCATCCACCTGCAGGTATTCGCCGTCCGGGAGGACGGTCCGCATGTCCGACGCCCCGACCGTGAGGCTCGTCAGCGGCGTGATGAGGAGCCGCGCATCCATGCCCATCGTGAGGATGCGGTCGGCGCCGCGGATCGCCCGGTCGCCATGGGCAAGCCCGCCGTACAGCGAGAGCGAGTGCTTCCCGACGGGCGCCGTCGCACCGAGCGAGACGTCCTCGTACGGATGCACGCCGCCGGAGACGGCATCGTTCGCCGTGCCGGCTTCTCCGGACGCCCACAGCTGGCCGGTCTCGACGTCCTGCGAGGCGCGCGCCACGACGCCGCGCTGGGACTGCGGATCGCCACCGACGTACGAGTCGGCATTTCGCGTCACCGCGGTATAGCCGATGGAATACGCGCCGTCGTACATCACCTCGAGGAGGCTCGTGTGCTGCTGCAGCGTGTAGGGCAGGGCGGCGATGCGGCCGCGCGTCTCGAACGACCCGATCGTGCCGAGGAGCTGCAGCGAGTTCCAGGCGCGAGTGGTGAGATTCGCGTAGTCGGAGGTGGTGCCTCGGTTCGGGCCGGCGAAGGCCTCGTCGGCATCGACGTGTCCGAGATCGAAGTGCAGCTGATCGCCGCCGCTGACCCGCGCCGAGCGTGCGACGCCGGAACCGGCCGGGCCGCGGCTGCCGGCGTATTCGAGGTCCACTACCATGTGCCCGGCGCCCATCGGATAGACCTTCGCCGAGCCGCTGAGGATCTGGCCGGCGATGGGGCCGCCGCGGCGATCGACGGCGTTGAGGCCGAGGCGCGGCGCGCCGGCGATCTCGTCGCCGCCGAAGCGCAGGTACATGCCCTGCTCGCTGCTCTCGGTCGGCTGGAAGCGATAACGCTGCATGAAGCCGCCGGCGCCCAGCGTGCTGTCGCCGACGGCGAGGCCGGCGCCGAATCCCGCCTGACCGCCACTGGTGAGGGGCGAGGCCATGTAGAGCCCATCGCCGAGCTGGGTCCGATAGTGGTCACCCGTCACGGCGAGCCGATATTCCTCCCGCTCGCCGAAGAGGGAGCCGGCGGTGGTGCGGCCGCGCGCGACGAACTCCAGCTGCTCGTCGCCGCCGTCGCGCAGCTGTCCGCCGCCGATCAGCTCGAAGGGTGCGATGCCGGCCGATCCGTCGGAGGCGCGCACACGAAGGGTCGATGCCACGGTGTGCATCGGCGCCGAGGTGCCGGCGCGCTGCACGATCGTCACGCGCATGGACGACCGCGCCGAGACGCTGGTGTCGGCGAGATCGCGCACTTCGAGCTGGAACAGGTCGTCGCTCGACTGCTGGCCCGTGGTGATGACCGTGGTCTGCATGGCCACCTGGCGCGACTCGCCGGCAGCCAGCGACATCGAGGCCGGTGCGTCGAGCACCACGCCGAGGCCGCTCGACGCCTTGAGCCCGAAAGTGGTGGCGACGTTGCCGCGATTGCGAACGATGAACGCGGCGCGGTACGGCTTTCCCGAGATGGCGTACGCCGGACGCTCGGCGACCGCGATCTCGACGGCGTGCAGTGCCTGGACGTCCACGATGAGCGAGTCGCGCATGAGGGGCCGGCCGGCCGAATCATTCGCCGCCAGGCGAACGATGTAGCGGCCGGCGGCGGCACGCGCGGGAACGCGCAGGCTCACCAGCCAGCTGTCGCCCTCGCGCGGCCCGAGAGTGAAGGGAAAGGCGCCAAGCAGGGTGGACCAGTCTTCGGGCGTCGAGATGTGCGGCACGACGACGAGCGATGAGCGCGACGCGTTGGTGACGCGGATGGCGGCGGTGACCGAGGCGCCCGAGGCAGCGCGCAGCGGTGCGACGTGCGTCGCCAGCAGCGGGCTCTGGGCGCGGAGCGAGAGCGGCGCGCCGGCACCGGCGATCGACGTCGCGACGAGAACGCGAAGGGCGCGGGCCGGGATGCGCACTGGCCGTCGCTAGAAGTCGAGCTTGTACTGGGCGGCGACCACGGTGTCGTCACCCGTGTCGGCGAAGAACAGTGCCTTGTAGCTGCCGCGCGGCAGGCTGACGAAGGTGAAGCTCTGCTTCACCGACGTCCCGGGATAGAGCAGGCCGCGCTGGTGCTCGAGCCGTCCGCGCAGCACGCCGGCCGCGTCGTAGAGCTCGACCCAGAGGTTCGGACGATAGGCGCGATCGCCCGTGTTCTGCACGATCACGTCGAGTCGGCGCGTACCTGCCGTGTCGGACGCGAAGGCCGACTTGGTGAGGCGCACCCGGCGCGCCCCCACATCGGGGAGCTGCGTCGCCACCTGCACGGCATAGCGGATGACCGATCCGATGCCGAGCTGGCGGGCTCCGGTCACCGGCGGTGCGGTGGGCGCGGCCTCGACCATGATGGCGCTCCAGTAGGTGCCGCGCAGCGAGTCGATCGCGGGCACCTGGACGACATAGGTGAGGGTGACGTCGGCCGACGGCGGGATCGTCAACGAGCGGGTCCCGGGGGTGACCCAGCGCGCGTTCGACCGGGGCGTGGAGCCCGCGCTGTCGAAGTGCGACGAGCCGTCGGCGAAGAACATGTAGTCCGTCTGATAGATGCGGACCGGCTGCGACTGGGTGGTGAGGTTGCGGACGACGATCGTGCCGTCGTAGCGCTGGCCCGCCGCAGCGGGATGCTCGTCCACCGCGTTGCCGATCACGGCGATCTGCCCGCGCGCCTGGAGC
>JBIOHU010000120.1:0-6761 GCA_044449225.1 Gemmatimonadales bacterium | reverse complement strand
GTGCTCGCCCTGCACCTGCTCGAGCGCCGTCCGCGTCCCCTCGAGCTCGAGGGTGACCTCCTCCTCCAGCGCCGGCGCGCTCTCGATGCGCGTGCGACGCTCGCGGAGGCGGACGACCTCCTCCTGGAGCGCCCGCTCGTTTTCGAGCAGAGTGCGGCGGCGGCCCTCTTCGCTCGACCGCCGATCGAGCGTCTGGAGCTCCTCGCTCAGAGTGGCGAGGGGAGCCAGCTCCGCTGCGAGACGCCGCAGCTCCGCCTCGGCTGTCTCGACCTCGGCCAGCTCGCGGCTGATTCGTTCCGAATCGCGCGCGTACGAGGCCGCCTCGCTCTCGGCGACGCGGAGCTCCGACAGCGCCTCCTGTAACTGCTCGCGCTCCCGCTGCGCGGCCTGCCACCGCGGCACGAGATCGGCCAGCAGCGCGCCGACGCGGTCGCGTCGCGCCGCGCTGAGGCGCGCCCGGTCGGCGGCCTGCGCCAGTCGCTCCGCCGAGTCGGCATGCATCCGCTCGACGCTCTCGGCATCGGGCATCGCCGTGCGCACACCCGACGCCTCCGCGGCCAGCATGCGCGCCTGCTCCTTGACCAGACGCTGCGCCACCCGCAGCCGCTCGTAGCCGAGCACCCGGGAGAGGAACTGCGCTCGCTCCGACGGCGCCATCGCCGCCATCACGTCGAGCTCCTTCTGTCCCGTGAAGTAGGTGTTGAAGAACTCCTCGCGGCTCATCCCGAGCCGGCGGCGCAGCATGTCGGTCACGCCGGTGAGCGAGTTCGCGATCGGCGCATCGGCGCCGTCGAGGAACAGCTCGGCCTGGGTGAGCCCGCGCACGATGCGGTAGCGATGCCCGCCGAGCTCGAAGTCGAGCTCGACCTTCACCCTCGCGTTCGGGCCGGCGCGGATGGACCGGATCGTCTCTTTCTTGCCGCGCGCCGCATCCTGCCCATAGAGCGCCCACGCGATCGCCTCGAGGATCGTCGACTTCCCCGAGCCGTTCGGTCCGATGATGCCGGTCAGGCCGTCCTCGAAGGTGATGTACGTGTCGGCGTGCTGGCGGAAGTTGCAGAGGCGGAGGGTGTTGAGCCGCATCTACCCCTCCACGCTCGCCGGTGGCGCCGTCGACGCACCCTCGCGCTCCTCGGCATCCTTCAGGTACTTGAGCCCGAGCTGCACGAGTGCGTCGCGGTCCACGTCCGGCGAGACGAGCCGCTCGCGCAGCTTGTCGCGCACGAAGTCGGCGAGCGATGGGCGCCGTCCGGGCGCCCCGTGCCCGACCGAGCGGATCATCTCCGGCCGCCGGGTGTCGAGGTGGAAATGCAGCGCACGACGTCGGAACTCGCGCAGTTGCCGGTGGTCGAGCTGGCGGGTGATGTGCCGCGGCAGATCGCGCACGACCAGCCGCACCACCTTGTCGTCGATCCCGCCGGGAATCGATTCGACGGTCGCGAGGATGCGCTCGTTCACCTCCTCCGTGGTGAGCCCCCGCGCCGAGACCACGCGCAGATCCACGAAGTCGCGCGACGGGGCGATCGGATGGAAGATGTGCCGGCCGGTCGCGAGATCGTGCTCGATGATCCCTTTCCCCGGCACGCCCGCCATCCCCTCCTCGATCTTCTCGCCCCAGGTGTTCGTGCTCGTGTAGTCGAGGGAGCCACTGTAGAACTGGTTCGGGGCCAGCCGGCGATACACATGGTAGTGGCCGAGGCCGATGTAGTCCCACTGCGACTGGTGTAGCTCCTCCTGCGGAATCTCCTCCGACGCCAACTCGTTCGTGGCGGCGAAGGGACCGAGCATTCCCTCGACCTCGCCATGAAGGAGCAGGACGTTCCAGCGGTGAGTTCCCGGCGGCACCAGCTTCGGACGCGGATGCTGGTTGTCGGCGACGGCGAGCACCGACAGATCGAGCGCCGGAAGCTCGAGCGCCTGCGCTTCGCCATCCACCACGTGGATGCCCAGCGGCGCGAACAGCCGGAGGATGCACCCCGTCTCGGCGGCACGCGGAGTGTCGTGGTTGCCGGCGACCATGACGACTTCCGTCGCCGGCAGCGCGGCGCGAAGCCTCGCGAACTGGAGGTACGCGTGAAGAATCGCCGTGTTCGTCGGCCGCACCTGGTGAAACACGTCGCCGCCGATGAGCACCACGTCGGGAGCGAGCTCGATCACCCGGTCCAGCGCGCGCGTGAACGACTGCGCCACGTCGGCTTCGCGCTGGTTGATTCCGCGCGGAGTCACCCGCTGATACTGGCGGTAGCCGAGGTGAAGGTCCGAGAGGTGAACGAGGCGCAGAGTCGGCGAGGAAGGAGTGCGCTAACCAGTTGTGAGAGCGGGAGTTGACTACACTCCCCCATTCAGAACCTAGCGACGGATCAGCGCTTGTCCATCGTGCGAAGTCGCTGCGTGAGCCGGGTGACGAAGCTCATCGGCGACCGTCCGCTGGCGGGGGGTGGAGTGACGAGCGACCGGATCAGCACCGTGACGAAGGAATCGGTCATCCAGCCGCGGACGCGGTCGAGACGCATCGAGCCATTGATCGCGCCGGTGAGCCTCACTCCCTCGTCGTCGCTCTCGGGGCGGATGTCGCCGTGCATGGAGACGAAGGCGACGTCGCCGCCATGCTGGAGCGAGTCGAGGCGAAAGACGGCGTTCACGTAGCCGGTTCCCCGCGCGCCGAGCGGCCCGCTCGATGGAAGGGGCATCTCGCGCGACCACTGCTCGCCGATCCGCACCGGACGGCGCGGGAAGACGGCGGGCATCGCCGACAGCGCCTCGGCCATGTCGTGCGGCACCGGGCGTCCCTCGCCGTCGCGCGCGCTTTCCACCGACCCATCCATCGCCAGCTGGAGCAGGAGCCGCTGGCCGCGCAGCATTCCTTCGGCCGCCTCCACCTGCTGGGCGCCATGCTCGTCGGTGGTATGCATCTCCGCCGAATCGACGATCGTCAGCACGAGGGTGCTCGTCGCGAGCGACGACTGCACCACCGTGCGCGAGTCGATCGCCACCGACGTCGTGACCGATGACCTGGACGAGTGCCCGTTGCGCGGCATGTCGGCGCTGACCTCCATCCGCTGCTCGAGACGCATGTGCAGCGTATCGCCGACGCGGGGATGGATGTGGAGGGAAACCGTCTGCGCCCCCGCGCCCCGGGTCGGGAGCGCCGCGAAGGTCGCGAGGAGGAGTGCCGCAGCGGCCGCACCGGTTCGTTGGCTCAACACGTCGCCCGCGCGACCTCAGAAGCCGTAGGGATCATCCGGCGGCGCCGCAGGAATGGGCGCTGTCGCGAGAGGGCGCGTCGCGCTTCGCGGAGCGACCGCCGCCCGGAAGTGCGACGCGAAGGCCCTTCGAACGTCGGACGGCCGCTCGCGCACCATGGCGTTTCGGGCGCGGAGGATCTCGTCCTCGGTCGCGAGCTGCACGGTGTCCTGAAGCCACGACAGCGTCAGCGACGGCTCGAGAGCGCGCAGCGTACGCAGCACCGCCGTCTCGAACGACGTCGTCGCCGCAGCGGGATAGCGCGTCACGCCATCGCGGCCGCGCATCACGGCAGGGCGCGGAAAGCGCACGAAGATCGGCTGGGTGAAATGCGGATGTCGCACCATCAGTTGCCCTTTTTCCAACGTGGCCAGCTTCGTCTTGATCGCCGGACTGAGCACCGCGTAGCCAGGCGTCGCCAGCTCGTCGCCGTCCATCCGGCCGTAGAGCGCGGTCCCCGAGTTTCCCACCACCCGCCGGTGCACCTGTGAGCGGAACTGCTGCGCCGCGAACAGCACGAGCCCGAGATACCGGCCTCGTTCGGCGATGTCGAGCAGCATCTTGCGGACGTACGTATCCGGGCCGTCTCCGGGGGCATACTTGTTCAGCTCGTCCACGAACACGACGACGTGCTGTACTCCCAGATCCCGCTTCTCCAGGTGCTCGCGGAGCTTCGTCACCACGCGGGCGAAGATCAGGTCCTGCGCGTCCTCCTCGAGACCGGCGACGTCGATCACGTACACCGTACGGTCGGCGAAGTTGCCGAACGGCAGGTCGCTCGTGGCGCCGTCGTCGGCGACGAGACCCTTGCAGCGGAGCGAGATGTTGGAGAGCCGGTTCCGTACCTTCCGGATGGTCGCGACGTGGTGGGTGCGCCAGCTCTGATCGTCCTTCTTCTCCAGGGCGCGCAGCACGTCCCTGAACCAGGCGTCCAGGTCGGCGAACGAGCCGACGGCGTGCACCCGCTCCAGCATCGGGTCGTGGAACTTCTTGTCGAGGACGTTCTCCTTGATGAAGTCGATCAGCGCGTCCGCCTTGGCGTCGACGTCGTCCTTGTTGAGGAGGACCTCGGCGTACTGGAGCACCTCGCGAAGTCCCCACGTGAGGGGCGTGACGTTGTCGAGCAGCTCGGCGTTGCTGCGCAGGGTGTTGAGGGAGAAGCCGTCCGACTTGTAGGGGGCGAAATATTCCACCTGAGCGAACGGCTCGGGCACCACGCCACACCGCTCGTACAGCGCGCGGTCGGCGGCGTCGATCTCACCGGGCTGGTCGAGAAAGCAGAGGTCGGGGCCCTTCACGTTGAAACAGACGGCGGCGACGCTTCCCTTCTGCGCCGGAAAGTGAGTGAAGATCGACTGCAGCAGCCATTCGACGGCGCTCGTCTTCGTGGCGAGGCCGGACACGCCGCTGATGTTCAGATGTGCCGCCTCGGGGCCGATGAGGAAGTCCGCGTCGAGGTAGATGGGTGCCTCGGTACCGCCGGCGCGATACACGCCGATCGGGATTCCCGTGCGTGAACCTTCCGCGAGATAACCATCCATCCGCAGCGCCAGGGCGACGTCGGCCTCGTCGGCGAGGAAGACGACCCCCATCGGGACCGGCTGGAGGGGCTCCTCGGGCAGATGCCGAAGCACCGACGCGGTATAGAGGCGGATCTCCGCGCGCTGGGTCGGCTGAAGGGTCTCCCCCTCCGGAAGGCCGTCGTAGCCCATCACGTCGTGCAGGGGCGACGCGAGGTCGGTCCAACTGAACCCCTCCGTGACGACGCCGAACACCCGGGGCACCACCCCGTTCACCGGATCACGCCCGTCGACGCGCACGATCGTGCCGATCCCGACCGGCGAGTCGAGCGCGGTCCAGAAATGAAACTCATGAGGCGTATTGGGCCGCCGCTCCGTGGCGACGACTCTTCCGACTGAGGACATTCCTCTCTCACTGAATTGCGGTCCGCTCATCGAACCGCGGTTGACTTGCTTGACTGCGGTCGACTTACCTGACTGCGGTCGACTTACTTGACTGCGGTCGACTTACTGAACTCGGGTCAACTCATTACCTGCGGTCAGTACGTTGACCGTCGTTCAATATGTCGACGGTCGTTCAATACGTTGACCGTCGTTCAGCAACCTGACCGCCGTTCAGTCAGTCGACCGCCATTCAAATTGATCGTAGTCGCTCTTCGCAGTCCCTCACCCCGTACACCATCTTGTCCCATCGCGCGTCCGGAAGAGCGAGCGGGGATGCTTCGGCGAGGATCCACCGCGAGACTTGGTCGGCCCGGGCGCCGAGGCCGTCGAGGTCCTGTGGGGCCTGGTGAGCGATCTCCACTCGCACCAGTCCCCACATCGGATCGCGACCGCGTGGGTCGCGGAGGCGGAGATACCAGCTCGCGACCGTCGTCCGCCTCGGTGAGGTGATCCGGAAGACGCTCGACCGCTCGCGGTGGCCCAGCCCGAGCACCGCCGCGAGTGCATCGCCCTCGGCGTAGATGGTCCGGTGGCTCTTCACCACCCCCACCGTGCACGTCGACACGGCAACTTTCTCGCTGCCGCTGATCCCGCCGTCGATGAACAGGGGCTCACGCTCCGTGGCGCACCAGCGCTCGGCGAGCCGCTGCTCCAGATCCTCGCGATGAGCCTGGACCCGGTGGACGGCGGCGTCGCGGAGTGCGTACGGGTGGATCGTGGCGAGAGAATCCCCGTCCGTCGTGTCCACCAGTGTCGATCCGAAGTTGGCACGCAGCACCTGCCACGCAGAGTCGGAGACGAGCAGCCGGGGGCAATAGACCTGTGCTTCGACGAGGGGGAGCTGCCAGGTGTGCATCCGCTGATTCCGGCGCTGGCGGATGACCGCCGCGGCACGGCCGACGACGATCGGCGCCGCGCCCAGAAAGAGCGCGAGCTCGGTACGCTGCGTGCCGTCGAGGAAAGCGCCGAAACCGACCATCGGCGGGTCGAACACCCGGCGCGCACGCAGGGGGCCTCCTTCGAGCACCGTTGCGCTGATGAGGCGCGGCGCGTCGTTACCCTGGGCAGCGATCTCCAGAGTACGCTCGCCCTCATGCGCCGGGCGCGCCTCCGGCAACAACGCCGACAACTGGCGCTGGACGGTGCGGACGTTCAATACGGCGCTGCCCAACTCTCTCGCATGCACCTGACCCTCCTTCGGCTGCACCCCTCTCGGCCCGCGACGCCACCCGCGCGTCTGCTGGCCGCGCGCGGGTTACGGGCGATGTTCGGGGCGATGGCCGTCGCGAGCATCCTAAGCGCCGCGGTCGGCTGTGACAAGCGCGCCCGCAACGAGGCGCAGGCCGAGCCCGTGCAAGTCCAGACGAGCCTCGCCGGAAAGCCGACGGTGCTTTTCCTCCTTTTCGGCGACCGAACGGACCCCCGCCTGCTCCCCGTGGCGACGATGGGTCACGGCCGGGTCACGCCGATCACCCTCGACGCCCAGGGCTGGCGCACCTTCGATCAGCTCTACTTCAAGCCCGGCGCACAGATGGCCATCTACCGCGACGGCGC
>JBIOHU010000119.1:0-6783 GCA_044449225.1 Gemmatimonadales bacterium | reverse complement strand
CTTGACCGCAGTTCAGTAATTGACCGTAGGTCAGTTTGTCGACCGCCGTTAGATCACGCTCCAGCGCCCCCTCGTGCTCGAGGAGCCAGCGCTTGCGGTCGATGCCGCCGCCGAAACCGGTGAGCGACCCGTCGGCTCCGATGACGCGGTGACAGGGGACGACGATCGGCAACGGGTTCCGCCCGTTCGCCCCGCCGACGGCGCGCACCGCCCGTGGGTCGCCGACTCGGTGCGCGAGCTCGGCGTAGCTGATCGTCTCGCCGAACGGGATCTCGCGCAGCCTCGACCAGACGCGCTGCTGAAAGGTCGTCCCGCGCGGACCGAGAGGCAGATCGAAAGTATCGATCTCGCCGGCGAAGTATGCGTCGAGTTGCTCGCGCGCCGCGCGGAGCACGCGCGCCGCCGCGCCCGTCGCCTCGGCGGCCGGTGTCCATGCGGCGGCATCCTCGCGGCCATGACGGCTCTGCTCGAAGCGGATCGTCGTCAGGCCGGATTCGTCGGCGGCGATCAGCAGCTCGCCGACAGGGCTGGGTATCGTGTCGTAGAACGTCATGGCGGAATACTATCTCCGACTCGACACCGGCGCATCGGCTGGAGATGATGATGACCGATTCTAGCCAATCGACCCGTGACGGCGGTCGACGTACCAAAGAGCGGTCAACCTACGTGACGGCGGTCGACTGATCGAACGGCGGTCGACCGCGCTTCGGTAGAGTCCACCGCCTTTCCGTCTCAGGGCTTCGTCCCACAGTCCCACGTCCCCGCCGCCGTACCGTCGTTCAGCACGAACGACCCGGTGCGACCGTCGGCGTTCACCGTGACGGTGCCGAGCCCGCCGTAAGTGTCGTCGAGCGCCGTCTTGCCCAGGTAGACCATCACGATGACGTTGCGATAACGGCCCGGCCCCGTGAACGGTGCCTTGCTCGCGTGCATCTGGTCGGCCATCGCCGAGCCGGGTCCGATCGTGAACGCGAGCGGTGGCAGCGCGGAAGGCCCGAACACGCCGCCGAGCGTACCCTTGCCGTCGTTCAGACAGCGCCCATTGCTCGCCGTGCGTGACTTCGGCCTGGTGATCTTCGCGCTGGCCGGCGGTGCGGTCTGCGCCTCCGCGGCATGCATCGGCGCCAAGGCGAGAAGCGCCGTTCCGAGCACGAGCGTGATTCGCTGCACCGGGCCCTCCATCCGGATGTGAGTGACGCGTCGTCGACGCCTGATCATGCGCGCGCTTTCCGACGACGTCAACTCCGCCCACGCCCGTCGAGCGAGGAACTGGCCCCCTCGTCTCTCAGTCGCACGAGGTCCCGGTCGATCTCGGCCTCGAGCCGCTGCGAGAGCGGATCGCCGATCCGTCCCTCCTCCCGTGCGCGCGCGACGATCGACCGCTGGACTTCGAGCGCGTTCTCCAGCACCAGCCGTGATTCCGACGGCCCGCCCGCCGCGATGCCGACCTCGCCGCTGTCGATCACGTCGGCGAGGCGATGGCATTCGCCGAGCGGCACCCGGTTGGTGGCGACGACCCGCATGATCGACGCGCGCGCCGCTCGGCGCGCCCGTTCGCGAACCCGCTGTTCGGAACGGACCTCGGTCGTCGGGTCGCCGACGCGGAGAAGCCGCGTGAGCGGCACGAGGGTGAGTCCCTGGAGAATCAGCGTTGCCATGATGACGGCGAAGGAAAGCAGAATGACCACCGTTCGCGCCGGAAAGGGCGCGCCCGCCGCCGTCGAGTAGGGAAGTGCCAGCGCCAGGGCAAGTGAGACCATACCTCGCATGCCCGTCCAACCGAGAACGGTCAGCTCGCGCCACGACGGCGCTGGCACGTTGCTTCGCGCGAGCAGGCGGGTGAGATGAGGAACGCCGAGCATCCACGCCAGGCGCACCCCAATTACGCTCGCCGACACGAGCGCGCACGCGCCGATGAATCCTCCGCTCACCCGCACCGCTGTTGCGGCGCCGATCTGGATCCCGATCAGCATGAACACCAGCGCCGTGCCGACAAAGTCCACCGCATCCCAGACGGCCCGCGTCGTAAGCCGCGTGGCCGGACCGGACATCGCGACGTCGAACCGCCGTAGCACGAAGCCGAGCGTCACGACGGCGAGGACCGACGACCCACCCAGGCGCTCGGCGAGCTCGTACGTCACGAACGGCGCGACGAGAGAGATCCCCGTCTCGAGCGAGCTGTCGTTCAAGTGCCGTCGAGTCGACACGAAGATCCAGCCGAGCACGAGACCGACGACTACCCCGATCGGTGCCTCGCGCACGATGCCGAGCGCCATGTCCGCCCAGGTGACCCGTCCCGACACGGCAGCGAGCACGGCAAGCTGGTAGACGACGATCGCCACCGCGTCGTTGATCAGTCCCTCGCCTTCGAGGATGGTCACCAGTCGATGCGACAGCCCCGTGCGCTGGGCGACGGCCGTCGCGGCAACCGGATCTGGCGGGGCGACGATGGCGCCGAGCAACAGCGCCGCCACCCATGGAAGGCCCGGCAGCGCGAGCCGCGCCGCGGCCGCCGTGACGACGATCGTCGCCACCACGAGCCCGATGGCGAGCAGCAGGATGGAGCGGAGATTGGCGCGAAAGGCACCAAGGGGAAGGGCGTATGCCGCGTTGAGCAGCAGCGGCGGCAGAAAGACCAGCAGCACGAGCCGCGGCGGAAACTCCAGCCGCGGCAGGAAGGGGACGTAGCGCCAGGCCACGCCCACCGCGACGCCGACGATCGCCAGCACGACCGGCGACGGGGTCCTGATCCGGCGCCCCGCCGCCGCCGCACCAAGGGTGACGAGCAGCAGGAGGAGGACCGCGTCGGCGGTGGTCACGGCGCTATTCCGCTGGGACCTCCTTTACCGTCACGTAGTAGTTCACGTCGACCTTGAAGTCGCTCGCGCTCGCCAATGGCGCGTGCAACGTCTGCCATGCCTCCGTCGGATGGATGTCGCGGCTGCCGATCGTGCCCAGCGTGACTCGCAACGGCATGGCGAAGCCGGGGACGACGTTGGTCCAACGATAGGAGAGCGTCGAGTCGGCGAGCCGGTACTCGAGGACGGGAATTTTCGTCGTCGTGAGATACTGGGCGAACACCCGACTCAGGTCGACGCCGGCATGCGCGCTGATGTACCGCTCCACCTGCTCGCCGGTGACGACCTGGTGGCGAAACTCCGCGGAGAGCCCGCGCAGGATGCCACGCCACTTCTCGTCGTCGTTCACGATCTGACGGATGGTGTGGAGCATGTTGCCCCCCTTGTAATACATGTCGCCCGACCCCTCGTCGTTCACGCCGAAGGTGCCGACGATCGGCTTGTCGTTGCGGACGAGCCGTCGGGTGCCGATCACGTACGCCGCGCCGGCCGCCTTTCCCGACTGGCATTCGGTGTAGAGGTTCTCCGAGTAGTTGGCGAAGCTCTCGTGGACCCACATGTCCGCGAGATCCTTCGCCGTGATGCTGTTGCCGAACCACTCGTGCGCGCTCTCGTGCACGATGATGAAATCCCACTTGAGTCCCCAGCCGGTGCCGGAGAGATCCCGCCCGAGGTAGCCGTTCTCGTAGTGGTTGCCGTAGGCCACGGCGCTCTGGTGCTCCATGCCGAGGTGCGGGGTCTCGACCAGCTTGTAGCCGTCGCGGTACCAGGGATACGGCCCGAACCAGTGCTCGAAGCAGGCGAGCATCGAGTCCACCTGCACGAACTGCCGCCTCGCCTTCTCCGCGTTGTACGACAACGGCCAGAAATCGAGGGTGAGCTCGCCGCTCTCGCCGTGATAGGTCCTGCTCTGGTGCGCGTAGTACGCCGCGTTCACGGCGACGTCGTAGTTGTTGATCGGGTTGGAGACGAACCACTCGTACGTCGTCGTCGCGTCGTCGTGATGCGTAACGGAGCGCAGGCGGCCGTTCGAGACGTCGATCAACGAATCGGGCACGGTGATGGCGACGCGCTGGCTGTCCGGCTCGTCGGCCTGGGTATCCTTGTTCGGCCACCAGACGCTCGCTCCCAGCCCCTCGCAGGCGGTGGCGATCCACGATCGGCCGAGGCTGTCCGTCGCCCAGACGAAGCCGCCGTCCCACGGTGCGCGCTTCGCCGCCCGCGGCTTGCCGTGGTAGTAGACGGCGATCATCTGCTCGCTCGCCACCGGCTGCGGTGCGACGAGGGTGACGAACCAGGCGTTGCCGTCGCGTCGCCATCCGAGATGCCGACCTCCCTGAACCATGCTGTCCACCACGAGTGGTGCCATGAGGTCGATCTGCATCTGCTTCGCCGGCGACGTCACCCGATACGTGATGCGATCGTAGCCGGCGATGCTACTGTCGGCAGGATTCACCTTCACGTGCAGGTCGTAGAAGACGACGTCCCACCAGGCACGCTGCGGGGTGATCGAGCCGCGCAGGGTATCGGCGTGTGTGAACGTGTGAGGTGTCTGGGCTCCTGCGACGAGGGGGGCGGCGATCACGCCGAGGAGGAGGAGAAGCTTCTTCATGAATGCACGATCCGGGGTATCGAGGTGATCGGTTGGTCCAGATATGACCGCCGAGTTGCGCCGCGCCGTGTCGCATGCCAAGCTGCGCAGATGAGCTACAATGCATCGCCGATCGTCCGCCTGCCACTGGCCGCCAGCCTCTGCGTCGCTCTCGCCGGCTGTGCCGCTCCGCGCACTGCGCCGGCGCCGTCGCCCGACGCCGGCACTCGCGTCCTCGTCTACAACATCCACGCCGGCAAGGACGCCGCGCAGCAGGATCGGCTTGCCGGCGTCGCCGACCTCGTGCGGGCCTCGGGAGCCGACGTCGTGCTCCTCCAGGAGGTGGACCAGCTCACCCGCCGGTCGGGAGGAGTCGATCAGCCGGCGGCACTCGCGGCACGCACCGGCTTCCGCGTCGCCTTCGGGAAGACGATCGACTACGATGGCGGCGGGTTCGGCATTGCCATTCTGTCCCGTTGGCCGATCGTCGACGCGCATTTCGTCCCGCTGGACGCCGCGCGGGCAGCGGGCCAGCCGGCTGACCGGCACGAGCCGCGCGGCACGCTCCGCGTCACGATCGCCGCGCCGTCGGGGCCGCTCACCGTCTTCGACACCCACCTCGACGCGTACGGCGGCGAGCCGTGGCGTGTGCAGGAGGCGGACTCGCTCGCCCGACTGGTCGCTCGAGCGACGCTCGACGGCCGCACCGTCATCGTCGGCGGGGATTTCAACTCCACGCCGGAGAGCGGGGTCCAGGCGTCGCTGCGAGCGGTGGGACTGCGTGACGCCTGGGGCGAATGCGGCGCCGGCGATGGAGGGGCGACCTTCCCCGCCGACGCTCCGACGAAGCGGATCGACTATCTCCTGCTCGCCGGCGACGTGCACTGCTCGTCGGCCCGCGTCATCGCGACTCGGCTGTCCGATCACCGGCCGCTGCTGGTGAACGTCGCCCTCCCCGTTCGGCCGGCGGCGCCTCCCGTCGCCGCCAACCTCGATCCGCGTACCCCGCTGACCGCGATCCAGCGCGACTGGGTCGAGACGACCCTCGCCTCCCTGTCGCTGCGCGAGCGCGTCGGTCAGATGGTCAACGTCTGGGTGCTCGGCGACTACTCCAACGTCCACGACTCGAGCTTCGCCGAAGTGCTGCGCTGGATCCGTGACGATCGCGTCGGCGGCGTGTCGATGTCACTCGGCTCGCCGGTCGAGGTGGCGGCGAAGGTGAATGCGATGCAGCGCGCGGCGCGCGTGCCTCTCATCGTCTCCTCCGATCTCGAGCCCAACCTCGGCCGCCTCGAGGGAGGGGTGTTCGACCATTACCTCGTCGACGCCGGCGGCGCGACGGTCTTTCCGAACTCGATGGCCATCGGCGCCACGGGTCGGGTGCAGGACGCCTACGACGTCGGCAAGGCGATCGCCGAAGAGGGGAAGGCCTCCGGCATCAACGTCAACTTCGCGCCGGTCGTGGACGTGAACAACAATCCGTCCAACCCAGTCATCAACACCCGCTCCTTCGGCGAGGATCCGAAGCGCGTCGCCGCTCTCTCGGCGGCATTCGTGAAGGGAACGCAGGACGCCGGCGTCGCCGCGACGGAGAAGCACTTCCCCGGTCATGGCGACACCGACGTCGATTCGCACGTCGGCCTCCCCATGGTGAATGCGACGATGGCGCGGCTCGACACGGTGGAGCTCGTCCCCTTCGAGGCGGGGATCGGCGCTGGGGCGGCGCTGGTGATGACGGCGCACATCGCGCTGCCGGCGGTGCAGGGTGACAGCACCACACCGGCCACCCTCGCCCCGCGCATCATCACTGGTCTGCTGCGCGACAGCCTGAAGTTCGGCGGCCTCGCGATCACCGACGCCATGACGATGGGCGGTATCGGCAAGGGCTACACGACGGAGGAGAGCTCGGTGCTCGCCGTCAAGGCGGGCGCCGACGTCCTGCTCAAGCCGGGCGATCCGACGAAGGCGGTCAACGCGGTGCTGCAGGCGGTGGAGCGGGGGGAGATCTCTCGCGCCCGGATCGACTCGTCGGTGCGCCGCGTGCTCGAGGTCAAGGCACGGACCGGCGTCGCCTTCGATCCGATCGTGTCGCTCGACACGCTGCGGAGCGTCGTGCACTCGCCGGAGCACCAGCGAATCGCCGCCGACATCGCCCGCCGCGCCGTGACCCTGCTGCGCGATCGCGAAAGTCTCGTTCCGCTGGCTGGGAGACGGACGGTGGTCGTGCAGTACATGCCGGCGAGCGAGCTGCGGGCGGGCAGCGTCTTTTCGGCACGGCTCCGGGCCGCCCTGCCGGATTCGCGCGTGTACGCGATCGATCCGGCGACGCCGGCG
>JBIOHU010000118.1:0-6789 GCA_044449225.1 Gemmatimonadales bacterium | reverse complement strand
CCACTTCCACGAGCTCGCCGAGCGCCACGAGATCTCCCTCACTGACTCCACTCCGGACGCAGAAGGAGCGCGAACATGAGCAACGGTGTCTCCTTCCCGGCCACAGCCGATGACGCCGAACCGGACGTCGCTGCGAGCCTGACGAGCGGGTTCTGTTCTGGCTAACCTTCGACGCCCGATGGCTCGACCGCGACGGCACCGGTACGGCCGCGCCGACCTCAACGTTCTCACCACCTGCTCGATGACCGATCCGCTTCCGGAGATCGTCTTCCACATCTATCCTGCCGACTGCGACATGCTCGGGCACGTGAACCACGCGACCATGCTGGGCTTCCTCGAGCGCGCGCGGTGGGAGCTGCTCGAGCGCGAGGAGGTGGGCGGCGTGCGCGACTTCGGCAGCGTCCCCATCGTC
Organism: Gemmatimonadales bacterium; assembly: GCA_044449225.1. Taxonomy (GTDB): domain Bacteria; phylum Gemmatimonadota; class Gemmatimonadetes; order Gemmatimonadales; family Gemmatimonadaceae; genus AG11. Next base: position 6,377 of record JBIOHU010000118.1, on the reverse strand, counting down.
TCCGTGGTCCGTCACGTGGACATCGACTACTTCGCGCAGTCGCTGCCGGGTGAAGACCTCGCCATCCGCAGCGGACTGCTCGCGGTGAAGAACACGAGCTACATCGTCAAGCAGGACGTGCGGAACGTCGGCACCGACACCCTCGTCGCCATGGCGTCGATCGTCTTCGTCGCCATCGACCGCGCCGGCAAGCCGGTGCGAGTGCCCGAAGAGTGGCGCACCCTGCTGCCGCACTGGCCAGAGAACTCCGAGCGCAACGATCGATGATGGCGCTGTTGCCCGGCGGGCTGGAGCTGTCTTACGACGAGTCGGGAAGCGGACCGCCGCTGCTGTTCATTCATGGCTGGCCGCACAATCGTTCCCTCTGGGCTGGTCAACTCAGCGGCCTTCCCACTCATGCGCGCTGCATCGCTCCCGACCTGCGCGGCTTCGGTGGCTCGTCGGTGAAGGGGCCGTACTCGGTCGAGCGATACGCCGACGATCTCGTCGCGCTGCTCGATTCGCTCGGCATCGATCGCGCCGTGGTCTGCGGGCTCTCGATGGGGGGGTACGTCGCCTTCGCGCTCTTCCGCCGGCATCGCGAGCGAATCCGTGCTCTCCTCCTCACGAGCACCCGGGCCACGGCGGACACGCCCGAAGCTCGCGAGAAACGACTTCGGCTGATCGAGTTCGTGAAGGCGAACGGCGTCGAGGCGCTCGCCACGCGCCAACTCCGGGCCATGGTGGGGAAGAGCACCTTCGAGTCGCGCCCCGAGCTCCGCGAGTCGCTGCGCCAGCTCATGGCCGGCGCTCCTCTCGACGGAGTGGTTGGCGGTCTCCAGGCGATGGCCGACCGTCCCGACTCGAGCGATCTGCTCCCCACGATCGACCTGCCGACGCTCATCGTCGGCGGCGCCGAGGACAGCTTCACCCGCCCCGACGAGCTGGGCGCGCTCGCCGACGCGATGCCTCATGCGCGGCTGGAGCTCATCGCCGGCGCGGGGCACGTCTGCGCCTACGAACGGCCTGCGGCGTTCAACCACCTCGTGACCGAGTTCCTCGCGACGCTGGTCCACAGCTGACGCTCGGTCAGGAGCTGCGGCTTGAGCAATGCCCGCGGCGAGGCGACCTTTCGCTTTCATCGCCTCCCGCCTCCCGACATCCACATGCCCTCCGCCATTCCTCCCGAGAACCAGTCTTCCGCTCCGGCACCCGATCTCGCGATCTCCGAGACGGAGCGCAGCACGAGCGCCCGCATCGGGAGTGTGCTCTTTCGCCATCGCGGCTGGCTTCCCGTCCCCTTCCTCTTCATCCCGCTCGTCGTCCACGGCAACGCCGACGAGATGAACTGGATCCTCGGCTTTCTGCTCATTGCGTTCGGCGAGGCGATCCGTCTCGCCGGCGTGGCCGCTGCCGGCACGGTGACGCGGCGCCGGTCTCGCACCGTCCAGCGCCTCGTGACCTACGGGATCTTCGCCTGGATGCGGAACCCCCTCTACGTGGGGAATCTCCTCATCTGGGTCGGCTTCACCGTCGTCTCCGGCGTGCTCTGGTTCATCCCGATTGCCATCGTGCTGTTCGCCATCGAGTACACTCTGATCGTCCGCTACGAGGAGGGAGTGCTGGAGTCGATCTTCGGCGACGAGTACCTGCGTTACCAGGAGCGCACCTCGCGCTGGCTGCCGCGGCCGCCGGGTTCCGACGAGGAAGGCGAGCACCTCTGGGGCGAGGCCTGGAGGTCGGAGATCTCGACCTTCCTGCAGTACGCGGTGCTGACGGTGGCCTTTGCGCTGAAGCAGAAGTACGGGTGGTAGCGACGGATCAGACCTTCTCCACCAGGTAACGGGTCAGCTCGTCGTAGGACCGCGCCACGAACTCCGCCGCGCTCGGCCCTCCCGACCTCACCACGTCGAGGCGGATTGCGCGGAACCCCGCTGCCAGCGCGCCTCGCACGTCCGTCCGCTCGTTGTCGCCGATATGGAGAATCTCTGCCGGCTCGATGCCGAGCGTGCTCACGGCGGCGGCGAAGATTTCCGGGCGCGGCTTCGCGTGGCCGACGTCCATCGAGTAGATCGTCGCGGCGAAGAAGTCGCGCGCGGCATCCTTCTCCAGCAGCCGGTCCTGCGCGCGACCCGAGGCAAAGCCGGTGTCGCTGATCACCGCCAGCCGGTAGTGCCGGCTGAGCGTACGGAGCATCTGCCAGGCGCCGGAGAGCATCGCCGGCGGCAGCATCAGGAGGGCATTGTCCACCGCGTCGACGGCGGCGGTCACGTGCTCGCAGTTCTGGCGCGGCGTCACCGCGGCGCGCTCGAGGATCCAGCGCAACCGTTCGTCGGTGGTGTAGCCCCGATGCTCCTCGCGCCACCAGCGCTCCGCCTCCTGTCCCGAGGCCTCGTACAAGGCGCGGAGTTGCTCGTCGGGCATCGCCCGTCCGTAGGCGCCGAGGAGCGCGCCGACCGCCGTGCGGCGCAGCGCCACCCGCTCGGGAAGCGCACCGCCTTCGTACAGCGTATCCCAATAATCGAAGGTGACGGCGCGAAGCATGGCGCGCCTCTCGGGGCAGTCGTCTCTAACGGGTGGGACGGCCTGGTGGAGTGTCGCTCTTGAAGACGTCGCGATTCAACTGCACGTACTGCTTGAGCTGTGCCGGCACGTCCTCCTCGGGGAAGATCGCCGTCACCGGGCACTCCGGCTCGCACGCGCCGCAGTCGATGCACTCGTCGGGATGGATGTAGAGCTGGTCCGGCCCTTCATAGATGCAATCCACCGGACAGACGTCGACGCACGCCCGGTCCTTGGTGTTGATGCAGGCTTCGGTGATGACGTAGGGCATGCTCGCCTCGGGAATTACTGCGAAGTGTAGTCGCTCCCGCTAAGATAATGGGAATCGCCGGTTACTGGAAAGCGGCCAACCGACCGAATACCGATTCCCTACCGCCCTTCGATAAGTCGACCGTCGTTCGGTCAGTCGACCGCAGTTCGGTCAGTCGACCGCCGTTCGGCACTTCGACCGCTCTTCTGTTCGTCGACCAGCTCCTTCTTCCGGTACAGCGTGCACGTCCGGCCGATCGTCTGCACGACATCCGCGCCGAGCTTGTCCGCGAGCTGCTGCGCCGCGTCCTTCGCCGGCACACCGGTTGTCTTCGCGAGAGCGATCTTCACCAGCTCGCGCGTGCGGAGTGCGTCGTCGATCGCCATCGTCAGCGCATCCGTCAGACCCTGATGGCCCACGTGCACGGCCGGTGTCAGATGATGTGCTGCCGTGCGAAGCTCAGCGCGTTCCCGGGACGAGAGTGTCATGCGCGGCGTACTCGAGGAGGAAGAGCGGATACGGGTTGATCGGCTCGCCGTCCCAATATTTCCCGTCGGCCGGCATGCGCATGACCTGGAAGTGAAGGTGCGGCGTGTCCTTCGGCGCGTTCCCGGTCGTTCCGACGAAGCCGAGGGTATCGCCCCGAGCAACCGTCATCCCCTGCGCGAGTCCCGGCTGGTAGGCGTCGAGATGCGCATAGTAATACACCACGCGCCCGAGCGGATCGGTCGCGTACACCGTGTTGCCTCCCAGCCGGTTCTCGCTCACCCGAATGATCCGCCCGCTGTCGGCGGCGAGCACCGCCGTGCCGCGTGCCGCGAGGATGTCGAGGGCGCGGTGAACGCGGCCGTCGTCCCGTCCCGCGTCGAAGGTGTCCTCGAGATCGCTCACCTTCTTACCGGCGACGGGAATCTCCATCCGCCGGGTGATCAGGTACCGCACTGCCTCGTCCTCCGACACCGCCGACCGCCCGAGCGGCGCGGGCGACCCGGCGAGCACCGCCGGCGTGGCCGGCGCTGACACCGGCGCCGACGGCACCGGATATGGATTGATCAGGGTGCGGGTGCACGCGCTGCACGCGAGCGCCAACAGCAGGACGAGAGGTCGCGTCATACAGAGGTCAGACGCGATAACTCGTTTCACGTCACAGGGATGAGATCGCCATATCCGTCAGCGATGTCCTTCCTGATCGTGCTGCTGGGCCGACAGCTCACGATTTCTTCAGCCCCACCGACTTCATCAGCGCTGCGTATCGCTCACTCGCCGCTATCGACGCGAACAGCGGGGACTCGGCCGACTCCGTGGCGAAGAAGGGATCCCGCGCCTTCGCCGCCCGCTCCAGTCGGGTCAACGCTTCCGCCGTGTCGCCGAGGCCGAGGGCGATGCGAGCCAACGCCACCTCGGCGCCCGGGCCGGCACGCATCGCCTCCACCCGAGCCCTCGTGCGGCGGGCCGCGTCGCTGTCGCCGACGACACCATACGCATAGCCGAGCATGCCGAGAGCGCTGAACGAAGCCGGGTCGATCCGCACCGCCGCCTCCAGTGGCCGGATCGCCTCCGCCGGCTGCCGCGCGTAGAGCCGCGTCGCGCCGAGCATGAATTGTGTCACGAACAGCGTCGAGTCGTACGACACCGCGCGCTCTGCCGTCGCCACGGCTTCCGCCGATCGGCCGGACAGACCGAGCGCCATGGCGAGCGAGCCGACGACCACCGGCGACGACGGCTCGAGTTGCGCCGCACGCTGCAGCGCTCGAGTCGCTTCCGGCAGCCGGCCGACGACGATGAGCAGCTCGCCGAGCCCCTGGTGCGCCGGCGCGTACGTCGGGTCGAGCGCGATCGCGCGGCGGAAGTCGCGCTCCGCTTCGATCCACTGCCAGCTCCGGCCGTGCAGCACCGCTCGCGACGACCACGCTTCGGCGAGAGAGCTGTCCAGCTCGATCGCCCGGTCGGCGCTGCGCAGCGCGGCGGAGAGAGCCGGCGCCGGTGCCACGTTCGCGTAGAGCGGCAGGAGCCCCTGCGCGTCGGCCAGTCCGCTGTACGCGCGCGCCAGCTTCGGATCCTTCGCGATCGCCTGCTCGAAGTAGGCGATGGCCTGGCGCAGCGGTCCTGCTCCGCGGCGCGCGAGCTGGAACCGCCCGCGCAGGTAGAGATCGTACGCCGCGGCCTCGGGCGCCGTCACCGAGTCCATCGACGACAGCGCTGTCGCCGTGGCGAGCGCTCCCTCTCCACCCATCGCCTCCCCTACGGCGCCGGTGATCACCTGCGCGAGCTCCTGCTGCACCGTCAGCAGGTCGGTGCCGTCGCGCTCGTACATGTCCGACCAGCGCATCACCCCGTCGCTCACTCCGACGAGCCGAGCCGTCACGCGCAGCCGCTTCCCTTCGCGCTGCACCGTTCCCTCGAGCTGCTGCGCCACGTTCAGCGCCTGCCCGACGTCGCTCGGCGACTTCCCGCTCGCCAGCATCGCCGCGGCGCGCGTAGGCGAGACGACACGCACACCCGGCACCCGCGCGAGCGCCGATGCGAGCTCGTTCGTGATCCCGGCCGCGAGATACGCGTTGTCGGAGTCGCCCCCGATGCTCACCAACGGCAGGACGACGATCGACGACGCCGAAGGCGCGCCGTTCGCCATCGGCGGCGACAGCTTCGGCGTCGGGCGTCGGAGCGCCACCGTCGCGCCGCCGAAGGCCGCGAGCGCGATCACGGTGCTGGCGGCGACCCGCCAATCGCGCAGCGTCGACCAGCTGCGCCGGCGCCTCGTCGTGGCGAATGCGCCGCTGAGCATGGCCGGATCGTCCAGCGCGGCGAGGAGGGTCGCGGCGCTCTGCGGCCGGTCGGCCGGCTCGCGAGCCAGGCACTGCATGACGAGATCGGCCAGCGGAGCCGGCACGTCGGCTCGCAACGTCTCGAGTCGCGGCGGATCCTCCGTCATTCGTGCCGCGAGCAGCGCGCGCGGCGAAAAGCCAGCGAACGGCGGTTGTCCGCTCAGCATCTCGTACGCGGTGATCCCGAGAGCATAGATGTCCGCGCGGTGATCGACGTCGGGGTCGGCCGCCGCCTGCTCCGGCGCCATGTACAGCGGCGTGCCGAGCGACATGCCGGCGTCGGTGAGCGTGAGGCTCCGATCTCCACCCGAGCGGCGCGCCGAGCTGAGCGCCTTCGCCACCCCGAAGTCCGTCACCGTCGCCGCGCCGGCGGCGAGGAGCACGTTGTGCGGCTTGATGTCGCGATGCACCACGCCACGCTCGTGCGCGTAAGCGAGCGCACGCGTCACGTCCTTGAGGATGGACACCGTCTCCCGCACGGAGAGCCGGCCCGACGCCGCGAGGCGCGCGCCCAGACTCTCTCCCTCGACGTACGGCATGACGAAGAACGGCAGTCCGTCGGCGACGCCCGTGCTCAGCACGCCGACGATGTGCGGATGCTGGAGGCCCGCCGAGAGCAGGATCTCGCGCTTGAAGCGGTCCACCGACACCGACGCGGCGAGATGCTCCGGCAGCACCTTCACCGCGACACGTCGCTCCAGCGACGCGTCGAGCGCGACGAATACCCGCGACATGCCGCCGCCACCGAGCTCGCGCTCGAT
>JBIOHU010000117.1:0-6816 GCA_044449225.1 Gemmatimonadales bacterium | reverse complement strand
TTCACGTCGCGCGTGTACAACGACGACGAGAGGCCGTACTTCACGTCGTTGTTGACACGGAAGGCCTCGTCGGCGTCCTCGACGCGAAGGACGCTCAGCACGGGGCCGAAGATCTCCTCCTGCTCGATCCGCATCCCCGCCTCGACGCGAGCGAAGATCGTCGGCTCGAAGAAGAAACCGTGGTCGAGCCCCTTCCCTTCGGCGCGGCGACCGCCCGTCACCAGGTCGGCGCCGTCCGCCTGCCCGACGTCGATGTAGCGCTCGACCTTTCGGCGCGAGCTCTCATGCACGAGGGGGCCGACGTCGGTGCCCTTCTTCCGGCCGTCGCCGAGCTTCATCGCACGTGCGCGGTCGATCAGCCGGCTGAGGAACTCGTCGTGGATTCCCTTCTGCAGGATGAGCCGGCTGGTGGCGGTGCAGCGCTGGCCGGTGGTGCCGAAGGCGCCCCAGAGCACGCCCTCCAAGGCGAGATCGAGGTCGGCGTCGTCCATCACGATCTGCGCGTTCTTGCCTCCCATCTCCAGCGAGAGACGCTTGTGCATCCGCCCACAAATCTCCCCGACGAGGCTGCCCGTCTCCGTCGACCCGGTGAACGAGATCACCGGCACGTCGGGATGGCTGACGAGCGGTGCCCCGACGTCCTCGCCAATGCCGTGCACGAGCTGGATCACCTGGTCGGGCAGTCCTGCCTCGAGCAGTATCTCGACGAGCACGTGGCCGGTATGTGGCACGTCCTCGCTCGGCTTGAAGACGCACGAGTTCCCGCAGAGGAGCGCGGGAAACATCTTCCAGGTGGGGATGGCCATCGGAAAGTTGAACGGCGTGATGATGCCGCACACTCCGATCGGGCGGCGAAAGCTCATCGCCCACTTGTTCGCCATCTCGCTCGGCACCGTGCGCCCGTGCAGCTGGCGGCCCATCGTCGCGGCATAGTAGGCGGTATCGATCCCCTCCTGCACGTCCCCTCGCGTCTCGGTGAGGGGCTTGCCCATTTCGCGCGTCATGAGGTCGGCGATCTCCTCCTTTCGCGCCGTCAGCAGGTCGCCGACACGGCGCAGGACGTCGCCGCGAGCCGGCGCCGGCGTCCGGCGCCAGAGAGCGAATCCGCGTCGGGCCGAGGCGACCGCCTTTTCGACGTCGGCAGCGGTGGAAAGGGGGAAGCGGCCGATCAGGTCGTTCGTATCGGCCGGATTGCGGTTCTCGAAGTAGCCACCGTTGGCGGGATCGACCCACTGGCCGGCGATGAAGTTCTGGAAAGTCTTGGTCATTGCTGAAATCTACAACGATCGTCGTGGAAGGTCGGACCGCGGCGGCTCAGCGCCGGAGGATGTTGCTGGGCGCCGCGCATGACCAGCCAGCCGGTCGCGCCGGATCCGGCTTGGCATAGCCGGCGTGGGGAAGGATCTCGATCGCGCCGAGCACCAGGCCCCAGACCACGAGGAGCAGCGACAGCACGTGAGCGCGCGCCGTCCGATGCCGCCAGGTCCAGACGCTGCTCCACAGTCCGCCCAGCGTCACCGCACCCACGGCGACGAGGTAGCCGGTGAGATTGAGCCCGCAATCCTTCGGATAGGGCCAGAACAGGATGCCGACGCCGAGCAGCGTCGCCAGCGCGAGACGGAGAAATGCGCCCCAGGTGCGCGTCGACCGGCGCTCGGCGGCGACCTCCGCGCGCGCCACGGGCACCGCTGCCTTCGGCGCGGCGGGAATGAGTGCCGAGTCGGACATCGACTCGAGCTGCTGATCGATTTTCTTCAGCTCCTTGTCCCAGTCCGTCATGTGTCGTCGTCCGCGTCGGAAGTGTCGGCCGTCGCCGTGACCGCGCCACCTTCGCGGCTCAGGCCGTACCGCTCGATCTTCTTGTAGAGATTCGACCGCGGCATCTCGAGGGCGCGGGCCGTTTCGCTCACGTTCCAGTCGAAGGCACGAAGCTTGGCGAGCAGATAGGCGCGCTCGGCCGCGTGCTTGAATTCCTCGAAGGTCGGCACGTCGAGCAGGTTGCCGAGTGCTCCCTCGGAGCCACCGGCGCGACGGCCGGCCAGTCGGTCGACGTCGTCGCCGCCGATGCGCGGTCCACTGGCGAGGATGAGCAGGCGTTCGATGGTGTTGCGGAGCTCGCGGATGTTCCCGGGCCAATCGAGCTCGGACAGGCGCGCCACCGCCTCGTCGGTCATGACGCGCGGGGCGAGGCCGGCCGGCCCCGTCAATTGGCCGACGAAGTGACCGACGAGGAGCGGAATGTCCTCGCGCCGATCGCGCAGCGGCGGGACGTGGACCGGAACCACGTTCAACCGATAGAAGAGATCCTCACGAAAACGGCCAGCTGTGATCTCGGTCTCGAGGTGCTTGTTCGTCGCGGACAGTATCCGCACGTCGACCGTGACCGGCTTCGAGCCGCCGATGCGGGTCACGACGCCGTCCTGGAGCACGCGCAGCACCTTTGCCTGTGCGGCGAGGCTCATGTCGCCGACCTCGTCGAGGAAGATCGTTCCGCCGTCGGCCTGCTCGAACTTGCCGGCGCGGTCCTGCACGGCTCCGGTGAACGATCCCTTCATGTGTCCGAACAGCTCGCTCTCGATCAGCTCGCCCGGAATGGCGGCGCAGTTGACCTCGACGAACGGCTCCTTGGCCCGCGGCGAGTTCGCGTGCAGAGCGCGGGCGACGAGCTCCTTGCCCGTGCCGTTCTCGCCGGTGATGAGCACGCGCGCGGGGGTCTTCGCCACGAGCTCGATCTTCTCGATGACGGCGCGGATGGCGTACGAGCGGCCGACGATCTCGAACCGCGACCGCACGCTGTCGCGCAGGCGCGCGTTCTCTTCGTGCAGGCCGAGATGGGCGAGTGCGTTGCGAAGGGTGACGAGAATGCGGTCGGTATCGAGCGGCTTCTCGAGGATGTCGTACGCGCCGCGTTGGGTCGCCTCGACGGCCGTCTGGATCGTCGCGTGCCCGCTGATCATGACGACGACGGCGTTCGGATCCTGCTCGCGCAGCTTGCGCAACGCCTCGAGGCCGTCGATTCCCGCCATCTTGACGTCGAGGAAGACGAGGTGCGGATGGAAGCGCGCGTACTCCGCGAGGCCGTCCACGGCGTTCGCCGCGGACCGCACCTCGTAGCCCTCGAACTCGAGGAGCTGACCCAGCGCGGCCCGGATTCCCTGCTCGTCGTCGACGATGAGGATGCGGCGTGCGCTGCTCATGGCGTGGCACCGGCCGTCGACTTGTAGAGCGTGACGCGATGATTCGCGATTCGCACGTCGGCGAGCGACGGCGGCGTCTTCACGGCGATTCCTTCGGGGGAAAGGCCGTCGGGACGGGCCCCGTGGTCGAGCTGCTTCACCAGGCGCGGGATGGCCGCGTGCGGAATGCTGAACTCGCGCAGCTTCACGTCGCGCAGCTCGAACTCGCTCAGCCCAGGGCGGATGACGTGGAAGCTGCCGCCGAGGGTCAGGCGTTCGTAGTCGTTCAGAAAGCCGCCAAGTGGTCCGAGCGCGCCCGATTTCGCGATGTCCTTCGTCGGCACCAGCGCCCGAACGTAAAGCACGTCGCCGATCACGGCCGCCTCGGCGCTGTCCGTCCGGGCAGGCAGTCTCGACCCGGCCTGCTCGAACACGTACGAGGCGATCTCGGCGGCCTTGAGGTTGGCGAAGACCGGGCCCGTACTCGTGCTCAGGGCGTCGATCGCCTTCCGGCCGCGTGCGGCCGCCTCGGGGCTGAGCGGCTCCCACAGCGGCTCGGTCGAGGCGACTGGGTGCGCGCCGGGGACGTAGCGCAGCCAGCGGTCGCGGGTGATCCAGGCGGCGAGGAGCACGACGACCACCAACGCGACACATCCGATGCGGCCGAGACAGCGCATGACTCAACGTCCTCCCAGAGTCGCCGCGTGAAGGCGACGGTATCGCAGGGCGGCGGGCCCCGGCGTGCTGTCGAACAGAGTGAGGCGCTCCACCGGCTCCATGACGGAGACAGCTATCGATCGCGCCGCGCGGGCGAGAGCGAGCGCCCGCGCGGTGGGGAGCGGATCGCGTACACGGGCGAGGGTGACGTGCGGGCGGAACGGCCGGCCCTCGACGTCGTACCCCAGCTCCGCGCAGGCGAGCTCCAGGTCATGGTGGAGCAGCTCGAGGCGGGGCTCGCTCTCCACTCCGAGCCAAACGATCCGGGGCCGACGAAAGTTCGGAAAGGCACCGACGCCGCCAAGGGCCATCTCGAACGGGTGGTGAAGCGCCCCGATGGACTCGAGCGCGCCGGCAATGTCGACGACGCGGCGCTCGTCGGCGTCGCCGAGGAACTTGAGGGTGAGGTGTAGCCGGTCGGGAGGAACCCAGGCGATCGCCGGCTCGCTGACTCGGAGCGGAGCGAGGGCGAGGGCGAGCAGTTCGGTGGTCGCCCGCTCCAGCTCAAGGGCGAGGAAGAGTCGCATTGGCACCGGCGGCGGGGGGCGCGAGCTCCACCGCGAGGTGCGTGAAGCCCTGCTCGCGTGCCAGCGCGAGCGCGGAGCGCCGGAGCTCGCCGTCGGCGAGCTTCTGGGCCACGCCGGTCTCGACCATCAGCACGGCCAGCGCGGCGCGCGGCTCGACCTTGCAGGGAACACCGATCCCCGCCAGCTCGGCAGCCAACACGTCGGCGCGCCGGCGCGCCTCGGCCTGTCCCATGCTCGAGAAGACACTCATGCCGTGGTCGCTCCATGGAGGACGTTGAGGGAGCCCGATCGAAAGCCGCGTAGATCGAGCGCAACGCGATCGAAGCCGGCGGCGGCGACGGCCGAGCGAAGCGCCTCGGCGGGCTCGGGTGCCAGCCACGACGTCAGCTCCGTCGGCGCGAGCTCGACGCGTGCGACGTCATCGTGGTATCGCACACGCATGTCGCCGGCGATTCCGAGCTCGCGAACGGCGGCCTCGGCTCGCTCGATCTGCTTCAGCCGCCCTGGCGTCACTCCAGTGCCATAAGGAAGGCGCGACGAGAGGCAGGGAGACGACGGCTGCTTCCAGGTCGGAAGTCCGAGCGCTCGCGAACGCTCACGGATCTCGGCCTTGGTGAATCCCAGCTCGGCGAGCGGACTGGCGACGGCGTGCTCGCGGGCTGCCTGAGCGCCGGGCCGGTAGTCGACAACGTCGTCGGCGTTGGTTCCGTCAGCGACGACGCCGAATCCGCGCGATGCGGCGGCGGGCACCACCTTCGTCCACAGCTCCGTCTTGCAGAAGTAGCAGCGATTGGCGGGATTGGCGGCATACCGTGGATCGCTCATCTCGTCGGTGTCGAGCTCGAGGACCTCGATGTCGAAGGAGTCGGCGACTCGCCGCGCGGTGAGCCACTGCTCGGCCGGATAGGACGCGCTGCGGCCGATGATGGCGAGGACCCCCGAGGCGCCGAGCGCCGCACGGGCGACGACGGCGAGGTAGGCGGAATCCACGCCGCCGCTGAAGCCGATGGCGACGCGGCGGTGCGCGCGCAGCCAGTCGACGAGCGCCGCCTCCTTCGTGGCGGCGTGTTGGTCCGGCTCGGCGGCGGCGGTGAAGGTCATGCAGAGGAAACTACGCAGCGGACTTGCGTCGGGGCAGTCGGGACGGCTCGCGGCCGGTAGCCGAGTGCTTCGGCGACGTGCGCCCTCTCGATGGCGACACTGCTCTCGAGATCGGCGATGGTGCGCGCGACGCGCAGGACGCGGTGAAAGGCGCGGGCCGACAGATGCAGGCGCTCCCCGGCCGATGCGAGCAGGTCGCGCGCACGCGGCCGGAGGGCGCCGTGCGTCTCCAGCCATCGCCCGGGCGCACGGGCGTTGCAGCCGACGTCGTCACCGAAGCGCGCGCGCTGTCTGAGCCGTGCCCGCTCGACCCGCTGTCGGATCGTCGCCGACGAGTCGCCACGCTCCCGCATCGCCAGCTCGGTGAGCGGCACGGGCGGTACGCTCACGTGGAGGTCGATCCGGTCGGCGAGAGGACCGCTGAGACGACCCCGGTAGCGCAGCACCTCCGCCGCTGCGCAGATGCACGGATGGGACGGATCGCCGGCATGTCCACATGGGCAGGGATTCATCGCTGCGGCAAGGGCGAAGCGCGCGGGAAATCGCACGGAGGCCTGCGCGCGGGCGATGGTGACATGCCCCTCTTCCATCGGCTGGCGCAGCGACTCCAGCACGTACCGGGGAAACTCGAGCAACTCGTCGAGGAACAGGACGCCGTGGTGCGCGAGACTCACCTCTCCGGGACGTGGCGCCGAGCCGCCGCCGACGAGTCCCGCGCTGGAAATGGAGTGATGCGGTGCGCGAAAGGGTCGTCGCGCAACGGCCCCGCCGGCGAGGTCGAGCAGTCCGGCGACCGAGTGCACTGCCGTCACCTCGAGCGCCTCCGCATCGGTGAGACCGGGCAGAATCGTCGGCAGACGCCTCGCGAGCATGGACTTGCCCGCGCCCGGCGGACCGACCAGCAGGATGCCGTGCGAACCGGCGGCGGCGATCTCGAGCGCCCGCTTCGCACCCTCCTGCCCCGCGACGTCGCCCACGTCCACCGATTCGCAGGCCGCGCTCGGCGCCAGCCGTGGCACTGGCATGCGCAGCTCACCCCTGCGTAGATCCTCCACCAGCTCGGCAAGGGTGAAGGGAGCCGCCAGCCGGAGACCGCGAACGAGAGCAGCCTCGGCGACATTGGCCGGTGGCAGGACGAGGGTGTCCGCAGCCGTCGCCGCACCGGCGCCGATCCGACGCGCGATGGACAGCGCCCCGCGCACCGGTCGAATCGATCCATCGAGACCCAGCTCGCCGACCAACGCAAGGAAGGCACGGCGTTCGACTTGCCGATCGCGCTCGGCCTGCTCGTCGGG
>JBIOHU010000116.1:0-6830 GCA_044449225.1 Gemmatimonadales bacterium | reverse complement strand
GAATGCCGATGCGAAATCCATTGTCGGCTCGACCGGCCACGGCCTTCAGCCCTCGCCGATAGTAGTCGGCCATGCGACGTCGTACTGTCGCCTCGTGCATCGTCCCCGCGTCGCGCCAGACCTCGAAGTGGCCGTTGTTGTGCCAGGGATACCACTCGTAGTGGCGCGCCGTGTCGGCGCCCATCCACGGCGTGACCGGCTCCTGTGCCGCGGAGGACGCCGCCTGCGCGTGCAGGGAGCGGTCGCCGGTCAGCGCCGCCAGCTCCGCGGCACCGAGCTCCATGTCGTCGACCCAGTTGTCCTCTTCATAGAAGTAGGGCGAATGCCCGGGCGCGGTCTGGCAGACGCCGGGATGGGCGAGTCCGGCGCGATACGCCGCGCCCGCGCGGGCGCGCAGCACCGCGGCGAATGCCGGATCGCGCTTCGCGAACAACTTCGAGCCGAGGGCAAATGCCGATGCGTACTTGCCGGCGGTGGATGCCCACCCGTTGGAGCGGTTCTTGTTCTTGAACAGCCCCTGTGGCCGGCCGGTGCACGGATACACCGGCCGCTCGCGGCCCTTGCCCCACCCGTAGTCCGACGAGTCGGTCGTCGGGAGGTCGAAGTACGTGTGGTCGCGATCGTCGGCGACCTGGTTGTACATCTCGCTGTCGCTGGGAAACATTCGCAGCAGCCACTCCAGCCCGTGCCGCGCCTCGTCGAGCACGTCCGCCTGGCCGTTCGCACCGGCGAGGCCATTCGCGGCGAACCGGTCGGCGAAGGCCGCAGGATGATCGCGATACGCCATCAGCATCACGTACGTCGCGTTCGCCGACGTCGTGACGTACTGCAGGTAGTCCGACGCGTCGGCCCATCCCCCGCTCACCGGGATGAACTGGCCGGCGCGCGGCGAGTCGACGATGATGCCGTCGTGGGTGTGCACCGAATCGCGAAAGAGCGGATTCCACCCCGAGCGCTGCTCGCGCATGTAGTAGAGCAGCGTATCCGCCGCGCCGGCGTAGACGTCCGCTCCGATGCGCACGACCGGCGACGTCGCGCCGCCGGCGACGAGGCGATAGCGCCCTCCCCGCTTGAGCGCGCTGAAATCCAGTCGATGAGTCACGACGCAGGGCCCGAAGCCGGGCGCGCTCTCGGCCGCACGCGGACCGAGCACGGTGCGACCGCGCTCGTCCTCGACGACGAAGTGGTCGATCCGCGCACTGTCGAGCGAACAGGCGACGGCGACCTTCGGTGCGCCGGGAAGATAGCCGACCTGATTCACCCGGATGAAGGTCATCGTGTCTGTCGTGGCCTGCGTCATCGCAGCGGCGAGCAGCAGCGCCAGCATCGTCACGTCACCGATCCCCGGCGCCGACCTGCGCCGTGCTCCCCGTCTTGAGATGCTTGTCGTACCATGCCACGTACCGCCGCAGCCGGTCCACCTTGTAGCTCGGCACGCTGATGCCGTGGAACTGATTCGGGTAGATCACCAGCTCGGTCTCCACCCCGAGCGTGCGGAGCGCCTGGTACATCTGCTCGCCGCCGATGATCGGCACGTTGAAGTCGCTCGAGCCGCCCATGAACAGCGTCGGCGTGGTGATCCGATCGGCATGGAAGAACGGATAGGAGAGTCGGATCCAGGTGTCCTGTGCCTTCCAGGGCGGCCCGAGCTCGAGGTTGTACTGGGCGACGTACTGATCGGTGCCGTACATCGAGAGCTGGTTCGCGCTCCCCGCTCCGCTGATCGCCGCCTTGAACCGCGGCGTGGTGGCGATGGTGTAGTCGGTGAGGATCCCGCCGTAGCTCCACCCGCCGATCCCGAGCCGGCCCGGGTCGGCGGCGCCGATGCGCACCGCCTCGTCGACCGCGCCGAGCAGGTCGACCACCTCCTTGTTCCCCCAGTCGGCGTAGATCGCCTTCTGATATGCCGACCCGCGACCGTTGGAGCCGCGATAATTCACCGCGAGCACGGTGTAGCCGTTCGCCGCGAAGAGCTGCCGCTCGACGTCGAACCGGTAGCCGTCGTGGCCGTTCGGGCCGCCGTGAATGAACAGCACGAGGGGAAGGCGCGCGTCGGCGGCGGCGCCGGCGGGCCGATAGAGCAGCGAGTGAACCTCGGTGCCGTCGCGGCTCTTCGACGTGAGCTCATCCACCCGCGCGAGCGCGAGCTGGGCGAAGAGGGAGTCGTTCTGGTGCGACAGCTGCCGCGTCGCTCCCCGCTCGGCGACGGCAAACACCTCCGGCGCGCGATCGGAGGTCTGCATCAGCACGGCCACCTTGCCGTCGGGGAGTGAGCTGAACGACGATACCGCCAGCTTGCCGTCGAGCAGACGCTCGACCGCGCCGTCGGCGACACGGATGCGCACCAACGGATCGCTGCGATCGTCGCCGATCGTCGCCAGGACGTACCGGCCGTCGGCCGTGAACCGCACCGACGACACCGGTCGATCGAGGGTGCCGGTGACGACTCGCGCCGGCGCGCTGCCGTCGCTCGGCACGACGGTGAGCTTGTCGAGATGATAGGCCGAGAAGCGCGGCTCG
This sequence comes from Gemmatimonadales bacterium, assembly GCA_044449225.1. Classification (GTDB taxonomy): domain Bacteria; phylum Gemmatimonadota; class Gemmatimonadetes; order Gemmatimonadales; family Gemmatimonadaceae; genus AG11. The sequence continues at coordinate 4,310 of JBIOHU010000116.1, read as the reverse complement.
TCGCCGCGGGTGAAGGCGATCCACTTTCCATCGGGGGACCACGACGGACGTCCGCCGTCCGGTCCGTCGAAGTCGGTGAGCTGCTTCGGCATCGCACCAGGGTGCGACTCCACCACGTAGATGTCGTTGTCGCGCGTGGCGCCCGGCTCCGGGATCGCCTCGCGCACGAAGGCGATGCGCGAACCGTCCGGCGACCAGCTCGGCGAGTCGTCGTCGGCAAGGGTGCTGGTGAGCGTATCGAGCCGCTTCGTCCCGATGTCGAACAGGGCGAGATGGGTGCGCTTGCTGCCGAGGTAGCCGGTGACGTCCGCCTTGAACGCGTAGCGGTCGATGACGATCGGCTTCGGCGTCTTGTGCTCGGCGGTGTCCTTTCGCGAGATGGAGTCGGTCTCGACGTCGAGGACCAGCGCGAGGCGCTTCGAGTCGGGCGACCAGGCGAAGTCGTCGATGCCGCCCTTGATCATCGTCAATCGCTGCGCTTCGCCGCCCCGCCGGTCGAGAAGCCAGACCTGGCCCCCCTTCCCCTCCTGCCGTCCGGAGACGAAAGCGAGCCATCGACCGTCGGGACTCCACCGCGGGCTGCTCTCGCTCTCGGGGGTGGAGGTGAGCCGGATGGTCTGGGTGCCGTCCCAGCTCGTCATCCAGATGTCGCTGTCGGACTTGTCCTTCGCCGAGTCCACCGCCGACACGCTGTAGGCGACCCACGCCCCGTCGGGAGAGATTTGCGGATCGTTGACCGATCGCAGGTGGTAGATGTCGGTCGGCCGCAGGGGGCGCTTCGCGGCGCTCTGGGCATGCGCCGCCGACAGCGCGGCGGCGAGGAGGACCGGTGCGAGCACGGCGAGACGACGGGACATGAAGAGGCTCCGCGTACGGGCGGGAAGGAGATCGTGGCTCGCCAATATACGGCTCCGCTCCGCGCGCCGAGAGAGGCGCGGGCCGAAAGTCTCAGCGAGCGTCCGCCGCCGCTCCGTCGACGACCGCCCGCGACACCGCCGCCTGCAGCGGCGCGACGTTGGGAAAGTAGCCCTTCGCGTCGGTGCCGAGGTTCTGGTGGTTCGTCAGCAGGACGACGGAGAGCCCGTAGCGGGGCACGCCGAGCAGGTACGTCCCGGTGAAGCCCGTGTGCGAGAAGCTCCCCGCCGGCATTCCCGCCGGCAGCATCCAGCCGAGGTAGTTGTCGTAGCGATCGCGAGTGAGGAACCGCTTCACGACGTCGTCGCTGATGTAGCGCCGACCTCCGTACGTGCCGCCGGCGTCGAGCAGATCGACCAGCACGCGCAGCTCCGCTGCGGTGGAGAAGAGGCCGGCGTGGCCGGCGATTCCGCCGTGCGCGTAGAACGAATTGCCGTCGTCCACCTCGCCGTCGAGCACGTAGTGCCGCCAGCGGTCCCATGCCGTCGGATCACCGGTGTAGCGATAGCCGAAGGTGGAGTCGTAGACCATGTGGCGCTCGTAGACGTTGCCCTGCTCGGTGGCGGCGAAGTCGGTGAACCCGTGCGACTTCGGCACGAAGGTCGTGCTGTGCAGCCCGAGCGGCCGATAGAGCGCGCTGTCGAGAAAGACGTCGAGCCGCTGGCCGCTCGTTCGCTCGACGATGTAGCCGAGCAGCATGAAGCCCAGATCGCTGTAGTGACGTCCTTCGCCGACTCCCCACTGGAGCGGCATGTCGCGGATCACCGAGTACGCCTCCGCCTCGTTGCGCGCGTGATAATAGATCGGCTGCCACTGCACGAGTCCCGCCGAATGGCTGAGCAGGTGGCGGATGGTGATGCTGTCCCGGTGCGGACCGCGGAAGTCGGGGAGGTAGTGCCACACCGGCGCATCGAGGTCCAGCCGTCCCCGGTCGACGAGCAGCATGACCGCCATCGTCGTGCCCATCACCTTCGTCAGCGACGCGAGATCGAACATCGTCGTCGCGTGCATCGGTCGCGGTGCGGCGAGCCGGCGTCCCTCGTAATCCTCGAGCTGCGCGTATCCGAACGGCCGGTCCTCGAGCACCACGCCATGCTGCGCGACGAGCAGTACGGCGCCGGGCGTGATCGTGCCGATCGCTGCGCCGACGAGCGAGTCGGCGGTGGCGATCCCGCGGCGCAGACCCGCCCCGGCCGCCGGCGAGGGCGGCGCCGGGCGCGGAGATGCGGGCGCACAGGCGAGCAGGCCGGCGACGGCCAGCACCCCTGCGAAGCGCCGGCTCATCGCCGCGCCGGCCGCGCCAGCGTCTCGGCGAAGCTGCGCGGGGGAGTGCCGCAGCGCGGCGTCCGGATCTCCGTTCCCGTGGCCGCATCGAGCGCCGGCACGCGACGCTCGCGTCCGAGCTTCACCGGATCCTCCGACGCCTCGTAGACGAGCATCGCGACCAGCGTCGCGTTCTTCTTCACCTCGTCGAAGCTGATCTTGTCGAAGGTGTCGCGGTTGGTGTGCCAGGTGTAGTCGTCGTACTCCCAGTTCGCCGAATTGAGGAAGAAGCCCGGCGCGTTGCGACAGGCGAAGGCATCGCTGTCGGTGCTCTCGTCGTGCGCATAGCCGGGAAATTCCAGCGCCACCCCTCTCGTCACGTCCTCCGGCATCTGCGACATCCATCTCGCGAAATGCTGCGGCGCGTCGAGGAAGCCGACGGTGATGACCTTGTCGATGTTGCCGGTGCCGTTATCCTGGTTGAACAGTGCCTGCAGCCCCTCGAGCACGTCGGGGTGATCGGCCGCGAACGCCGACGAGCCGATGTCGCCCTCCTCCTCGCCGCTCCAGTGGCCGGCGAGGATCGTGCGCTTCGGATGCGGATACGCCGCGTGCAGGATGCGCATGGCCTCGAGCATGATGATCGTGCCGGTGCCGTTGTCGGTCGCGCCGCTGCCACCGTCCCACGAATCGAGGTGCGCCGAGAGCATCACGTACTCGCTCGGCTTCTCGCTGCCACGGACTTCCGCGATCGTGTTGAAGACGGGCGCCTCGGCCGCGCCGGTCGTCGATTCGGCGACGGCGTGCACTCGCGGGTGCTGGCCGTTCTGCGCCAGGCGGGCGAGAAGGCTGTAATCCTCGCAGCTCACGTCGAAGGTGGGAGCGTGGGTGGTGCGCGCGGCGAAGATCTTGTCCACTCCCCAGCCGTGCGACCAGGTGTTGGTCAGCACGCCGGCGACGCCGGCGGCGTCGAGCCGCGCCGGCAGCGAGCGGCCATTCACTCCCATTGCCGTGAGGCGCTGCCGGAACTGCTGCATGCCGCTGTCGCGCGCCGCGCGCATGGCGGCAAAGGACGCCGGCTGCGCCCACGCTCCCCAGCTCGTGTCGGGGCGACAGTTGGGCTGCGGCGCCGACATCAACACGAACTTGCCGCGGACCGTGCCGAGCCAGCGGGCGAACGACGTGCTGTCCGTCGCCTCGCCATTCACAGGAAGGGCCACCACCTCGCCGGTGACGCCGGCGGCAGGCGTCGCCGGGCTCCAGGCGAGCTGCGTCGCCTCGAGGGTGCGGACGCGGGGCGCCGTCAGCTCGAGTCGGCTCTGCCCGCGCGACCAATCGCGCCAGGTGCCGTACTTCTCGTTGCGGGCGGGGATCCCCCACGCCGCGTAAGTCCGCACCAGCCAACCGTTCGCCGCGCGGTTCTGCGGCGACCCCGTCAGGCGCGGCCCGATGGAGTCCATCAGCACCTGCGCCAGCGGATAGGCGTGCGAGTTCTGCATCCCTTCCTGATAGATGCGCTTGATGACTGAATCGTTCGTCGGCGCGCCGATGGTCGGGATCTCCTGCGCCTGGACGACGAAGAGCGGAGCGACGAGAAGGGCAGCGAGGAGGCGGAAGGGGGGCATGGTCGGTGCGAGAGGCGGGCGACGTACTGAACCGAACCGCGGTCAACGTAAGGTGTTGCGGTCAACGCACTGAGCTACGGTCAGGTTATTGAACGACTGTCAACGTACTGAAGACCGGCCAACTGCAACAAGCGAGGTCAACTTACTGCACTGTCGATATCCGCACGAGCTGCTTCTGAAGGACGGCCAAGTCCGTAGTGGCCAACCGTTCCGTGCGTTGACAGTAGTTCAGTACGTTGACCGTCGTTCGATACGTTGACCGCCGCTCAGGAAGTTGACCGCATTTCAGTAAGTCGACCGCCGTTCAGTAGGTTGACCGCACTTCAGTAAGTCGACCGCCGTCTGGTAGGTTGACCGCACTTCAGTAAGTCGACCGCCGTTCAGGAAGTTGACCGCCGTTCAGTCCGTCGACCGCCGTTCGGCGCTTACGCGCCCCACTGGCGTACGATCTGCGCACGACCCTCCCCGATGTCCGCCGCGGGGCCGCTAGTGCTCGGGCCCGCCTGG
>JBIOHU010000115.1:0-6840 GCA_044449225.1 Gemmatimonadales bacterium | reverse complement strand
CGCGCCCTCCCGACCCTCTACCGCCTTCGCCCCGGCGCGCTGCGGGGCCGCGCCCGCGGCGGCGCGCGCGACGATGGAGATTCTCTCGCGACTCTCGTCCGCCGTCCGCGCATCGTCCACGCGGGCCGCGACGCCGTCACGCTCGAGGGTGTTGTCCACCGTGAGTCGCACGGCGCCGCCCCAGGGTCGCGGCGAGGGACGGAGTGCGGGAAAGGCGATCGTCAGCCATTCGGTGTCATCGTCGCCATGGGGATGGCGGGGCGGTGAGTCGTGAACCGGTGCGCTCACCGTCGTGCCCGAGGCTCCCGATGGCCCAGACGGTCCCCATCCCCCGCTCGGTGCCACCGCCTCCCTGAGCACCGCCACTTGCTCGCCACGGACCTCGCGCGGCGTGTCGCGATCGTCGCCGAGCCGGATTCGCAGCGTCTCCGTGACGAGGTGCGCCACGAACCCGCGCTCGACGACCACCCGCAGCTCTCCGGTTCCAGCCGGGGGCCGCTGGCGGTCGTCGACCGGTCGTGCCGGCCGGAGCGAGAGCGCCGCACGGTACGCCACCCGGGCGTCATCGTGCTCGCCCGCGCGCTCGAACACCCCGCCCGCCAGCTCGTGCAGCGACGCATGCAGCGCCCGCTCCCCGTCGTCCCGATCGTCGGCGTACTGCTCCAGCAGGGCGACGAGGCGGCGAGCCTCCACCGCCGCGTCCTCCCACTGGTCGAGTCGCGCGTAGGCGAGCATCGCGTAGTAGGGAATGAACAGTCGCTCCGTCCGCCGCGGCTGGTACGGTCGCGCCATGTCGTTCGTCACCAGCGCCAGCGCGTCCTTCGACAGGCTTGCCGTGATCCGGTCGTCCGCGATCAGCGCCGCGGTGTCCATCTCGGCGGCGCTGCGCTGGTATTGCGCGGCGTAGTAGCTGGCGATCCCCACGTCGAGCCGCTGCAGCAGGGCGTCATCCTCGTGCCAGGCGAGCGCCGCCTTGTAGTCGCCGCGCGACAGATCGTTGCGCAGCCGCTGCTGCGCGCGGGAGATGCCGCGTGGGCCCGTCGCGTAGCCTCCGATCGTGGCGCGCAGCGTCGCGCATCCGTCGATGGCGAGACCGCCTGCCACGAGGAGGCCCCAGGCGACGACCGTGCGAGCGCGGGCGCGAGTGGGAACGCGCATGGTCCGATCGCCCGGGTGACGGCGGCCTCAGTGGCTCTGCCTTTCCAGGACGATGAGGCGCTCGCGCGCCTGGACTATCGCGTCGGCCAGCTTCGCATTCGCGTTGCCGCGCGCCTCGATGGTCTCCAGCTCGAGCCGGTGCAGGAACAGGGTGTAGCGCAGCTCGGCCTCGCGCGGACGCAGGAGCTTGTCGAGCGACGTCGCCATCTTGTACTCCAGCTCCGGATCGGCGCGATCGACGACGCTGGCGCGATCGTAGCGCTCGAGCGCACCGGTGAAGTCGCCCGCCGCGGCGAGCTCATCGCCCTCTCTCGTCAGCGCGGTCGCGCGTGCGCGGTTCGCCTCGCTCACGTCGGCGGCGCTGCTCACCGTGCGCAGGCCCGCTGGCTCGCGATAGGTGATGCTCGCCACCGCGCCATCGGCGACCTGCACCAGCGCCACCGGCGCCACGGCGTCGCGCGGTCCCGCCTCGTCGTCGCGCGGTGCGAGCACGGCCACGCCACCGCTACGGCGCACCGTCCAGGCCAGGTCCGTCGAATGCGTGGCGGCCATCACCTGCGCCTCGGTCATCCCGAGCGCGATCTCGCCGCGACCGAGCGCGGCGCAGACCGCCGGCGCACAGCCTGCGAACGCCGCCGCGACCAGCGAGTCGCGGCGCTCGCGCCCTTCGAGGTGTGCGTTCAGCGCCTCGGTCGTCGCGGCATCGGTCGTCCGCGCCGGATCGGCGACCCGGTCGCCATTGTGCATGATCGTGATCGGGAGCTCGTCGATGCGCTTCGGCGCGCAGCCGCCGGCGACGAGCGTGGCGATGAAGAGCGTCGGCGCGAGCTGCGGCATGCGGGAGCTGGACATGGTGGTGTCTCCGCGTGAGGGTCAGAAGCCGAAGCGGGGGCGCTCGATGTACTTCTTGATCTTGTGCTGCCCCACCCAGACCTTCGTGTTCGTCTCGAGGTCGATCAGCGACGCGTCCACCTGGTAGAAGACCACGCGCTCGCGGCCGTCCACGTCCTCGATCGCCTGCAGCTCGCCGGCGAGCATGTAGCGTGCGCCAAGCTCCTGCCCCAGCCGCGCGCGGGTGTCGGCACGCGAGTTCTGCTGCTGATCCTTCCGCTCGTCGCGCAGGTCGGACCGCTCCTGCCCCGACGCCACCACCCGCGCCGCGCCGGTCGTCACGATCGCCTTCTCGACGTCGTTGACGAAGGTGCCGACCGCGATGTGTTCCAAGGTGCGATTGGCGAAGTTGCCGACGATGATCGTCGGCGGCTCCCCGCCATGGGTATCCGTGTAGCGCTTCGCCCATCCCGCGGCGAGCGACTGCTGGACCAGCTGGTTGGCGACGAGGCGCGAGTCGGTGTCGTTCCAGCGGCCCGACAGGTCGGTGACCGCCGTCGGCTCGATGCGAACGACCTTCTTGGCACACGCTCCGACAACGACGAGGAGAACGAGACCGGCGACGGCGCGAACGGCCTGCGGCCGGCTGCTGCGACTGGGTGTCATGGTGGGCTCCTGAGTGCGTTCGTTCGGCACATGGAGGAGGCATGCCTCGCGCCCGGGATGACTCCCGTCACAAGACACGCCGATACCAGCACTTAGCTGCATCGTCCTACTTGCAGTGTCCCTGGCCGTGGACGCCGCTGTTTCGATTCGAGTGGACAGGACGCCCCCCTCGCACCCGGTCGCTAATTTTCCGCCATGGTGGATTTCCTGAACGACGATTGGACGGAGGAGGAGCTCGACGGCGAGTTCCCGCTCGGCGACGGCACCGCCGAGACGGAGGCGCACATTCACTGCCCGTACTGCGGTGCGCCGAACGAGATCTCACTCGATCCGGGGAGCGGCGACGATCAAGAGTATGTCGAGGACTGCCACGTCTGCTGCCGCCCGATTCTCATGTACGTGAAGTACGGACGGGACGGGCGGGCGGCGGTAGAGGTCTACGCCTCGGACTCGTGAGCGGTCGGGTCGTCAGTGCGCCGCGCCGGGACCCAGTCCCCTGGACTTCCCCGTCCTGAACAGCAGCATCAGCGGCACGGAGAGCATCAGGGCCACTCCGCTCAGCAGGTAGAGCTTCGAGAACGCCAGCACGCTCGCCTGCCCCTGGAGCTGCCGGTCGAGAATCATCAGCGCCTGCTGCTTGGCACTGAGGACGTCGGAACCCTTGGCGATCAGCGCCTGAGTGATGCCGTTCACGCGTGCCAGCGTCATCGGGTCGCCGACGGACACGTGCTCGGCGAGGAGTGCGCGCGACTGCGCCGTGAAGCGCGACAGCAGGGTGGCGCTGATGGCGATGCCCAGTGAGCCGCCGAGCTGCCGCGTCAGGTTGAACATCCCGGTGCCCTGGGCCAGCTCGCTGTCGTCGAGCTCCGCCATCGTCGCGCCGGTGAGCGGGACGAAAATCAGCCCCAGCCCGACGCCTCGCGAGATGAGCGGCCAGAACAGGTCGTGCGCGCCGGCGTCGAACGAGAGCAGCGACAGCGCGTACATGCTGTACATGAACAACGACGCGCCGATCGCCACGGTGATGCGCGCGTCGAGCTTCGCCGCGTTCCGGCCGACGACCGCCATCGTCACCGCCGAGGCGATCGCCCCTGGCAGGATGACCATGCCGGTCTGATTCGCCGTCCACCCGTGGAGGCTCTGCAGAAACACGGGCAGCACGAATACGCTGCCGTACAGCGCGAAGCCGAGCATCGACGCGAACGCCACGCCCGCTGCGAGCTGACGATTGAGGAGGATCCGGAAGTTGATCACCGGCTCGTCGATCGTCAGCTCGCGCCAGATCAACAGCACGAACGACGTCACCGCCGTCACGCACAGCGCCGTCACGAATCGCGAGTCGAACCAGTCGAAGCGCTCACCGCGCTCGAGCATCCATTGCAGCGAGCCGACACAGAGCGCGAGGAGCAGGATGCCCGTGCCGTCGACCGTCCGCGTCCGTTCCTGGTGTTCGGCGTCGTGCACGTACGTCCACACCATGAAAGCCGCAAGAATGCCGAGCGGCACGTTGATGTAGAAGATCCAGGGCCAGTTGAAGTTGTCGACGATGTAGCCGCCGAGAGTCGGGCCGATCGTCGGGCCGACCATCACGCCGACGCCGAACATCGCCTGGCCGACGCCGACCTCCCGCGGCGGAAACGCCTCGAACAGCGTCGCCTGGGCCGTGGAGAGGAGTGCGCCGCCGCCGATCCCCTGCACCACCCGCCAGAGGATCAGCGTGCCGAGCGTGCTCGACGCCCCGCAAAAGAACGATGCCGTCACAAAGAGGAGGATCGAGCCGGTGAGGTACCGCTTCCGCCCGAAAAAGCCGGACAGCCAGCTCGAGAGCGGGATCACGATCACGTTCGCGATGATGTAGCCAGTCGACACCCAGGAGATCTCGTCGAGCGTCGCGCCGAGATTCCCCATCATGTGCGGGATCGCGACGTTCACGATCGAGGTGTCGATCAGCTCGAGCAGTGCGGCCAGCGTCACCGCGATGGCGATCAGATACTTGTATCGGTACTTGTCCTCGGCATCGACGAGCGCGCAGGGAGCCGGGCCGGAACGGTCGGCCAGCTCACCATACGCGCCGCCGGGCCGAATGGCAGTCGTCGTCATCTCGAGTCGGTTCGGTGGCGCTGGAGCGGACTACCGGACGTTGACGTGAGCGACGACGGACATGCCCGGGCGGAGCGGCCGGTCCGTGCCAAGCCCCTTCGTCACCATGATCCGCACCGGCACGCGCTGCACGACCTTCGTGAAGTTGCCCGTGGCGTTGTCGGGCGGCAGAAGCGCGAACTTGGCGCCCGTCGCCGCGCTCACGCTCTCCACCTTGCCCGTCGCCGTCGCGCCGCCGTACGCGTCGATGTCGAGCTCGACCTCCTGGCCGACCCGGATGTCGGCGAGCTGAGTCTCCTTGAAGTTCGCCGTCACCCACACGCCCGTGTCGGCGACGATCGTCAGCAGCGGCTGTCCCGACTGAACGAGCTGGCCGACTTCCACCTGCTTGCGCGACACGATCCCCGAGACGGGTGCCGTGACGCGGGTATAGGAAAGCTGAAGCGCTGCGTTGTCGCGCGCCGCCTGCGCAGCGCTGAGGCGCGCCCTCGCCAGCCGGACTCCCGCCTCGGCGTTCGCCACTCCGGCGGTAGCCGAGCCGGCGTTGTTCTGCGCCGCCGCGAGCTGCGCGCGAGCCGCATCGTAGGCGGCCTGCGCCGCGTCCAGCTGCTGCCGGGATACGACCTGCTTGCCGACGAGCTCGCGCATGCGGCCCAGGTCGGCCTGCGCCTTCACGAGGTTCGCCCGCGCCGCCGCCACGCCCGCCGTGAGCGCCGCCTGCTGGCCGCTGGCGTTGGCGACCGCCGCCTGAGCCTGTCCCTCGAGCCCATTGCCGCCGGCCGCGGCGCGTGCCGCGGCGAGATCCGCATCGGCCTGGGCGAGTCGGACCCGGTACTCGCTCTCGTCGATCCGCACCAGCATCGAATCGATCCGGACGTCATCGTTCTCGGCGACGGTCACCGCGGACACGTACCCGCTCACCTTCGACAGGACGGGAACGAGGTGGCCATCCACCTGCGCGTTGTCGGTGGACTCGTGCGCGCGCCCGTACAGCCACTGCTTCACCCCCCAGCCGATGCCGAGGAGCGCGGCGAGCACGACGAGGCCGATGACGAGGCGGCGCTTGTTGCCCCCCGACTCCACCGGCTCCGGCGCGACGGACGCTGGAGAGGCAGGGCTGGACGGGCGGGGCGCGCCGGACTGCGGTTGCGTTGCGGTAGCCATGTTCGACGAAGCGTTCGGGAGTGAGCGACGGCGGGCGCCGGCGCGAAATGGGTCAATCGATGGTGGAGATGACACCCTGCGCGCGCGCCAGCGCGACACGCGAGGCCTGGTACGAGGTGAGCGCATCTACCAGCAGAGTGCGCGCCGAATTGAGTGAAAGCGCCGCGGTGATCACGTCGGCATTGCCGGCGACGCCGGCCTGGAACCGCTCGCGCGCCTGGGACACCTCCTGCTCGGCGAGATCGAGCCGCTCTCTTGCCGCTGCGACCGCTTCGGTCGAAGAAGCGAGGTCGAGCACGGCGCTGCGCACGTCGGCTTCGACCTGAAGCCGGAGGTCTCGCGCCCGGTTCTCGAGATCGCGCGCCGTCGACGTTTGCTCCTCGGCTCGCCCTTCACGACGGAAGCCGTCGAAGATCGGCACCGAGAAGGAGATGCCGAGGTCGTAGGTGGGCAGATAGCTGCGACCATTACGCTGGCTCACTCCGTAGTCGGCGATCACGCCAACGGTCGGAAGCGCTTCCTTGCGAATCGCTCCCGCCTGCTGCCGCGCCGCTTCCGCCTGCAGGGTGATCGCCTGGAGGTCGTTGCGGCCGTGATAGGCCACCTCGAGGGCCTGCTGCTCCGTCGTCGCCACATTGGTGGCGAGGGTCGACAGGGAGTCGACGAGCACGATGTTCACCATCGGCAGGGATAGCGTGCGGGCGAGTTGGATCCGGGACCGGTCGCGCTCGTTGCGAGCCGTGATGAGCTGGCTGCGAGCGCCGGTGAGCTGCGAGCGGGCCCGCGTCACGTCGAGCGCCACGCCGGTGCCCGCCTGCAGCTGGTCGTTGGCGATCCGGAGCAGGTCCACCGCCAGCGTGGAGTCCTGCAGGCGCGCCTGGTACACGGCGTCGGCGCGCAGCACGCCGAGATAGGCGTTCG
>JBIOHU010000114.1:0-6845 GCA_044449225.1 Gemmatimonadales bacterium | reverse complement strand
TCAGCTCGTGATAGCCGAACGGCGGCTCAACGGGGAGAATGAGTCGCAGCCGCCGCGACTTCCCGCCATGCGTCGTTCCCGACCAGCGCGATTCGATTCCCTCCTCGGTCCGCAGCACGAGAGTCCAATCCACGATCTCGCTCCGCATGTCCGGCATCCGCACGGCGACGCGTGACAGCCCCCTGCTCCGCTGGCGCACGACGCGCACCGGATCGATCCACTCCCGCCGCTCGGCGCGGCGCAGCGAATGGAGCGCCGCGAGGGCGAGCTCCTCGGTGCTCGCGTCGAGCCCCATCGCGGCCAGGAGCCGCTCGCGCGTCTCGTCGGAGGTATGCCGCAGCGACGTTCCGGTCTGGTCCACGTACGACGACTGGATCCGCATCCGCTCGGCGAGGGCGCGGAGAGCCGGCCGGCCATCAGTGCTCACGCCGACTGCACCGCCGGCGCGAGCCGCGCCGGCACGAGCAGGAGCGCACCGAGCGGGGGAAGGGCGAGCTCCACCGAGTACCGACGGCCGTGCCAGGGGATGTCGTCGGCGTTCACCCGCTCGCGCGCGCCGTAGCCGCTTCCGCCCCACCGCACGTCGTCGGTCGAGAGCGCGCAGAGGTATTCGCCATGCTCCGGCACGCCGACGCGATACCTCTCGTGCGGAACCGGCGTCAGGTTCAGCACGACGACGGCGTGATCGCCGCCGGACCGGCGCAGAAATGAAAAGATCGAGCTCGCCCGGTCCGATGCGTCGATCCACTCGAACCCCTCCGGTACCGCGTCCTCCCGCCACAGTGGAGGAAGCCGCTGGTAGAGCGCGCCGAGCCGCGCGACGAACGCCATGAACGCGGCGCGCGACGAGTCGTCGAGGAGGTGCCAGTCGAGCGAGGCGTCGTGAGACCATTCGTCCGCCGGCGCGAGCTCCGTTCCCATGAACAGCAGCGACTTGCCGGGCCGCGTGACCTGGTACGTGAGGAGCGAGCGCAGGTTCGCCAACTTCTGCCAATGGTCGCCCGGCATCTTCTCGTAGAGCGATCCCTTGAGGTGCACCATCTCGTCGTGCGACAGCGGCATGATGAAGTGCTCGCTGTGCTCGTAGACCATGGCGAAGGTGAGCAGGTCCTGATGGTGCTTGCGGTAGATCGGGTCCTTCGAGAAGTACTCGAGGGTGTCGTGCATCCAGCCCATGTTCCACTTGAAGGTGAAGCCGAGCCCCCCGTCGCCGATCGAGCGCGTCACGCCGGGCCATGCGGTGGAATCCTCGGCGATCGTCACGCAGCCGGGCGCGTCCTCGCCGATCACCGAGTTCACCTCGCGCAGGAAGTCCATCGCCTCCAGGTTCTCGCGCCCGCCGTAGCGATTGGGCACCCACTCGCCCGGCTTGCGGCTGTAGTCGAGGTAGAGCATCGAGGCCACGGCATCCACGCGCAGCCCGTCGACGTGGAACTCGTGCAGCCAGTACAGCGCGTTGGCGACGAGAAAGTTGCTGATCTCGCGGCGGCGGTAGTTGAAGATCAGCGTCCCCCAATCGGGGTGCTCCCCCAGTCGCGGGTCCTCGTGCTCGTACAGCGCCGTGCCGTCGAACAGCCTTAGCGCGTAGTCGTCCTTCGGGAAGTGAGCCGGCACCCAGTCGAGCAGCACGCCGATTCCCGCCTGGTGCAGCGTGTCGACGAGGAAGCGCAGGTCGTCCGGACTCCCGTAGCGCGACGTCGGCGCGTAATAGCCGGTGACCTGGTAGCCCCACGATCCATAGAAGGGATGCTCCATCACCGGGAGTAGCTCGACGTGGGTGAAGCCGAGCCGCTTCACGTGCTCGGCCAGCCGCGGAGCGATATAGCGGTATCTCAGGACTCGGTTTTACTCCTCCGGCACCCGCGCCCACGAGCCGAGGTGCACCTCGTAGATGTGCACCGGCTCGTGCACGAGCTGCCGGCCGCTGCGCGCGCTCATCCACGCGTCGTCGCGCCAATCGTGGCGCGAACCCGGCACGACGATCGACGCCGTCGCCGGCGACTGCTGCATCTTCCGCGCGACCGGGTCGGTCTTCACCCGCAGCGATCCGTCGCGCGTGCGCAGCTCGAACTTGTAGAGCGCGTTCGCCGTCACGCCGGGGATGAACAGCTCCCAGAGCCCCGAGTCGCCGAGCCGCCGCATCGGGAACTGGCGGCCGTCCCAGTGGCACCAGTCGCCGATCACGCTCACCCGCACCGCGTTCGGCGCCCAGACGACGAACGATGCTCCCTCGTCGCCGTCGATCGTGCACAGGTGGGCGCCGAGCATCTCCCAGAGGCGGCGATGAGTTCCCTCGCGGAAGAGATAGAGATCGGTCTCCCCCACCACCGGCGCGAAGCGATAGGGATCGCCCCGCTCCCAGCTCCGCCCGTCGGCGGCGATGAACCGCCAGGCGTAGCGGATCGGCAGCGGCACGATGGGAAGGAAGACCGAGAAGAGCCCGTCGCCCTCCGCCTTCATCGCCGTCGCCACCCCGTTGCGCTCGAGGAAGCAGTCGGCGGCGTCGGGCTGCATGACGCGGAACAGCACGCCGCGAACGCCGTCCACCGTCGCGGCGTGCGGGCCGAGCACGCGATGCGGGTCGCCATGCCGTCCCTCGACGAGGGCGGCGCGCGAGTCGCGGTCGAGCCGCGACACGCTGGCGCGGGCGACGGTGCGGGTGGCGTCGCTCACGGCGCGTGCCGGTCCATCGACGACAGCGGATCGCGCCGCGGGTCGTCGCCGGTGACGATGCGCCGGTCGTCGCCGAAGCGGAGCAGCATCAGCGAGTGAGCCTCGACGTCCACCGCGCTCCCGCGCACCACCGGCAGCTCGCGGCGCGCCGTGTCGATCATGATCACCCAGATCTTTCCCCCGTCGAGCGTCGGCAGCGCGAAGCTCACGTTCTGCTCTCCTCCGTTGAAGACGAGAAGGAGGGTGTCGCCGCGCACCGCATGGCCGCGCTCGTCCACCTCGTCGGTCGCCGCGCCGTCGATCAGCATGCCGAGCGCGTGTGCCTCGGGCCGCCCCCACTCCTCGGCCGCCATCTCGTGGCCGGCCGGATGGAGCCAGGTGACGTCCTTGTGATTCGACCCCTCCACTGCCTGCCCGCGAAAGAAGTGCCGCCGCCGCAGCGTCGGGTGCGCCTGGCGGATGGCGATCAGCTTCCGCGTGAACGCCACCAGCTCCTTCTCGCGGTCGTCGAGCTCCCAGTCCACCCAGGTGAGCTCGTTGTCCTGCGCGTAGGCGTTGTTGTTGCCGCGCTGGGTCCGGCCCAGCTCGTCCCCGTGCGCCAGCATCGGCACCCCCTGCGAGAAGACGAGCGTGGCGAGAAAGGTGCGCATGAGCCGGTAGCGCATGTCGATCACCGCCGAATCGTCGGTGTCCCCCTCGACACCCCAGTTGCGGCTGATGTTGTCGTTGTGGCCGTCCTCGTTGTTCTCGCCGTTCGCCTCGTTGTGCTTCTGCTCGTAGCTCACGAGGTCGCGCAGGGTGTAGCCGTCGTGCGCCGTGATGAAGTTGATGCTGGCGTACACGCCGCGGTCGCTGCCGGAAAAGATGTCGCTCGAGCCGGCGACCCGGCTCGCCATCTCCGCCACCTGGCCGGCGTCGCCACGCCAGAACTTCCGCACCGTGTCGCGGTACTTCCCGTTCCACTCCGTCCACCGCACGGGAAAGTTTCCCACCTGGTAGCCGCCGGGCCCGACGTCCCACGGCTCGGCGATCAGCTTCACCTTCGCCAGCGTCGGATCCTGCTGCATGATGTCGAAGAAGGCCGACAGCTTGTCCACCTCGTACAGCTCGCGGGCGAGCACCGGCGCGAGGTCGAAGCGGAAGCCGTCGACGTGCATGTCCGTCACCCAGTAGCGGAGCGAATCCATGATGAGCTGGATCGTCCGCGGGTGCTGCATGTTGAGCGAGTTGCCGGTGCCGGTGAAGTCGGTGTAGAAGCGCGGGTTGTCCGGCTCGAGCCGGTAGTAGGTGGTGTTGTCGATCCCGCGCAACGACAGCGTCGGGCCGAGGTGGTTTCCCTCCCCCGTGTGGTTGTACACCACGTCGAGGATCACCTCGAGTCCGGCGGCGTGCAGCGTCTTCACCATCGTCTTGAACTCGTAGACCTGATTGCCCAGCCCGCGCGTCGCGTAGCGCACGTCGGGGGCGAAGTAGCCGATCGAGTTGTAGCCCCAGTAGTTGGTGAGCCCCCGCTCGGCGAGGTGCCGGTCGACGACGAACTGGTGCACCGGCAGCAGCTCGAGCGCCGTCACGCCGAGGCCCTGGAAGTACTCGAGCATCGCGTCGCTGCACAGCCCGAGGTAGCTGCCGCGCAGCTCCGGCGGCACGTCCGGATGCCGCTCGGTCATCCCCTTCACGTGGCACTCGTAGATGATCGTCCGATTGTAGGGAATGTGCAGCGGGTGGTCGTCCTCCCAGGTGAAGGCGGAGTCGATCACGACCGACTTCGGCACGCCGCCGGCCGAGTTGTCGGGATCGGGCTCCAGGTCCTCGGTGCCGGCACCCACCCGATAGGCGAACAGGTCGTTGCTCCACTTGATCGCGCCGGTGATCGCCTTGGCATAGGGATCGATCAGCAGCTTCGCCGGATTGAAGCGGAAACCCTGCATCGGCGCGTATGGACCGTGCACCCGGTAGCCGTAGTACTGGCCGGGCCGCGCGTCGGGCAGGTAGCAGTGCCAGACCTGGTCGGTGCGCTCAGTGAGCCAGATCTTCGCCGCCTCGGCCGCGTCGGCGGCGTCGCGGAAGAGACAGAGCTCGACGCCGGTCGCATGCTCGGAGAAGATGGCGAAGTTCACGCCGGTGCCGTCCCAGCTCGCGCCGAGCGGATAGGGGCGGCCGGGCCAGACGCGCAGCGTCATGTGCCGACGGCCGAAGCCGCTTCGAGCCGCCGCGCGCCGCCGGGCGGCTCGAGCTTGAACCAGAGGAAGTCGCGAGTGTTGAGGGTCAGCAGGTACGGCAAGGCGCCGATCTTCGGAAAACCATTCCCGCTCCACAACTCGATCGGACGCCATCCCTCGAGCTCGGCGAGGTCCAGCTCCACGTATTGGGCGTGGTGGGCGATGTTGTTCACGCAGAGAATGATCTCGTCGTCGAATCGGCGGAGGAAGGCGAGCACGTGCCGGTTCTGCGGCCCGAGCGGCTCGAAGCTGCCACGGGCGAATGCACGGTGGCGCCGCCGCAGCTTGACGATCGCCCGCACGAACTGGAGGAGCGAGCGAGCCGAACGCTCCTGCGCTTCGACGTTCACCGTCTGGTAGTTGTACGGCGGATCGACGACGACCGGGAAGTACAGCGCCGCGCTGTCGACGCTGGAGAAGCCGGCGTTGCGGTCGGAGTTCCACTGCATCGGCGTGCGCACGCCGTTGCGGTCGCCCAGGTAGACGTTGTCGCCCATGCCGATCTCGTCGCCGTAGTAGAGCACCGGCGAGCCGGGAAGGGACATCAGCAGGGCGTGCATCAGCTCGATCTCCTTGCGGCCGTTGTCCATCAGCGGCGCGAGGCGGCGCCGGATGCCGAGGTTCACGCGCATACGCGGATCCCGGGCGTACTGCGCGTACATGTAGTCGCGCTCCTCGTCGGTCACCATCTCCAGAGTGAGCTCGTCATGGTTCCGAAGGAAGATCGCCCACTGGCACCCCTCGGGGATCGGTGGCGTCTGCGCCATGATGTCGACGATCGGCGTCCGGTCTCCCTTCGCCAGCGCCATGTACATGCGCGGCATGACGGGGAAGTGGAACGCCATGTGGCACTCGTCCCCGTCGCCGAAGTACGGGCGCACGTCCGACGGCCACTGGTTCGCCTCACCGAGAAAGATCCGGTCGCTGAACTCGGCATCCATCGCCGCCCGGAGCGTCCGGAGCACGGCGTGGGTCTCGGGGAGATTCTCGCAGCTCGTCCCCTCGCGCTCGACGAGGTAGGGGATCGCGTCGAGTCGCAGCCCGTCGACGCCGAGCCCGAGCCAGAAGCGCATGACGTCGAGCATCGCCTCGAGCACCGCCGGATTGTCGAAGTTGAGGTCGGGCTGGTGGCTGAAGAAGCGATGCCAGTAGAACTGCTGGGCGACCGGGTCCCAGGTCCAGTTGGACGTCTCCGAGTCGACGAAGATGATGCGCGCGTCGGCATACCGGTTGGCGTCGTCGGACCAGACGTAGTACTCGCGCTCGGGCGACCCCTTCGGCGCGCGGCGGGCGCGCTGGAACCAGGGGTGCTGGTCGGAGGTGTGGTTGATGACCAGCTCGGTGATGACGCGGAGTCCGCGGGCATGGGCGGCGTCGAGGAACTCCTTGAAGTCGTCGATCGTGCCGTAGTTCGGGTGGACCCCACAGTATTCGGCGATGTCGTAGCCGTCGTCCTTGAGGGGCGAGGGATAGAACGGCAAGAGCCAGACGGCGGTGACGCCGAGCTCGGCGATGTAGTCGAGCTTCTCGAGCAATCCGCGGAAGTCCCCGTAACCGTCGCGGCTGGCATCCCGGAACGCCTTGACGTGGAGCTGATAGATGATGGCGTCGTGGTGCCAGGCAGGGGCGTTCGGTCGTTCGGTCATTCAGCGGCGCGAGGAGGTCGGTGGCCAACGCAGGAGGGCAACATCTACGCCCGAAAAGCCCGTGAACCGAACTACCGGTGAGACGTGAATCGTGAGACGTGAAACGTGACTGCGTGACGCAGTATACGATTCACGTCTCACGTTTCACGTTTCACCGGCTTATGGGGCAGTCGATCTTCTTCGCGACGACCGGTTCCGCGGGCGCCGCGGAGTCGCTGCGGCGCTGGGCGGCGCGCTCAGCCGTCGCTGGGGCGGCGGTCGTGACCACTTCGCTCAGTCGAGCGGACGACTGCCGGGAGCGCATCAC
>JBIOHU010000113.1:0-6867 GCA_044449225.1 Gemmatimonadales bacterium | reverse complement strand
TTGCCGTCGAAGTCGCCGGTGCCGCCGACGAACCCTTTGAGGGTCGTCGGTCGTATAACTTTGGGTCACGAGCGCAGTCGCGCTCGAGCTCCGTCGAGGTCGCATGACTCAGCTGGACGACAGACCGACCCACGATCCGCCGTACACGCTTGGCGGTCGCCCTTATCGCGTCCCGATCGGCCTTCCGGCGCGCGACGAAGGGCGGCGCGCCGGCGCGATCGTGTCGGTGCTCGTGCACCTGCTCGTCATCGCGCTGCTCATCGCTCCTTTCATGATGCCGGGCGCGGTGATCCAACGAATGCAGCAGGGGGCCGGCGGCGCGGGGCCGGCAGGCGGAGGTGGAGGCGGATCGGGTGGCACCGGCGGCACGAAGGAGACGCTGCGCTTCGTTCGGCTCGCGCCTGAACCGGTCCCCACGCCGACGACCCTGCCTCAGCCACCGAAGCCCGTCGTTCCGAAAGTGGTACCGCCGAAGCCCGCACCGGTGGTGACGCCCGCGGCGAAGCCGGCGCCTCAGCAGAGCGTCGTGCCGGTGCCCGCGACCACCGTCGCCGTGCTACCCGGAGCGAACGGCGGCAGCGGAGTGGATGGCACCGCCGGTGCCGGCCCGGGAACCGGAGGCGGCGTCGGCGCGGGGGTCGGTCCGGGAAAGGGAAACGCGAATGGGTCCGGCACCGGCGGCGGAAACCAGGTGAACTATCCGCCGCAGCCGATCGAGTTCTTCCTCCCCCCGCTTCCGCCGCCGAAGAGCGTGCGCGGCTTCCATTTCATCGCCGAGTTCGACGTCGACTCCACCGGCCGCGTCGTCGACTTCCGATTCAGCGAGACGCGCGACGGCGATTACAACCGTCGCATCGCCGAGGTGCTGCGCTCGATGCGCTTTCGTCCGGGCACGCGACCGGACGGCACGCCGCTGCGCATGAAGGCACAGATCGGCTACGAGTTCTGACGTCGTCCATCGTCGCGCGCCGCACGCGGTGATTCATCCGCGTGCGGTCTAGCGATCCCCCGGACGCAGGCCTACATTTTTCCCGATCCCGCGACACGCGCCGCCGGCGACCGCCGCCGGTGACCCTTCCGCTTATTCCGTACCCTGCATGAGCAGCTCGGCCGACCTGACCGACGCAACGCCGCAGTCCGGCACCGGATTCATCAAAGCGATGTCGCTCACCGACGCGACGATGCTCGTCGCCGGTTCGATGATCGGGTCGGGGATCTTCATCGTGTCGGCGAGCATGGCCCGCGGCCTGCCGTCGCCGATGTGGATGATGCTCGCCTGGGTGCTGTCCGGGGTCATGACCCTCCTCGGCGCCCTCGCCTACGGCGAGATGGCGGCGATGTATCCGCAGGCAGGAGGGCAGTACGTCTTCCTCCGCGAGTCCATGGGGAACCTCATGGGCTTTCTCTATGGCTGGACCTTCTTCGTCGTCATCCAGACGGGAACGATCGCCGCGGTCGCCGTGGCCTTCGGCAAGTTCATGGGCGTGCTCTTTCCCGCCGTGAGCGCGAGCTTCTTCTCCTGGTTTCCCCGCGCCGACGTCTGCGTCGCCGCCCTCGGCTGCACGGGTCCCGCCGACGCGATCACGATCGGCCTCAATCCACAGCGTCTCGCTGGTCTCCTCAGCATCGCCATCCTCACCTGGGTCAACCTGCGTGGCGTGAGGGAGGGGAAGCTGGTGCAGACGACCCTGACCGTCGTGAAGACCGGCGCGCTGGCGATCCTCGTCCTCCTCGGCCTCACCGTCGGCCGCAACGCGCTCGCCGTCGCGTCGAACTTCGGCGGGGGGCGCTTCGTCGGCGAGTGGAGCTGGTCGTACGGCCTCGTCGTCGCCTTCGGCGCGGCGATGGTCGGCTCCCTCTTCTCCAGCGACGCCTGGAACAGCGTCACCTTCGCCGCTGCCGAAGTGAAGAATCCGTCGCGCAACCTGCCGATGGCGCTGCTGCTGGGGACCGGGCTCGTCTCGCTCCTCTACATCGTCGCCAACGTCTCGTATCTCAACGTCCTGCCGTACGATGGAATCGCCGGGAGCGCCGGCGTCGTCGCCCGCGGCATCCGGCACGCCACCGAGGACCGCGTCGGCACGGCCGTCGCCGAGACGATCTTCGGCGGCAGCGGCGGCGCGCTGATGGCGATCGCGATCCTCATCTCCACCTTCGGCTGCAACAACGGCCTGATCCTCTCCGGCGCCCGGGTGCTCTACGCGATGTCGCGCGACGGGGTCTTCTTCCGCAAGGCGGGCACGTTGAATCGCAATCACGTTCCCGCCTTCGCGTTGGTCGTCCAGTCGATCTGGACGGCGATCCTCTGCCTGACCGGGACGTACAACCAGCTCCTCAACTACGTCATCTTCGCGGCGCTGCTCTTCTACGTCTTCACCACGACGGGGCTGTTCATCCTTCGCCGGACGCGGGCCGGCGTGGCGCGACCCTACCGGGCCGTCGGATATCCCGTGCTCCCCGCCCTCTACATCCTCCTGTCGGCGGGTGTGATGGTGCTCCTCCTCCTCGCGCCGACGACGCGCACGGAATCGGTCTCCGGGCTGGTGCTCGTGCTGATCGGAATTCCCGTGTTCTTCGTCTGGCGGCGCGTCGAGCGCCCGACTCCCGCCTCGGCCTGACCGCCGCGGCGCCTTTCGTATTCCCACTTCACGCCTCATGACGCAGACGCAGTCATCGCTCCTGACCGTCGTCATCACCGCGGCCGCGGCCGCGCTGATCTTCGCCGTGTTCCTCGCCCGCTGGGTGCTCCGCCGCAGCCGCGGCACGCCGGAGATGCAGCGGATCTCCAACGCCATCCAGCAGGGGGCCGAAGCGTACCTGGCGCGCCAGTACAAGACGATCGCCGCGCTGTCGATCGTCGTCGCCGCGCTGCTCGGGATCGGCTACGGCTACTTCCGTCATACGACGGCCAACGACCCCGTTCAGGATGCGAAGACCTTCGCGATGTACGTCACGGCGTCGTTCCTCCTCGGCGCGATCAGCTCCGGCGTCGCCGGCTACGTCGGCATGTGGGTCTCGATCCGCACCAACATCCGTGTCGCCGCGGCGGCGATGACGTCGCTGAACGACGCGCTGCAGACGGCGCTGCGCGGCGGTGCCGTCTCCGGATTGTTCACCGTCGCCATGAGTCTGCTCGGCGTCGGCGGCCTGTTCGCCGCGCGGTCGGCGTTCGCACCCGCCGGCGTGACCCAGGGAGAGTGGGCGCAGCGGATCCCCTTCCTCATCGTCGGCTACGGATTCGGCGCGTCGTTCGTCGCGCTGTTCGCCCAGCTCGGCGGCGGCATCTACACCAAGGCGGCCGACGTCGGCGCCGACCTCGTGGGCAAGGTCGAGGCGGGAATCCCCGAGGACGACCCGCGCAATCCGGCGGTGATCGCCGACCTCGTCGGCGACAACGTCGGCGACTGCGCCGGCCGCGGCGCGGATCTGTTCGAGAGCACGGCGGCGGAGAACATCGGTGCGATGATTCTCGGCGTGCTGCTGTACAAGACGTTCGGCATCAACGGCATCCTCTTCCCGCTCGTCATCATGGCGCTCGGGCTCGTCTGCTCGATCGTCGGCGTGATGGTCGTGCGGACGCGCGACGACGAGGACCCGATGAAGGCGCTCAACCGCGGCTATTACGTCACGGCGGCGCTGGTCACGGTGGCCTTCTTCTTCGCCACCCACACCCTGCTCCAGGTCGCGAGCGCGCCGAGAGCCTGGCTCTACTTCTTCTTCTGCGGCATGACCGGGATCTTCACCTCGATCGCCTTCGTCTTCATTACCCAGTACTACACCGAGTACCGCTTCCGGCCGGTGCTGAGCATCGCCGAGGCGAGCAAGACCGGTCCGGCGACGAACATCATCGCCGGCCTCGCGGTCGGCATGGAGTCCACCGTGCTGCCGGTGATCACCATCGGCTTCGCGATCATCGCCAGCTATTCGCTCGGGCAGCTCAGCGGCGTCGTGAACGATGCGGGGCAGGCGATCGGCGGCCTGTTCGGGACGGCCGTGGCGACGATGGGGATGCTCGGCACCTGCGGCTACATCCTGGCGATGGACGTGTTCGGGCCGATCACCGACAACGCCGGCGGCATCGTCGAGATGTCGCGCCAACCGCAGGCGGTGCGCGACAAGACCGACCGGCTCGACTCGGTGGGGAACACGACGAAGGCGCTGACGAAGGGCTACGCGATCGGCTCGGCCGCTCTCGCGGCGTTTCTGCTCTTCTCGGCCTATCTCGACGAAGTGCGAAACCTCACCGGTCAGGCGCTGCACGTCGATCTGTCCAAGCCGGTGGTGTTCGTCGCCGGCCTGCTCGGTGCGATGCTCGTCTTCTGGTTCTCGTCGCTGGCGATGACGGCGGTGCGCAAGGCGGCATCGTCGGTGATCACCGAGGTTCGGCGGCAGTTTCGCGAGCGGCCGGGCATCATGCAGGGCACCGAGGATCCGGACTACGCGACCTGCGTCGACATCGTGACCGTCGGCGCGCTGAAGGCGATGATCGCGCCGGGTGCGCTCGTCGTGCTCTTCCCGATCATCGTCGGGCTGGTGTTCAAGCACTTCGGCCAGCCGGGCGAGCACATCGGCGCCGAGTCGGTGGCGGCGCTGTTGATGGTCGGGACGATCGCCGGCATCCTGATGGCGGGCTTCCTGAACAACGGCGGCGGCGCCTGGGACAACGCGAAGAAGTACATCGAGACGGGCGCGTTCGGCGGCAAGCGCTCGGAGGCCCACAAGGCGGCCGTGGTCGGCGACACCGTCGGCGACCCGTTCAAGGACACGGCCGGCCCGTCGCTGCACGTGCTCATCAAGCTGCTCAGCACGATCACCCTCGTGCTCGCGCCGCTCTTCATCTAGCCTCCCCACCGCGAACGGATGAACTCACTCTTTTCTCGCAAGCCGATTGCCGAGCTGATCGCCGAGGGTGACCACCCCAACTCGATGAAGCGCGAGCTGGGTGCGGGCGACCTGATCATGCTGGCGATCGGGGCGGTGATCGGCGCCGGCATCTTCGGCGCCATCGGCACGGCGGCGGCTGGGCAGACTGATGCGGCGGGGCACGTCATCCGGAGTGGGGCCGGTCCCGCGCTGGTCTTCTCCTTCCTCCTCCTCGGCGCCGTCTGCGCCCTCGCCGCGCTCTGCTACGCCGAGCTGGCGTCGATGATCCCGCAGGCCGGCAGCGCGTACGCGTACACGTACGCCACCCTTGGGGAACTCGTGGCGTGGATCATCGGGTGGGATCTCATTCTCGAGTACGCGGTCGGCAACGTCGCCGTCGCCATCTCGTGGGGGGACTACTTCAAGACGCTCACTGGCGGACTGCTCAACCTTCCGGTCTGGCTCACCACCGGCTACCGCACGGCGCTGCTCAGCTCCGATCCCGGGGTTCACGGGCTGCTCCAGTCGGCCCCACGGATCGCCGGCATCCCCATCCTCGTCAACGTGCCAGCGGCGGCGATCGTCGTCTTCATCACCTGGCTGCTGATGCGCGGGGTGCGGGAAAGCGCCAGGGCCAACAACATCATGGTCGTCGTCAAACTGCTCGCCCTCGCCCTGTTCATCGGCGCGGGGCTGACGAAGATCAATCCGGCGAACTACACGCCGTTCGCGCCGAACGGGTTCGAGGGGATCCATCACGGAGCGGCGATCGTCTTCTTCGCCTACATCGGATTCGACGCCATCTCCACCGCGGCCGAGGAGACCAAGAACCCGCAGCGCAACCTGCCGATCGGCATTCTCAGCGGGCTGGCGATCTGCACCGTCATCTACGTCATCGTCGGCGCCGTCCTCACCGGCATGGTGAACTACAAGGAGCTGGACCCGAGCCTGCACGCGGATCCGCTCGCCTACGCGCTCGTGCGCACGGGGATGCAGAACGCCGGCTGGCTCGTCGCGCTCGGCGCCGTCTTCTCGATGACCGCCGTGCTGCTGGTGTTCCAGTATGGCCAGCCCCGCATCTTCTACGCGATGGCGCGCGACGGCCTGCTGCCGAAGTGGGCGGCGAAGCTGGGCCGCAAGTCACGCGTCCCCTACGCGACGACGCTGATCACCGGCGTCTTCGTCGCCGCCTGGTCGCTGATCGGCGACGCTGGCGAGACCTACAATCTGACGAACATCGGGACGCTGTTCGCGTTCGCACTGGTGTGCATCGGGGTGCTCGTGCTGCGCTACACCCAACCGGAGCGCCCGCGGCCCTTCCGGGTGCCGTTCGTCTGGCCGGTCTGCCTCGGCGGTGCGGCGGCGTGCCTGTTCGTGATGAAGGGGCTGCCGCGCGAGACGTGGGAGCGCTTCGGCTGGTGGCTGGTGATCGGGCTCGTGCTCTATTTCTCTTACGGCTACCGCAACTCGAGTCTTCGCCGCGGCGCGGCCGGGCTCCCCCCGAATCGCTGACCCGATGACGTCGGTCGTTTCATCCGCCGCCGCACCGTTGCCGCCGCCACCACGCACCGGGTTCCGCCGCATCACGATGACGCAGTGGA
Organism: Gemmatimonadales bacterium; assembly: GCA_044449225.1. Classification (GTDB taxonomy): domain Bacteria; phylum Gemmatimonadota; class Gemmatimonadetes; order Gemmatimonadales; family Gemmatimonadaceae; genus AG11. Next base: position 403 of record JBIOHU010000113.1, on the reverse strand, counting down.
TCGTCATCTCGATGGTCCTCGGCGTCCTCGTCGGCTGGCTGTTTCCCGACGTCCCTGGAGGGAAGGGGTTCCAGGCGTCCGATCTCGAAGTGCTGTCGACGGTGTTCCTGCGGATGATCAAGTCGCTGATCGTCCCGCTGCTGTTCGCCACGCTCGTCGTCGGCATCGCCGGCCACGGCGACGACATGAAGCGAGTCGGCAAGCTGGCGCTGCGGTCGATCCTCTACTTCGAGGCCGTCACCACCGTCGCCCTCGTCGTCGGGCTGCGGGCGGTGGCGGGGGAATGCTCGGCGGCGCCTTCGGCGCCGGAGCGGGTGGCCTGCACGGTAACGCCGTGGGCGGCATCAACGCCGACGCCGGTGCGCACGCCGGCGGCGACCGGCTCGAGCGCACCGCCCGCGGC